>DAOPXW010000025.1:16748-28834 GCA_035352555.1 Oscillospiraceae bacterium
TCCGGCATCGCGGCCAGGGAGGCCGAAAAATACGGCACGGTGTGTCTGGCGGCCAGCTCCGCCGACCGGGATCACAGCTATATCCCGGCGCAGGACGCGCTGCGCTTCACCCCCGGCGCAAGCTATTTCTATTACTGCGCCAACAACACCGTCTACGGCACGGAGTGGCAGTATGTGCCCGATACGGGCGGGACCCCGCTGGTGTGCGATATGTCCTCCGACATCCTCACCCGGCCCGTGGACTTCTCCAAATACGCGTTGGTGTACGCCGGCGCCCAGAAAAACATGGCTCCGGCCGGTCTCACCGTGGTGATCGTGGACAAGGCCGTTCTGGGCCGCGCGCTGCCCGTCACGCCCAAGGTGATGGATTACGCGGCGCTGTCGGAGAAGGGCTCCATGCTCAACACGCCGCCCTGCTGGTGCATCTATATGCTGGGACTGACGCTGGACTGGGTTGTGGAGCAGGGCGGCATCCCCGCCATGGAGGCGCTGAAACGGGAGCGGGCCGGGCTGCTGTACGATTTCCTCGACGGCAGCCGCGTATTCCGCGCCCATGCCGTCCCCGGCTCCCGCAGCTATATGAACGTGACCTTCCGCACGGAAAGCGACGCGCTGGACGCCGAATTCGTCCAGGGCGCGGCCAGGGAGGGCCTGGTGAATCTCAAGGGCCACCGGCTCACCGGCGGGATGCGGGCCTCCCTCTATAACGCCATGCCCGTGGAGGGCGTGCGCAGGCTCGTGGATTATATGAAGAGATTTGAGGCGGAAAACCGATGAAAAAGATCAGGACCATCAACAACATTTCCCCGCTGGGGACCCAGATTCTCATTGAACGGGGTCTGGCCGTGGGGCCGGACATTGCCGACCCTGACGGCATTCTGGTGCGATCCGCGGACCTCAACAACATGGAATTCGGCGCCGGCCTCCTGTGCATCGGCCGCTGCGGCGCGGGATACAACAACATCCCCGTGGCCCGCTGCACGGAGGCCGGCATCGTGGTGTTCAACAGTCCCGGCGCAAACGCCGAGGCCGTGAAGGAGCTGGTGCTGTGCGAGCTGGTCATGGCCTCCCGGGACGTGCTGGGCAGCATCGAGTGGGTGCGCTCCATCGCCGACAGGGGCGAGGAGATCCCCGCGCTGGTGGAGAAGGGCAAGTCCTCCTTTTCCGGACCGGAACTGAAGGGCAAGTCGCTGGGCGTGGTGGGGCTGGGCGCCACCGGCGCGCTGGTGGCCAACGTGGCGCTGGAGCTGGGCATGAAGGTCTTCGGCTATGACCCCTATCTCTCCGTGGACGCCGCGTGGCGGCTGTCCCGGGAGGTGCAGCACGCGGACGAGCTGGGCGAGCTGCTGCCGCGGTGCGACTATATCAGCATCAACGTGCCCTATACCACCGACACCCGCCACATGTTCAACGCCCAGACCTTTGCAAGGATGAAGCAGGGCGTGCGCATCACCAACGAATCCCGGGCCGAGGTGGTGGACGACGACGCCATGATCGACGCCATCGACTGCGGCAGAGTAGCCCGCTACGTCACCGACTTCCCCAATGAGAAGCTCATCGGCATCCCCAACGTCATCTGCCTGCCGCATCTGGGGGCCTGTACCCCGGAGAGCGAGGAGAAATGCGCCATCATGGCGGCGGAGGAGCTGTACGATTACATCAGGAACGGCAATATCCGCAACTCCGTGAATATGCCCAACGCCCGCATGGACCGCACCGGCGTGTGCCGGCTGTGCATCCTGCACCGCAACGTGCCCAGGATGCTGACCAACTTCCTCAACCTCATCGGCGGCATGGAGATCAACGTGGACAACATGATCAACAAGTCCCGCGGCGAATACGCCTACACCATCCTCGACCTGGGCACGGTCATCGGCCCGGAGGAGGCCGCGCAGATCGCCGGCATGGACAGCGTCCTGCGCGTGCGGGTGCTGTGAGCGGAGCTTTTTGAGTATCCCGGACCGCGGTTCGGGATACTTTTTTGCTGCCCTTGCTTTTCCCTGAAAATACGGATATAATAAAAAAACTGAGCTTTGTTCACAGGAGGACATATTGCCGTGAAATCAAAGACTGATGACAGGCTGCGCACCCGCAGAGCGCCGACCGCCGGAGACAAAAGACTGCTGAACGCGCTGCTGGTCATTTTGGTATTGCTCCAGCCTTTCCTGGATAACTATTATCTCTATACCGACAAGGTCGCCGCCTATACCCACGGCGTCACCGTGCCGCCCCTGCTGGTGCTGCTGACGGTGGCCGTGCTGTCGGCGTATTATTTCTTCAAATACCGCGGCGGTCAGACCGGCAGGCTGCTGTTCTGGTATTTTGTGATCTGCGCGGCCTATTTCGTGCTGCACCACATCAGCTGCTCCAGCTTTGTCTCCTATGTGCCGGGCAACTTCAACTACAGCCTCAGCCACGAGGCCTATTATGTGGCCCGCCTGCTGGCGCCCATGCTGCTGATCTATCTCACCTTTGAGACCGGGCTGGACTCCGGCACCTTTACCCGGGCCTCCTGCGTGATGGGGGCGGTGTGCAGCGCGGTGCTGATCGTCACCAACCTCACGGGCACCGCCCTGTGCGCCTACACCAACGAGCCCATCTGCGGCAGCATCCTCCGGTGGAGCACCATTCTGACCAAGGAAGACCTGCTGCCCAAATTCTTCGCCTCCAAGGCCTTCTTCAGCTATGCCAACCAGATCTCCGTGGTGCTGGACGGCCTGTTCCCGCTGCTTTGCTACCAGATGGCCAAAAACCCCAGGTGGTACAACGGGCTCAATCTGGTGGCCATGATCGTTGCCATGCTGATGCTGGGCACCATGACCGCCGCCATCGGCGTGGTTCTGGAGCTGGGCGTGCTGGCCGCCGTGGGCCTGGTTTGGCTGATTTTCCGCCGCAAGACCCTGCGTGTCTATAAAAAACGCCTCGTCGCCTGCACCATCGCGGCGGCGCTGATGATCGGCATTCTGGCCGGCCTGCTGCCGGCCTGCCCCGCCGTGCGCAACATGTCCCTCAGCCAGAAAAACAATCTGGGCAACAAGATGGAACGCTTCGACCTCGATCTCGCCGTGGGCGAGATGACCAGCGACCAGTATAAGGAGTACTGCACGTTCGTGCTGTACAATTACGCGGCCTCCGGCATCGCCTGGCGCTACGTTTATGTCTACTATCCCTACGAGCGCGATCCCGCCTTCTGGGTGGCCATGATCCGCAATTACACCGTGGGCGACAACCAGAACTACCGCAGCCTGGAGACCCGCGTCATCCAGCGCATTGTGGATGTGGACGGCAGCAAATGGGACAAGTGGTTCGGCATTTCCGCCACCCGCGAGACCAACATCGTGAAGATCGAGCGCGATATTCTGGCCCAGTATTATTCCATGGGCATTTTCGGCGTGGTTCTGTTCTTCGGCGCGTATTTTCTGCTGATGCTGCTGGGCATCGCCGTGATTTTGCGCAGTATGCTGCGCCGCCGGCAGCTGCCGCTGTTCCAGACCCTGCTCACCATGTCCTTCTGCGTGATGATGGTGATGGGCTACTACTGCGGCAACAGTCTGGATATGACCTTCCTGTCCACCTACCTCGGCGTCTCCGCCGGAATGCTGCTGTCCGTCTCGCTGGGCCGGGAGCAGGCCGAGGCCGGGAAGCTGGCCAAGGGGTTCTACTATTTCAATACCCTGGGCGTGAAAAAGACCGCTGCGCTGGTGAAGGAAAACCGCGCCGACGGCCGCCATGCCCGGTCCCGCCGGGAGGAGGCGCTGCGCCTCTACGACGGCCAGAAAGCCGCCGTGAAGGCCTCGCTGGACGGCAAGACCGTGTTTGTCTATACCCCCACGGTGGAGTGGCACTATCTCTATCAGCGCTGCCAGCAGATGGCCAGCTGCGCCGCCGCCCGGGAGGGCTGCGCCGTGCTGTTCCTCTCCACCCAGCGCCATTATGACGACGAAGCCGGCATGACCGAGCTCAAGCCCGGGCTGTGGCTGGTGAACGCCGCCCTCGCCGACAGGCTGGACGAGCTGTGCGCGGGGGCAAAGACCGTGGTGAGCTGCGTCTATAACATCACTTCCGGGCTGGACTGCCTGAGCGCTTATCACAGCGATAAGCTGGTGTACGAATATGTGGACGATCTGCGCTTTATCGTCTCCGATGTCAGCGACTTTGCCGCCTATCGGAAGCTGCATACCGAGCTGACCGCCCGGGCCGACCTGACGGTGGCCACGGCGGAGAAGCTCTACGACGAGATCGCCCCCACCGCGAAGCAGGCCGTGCTGCTGCCCAACGCCGGGGACTACGACTTCTTCGCCGCCCCCGCCTCCCCCGTGCCCGAGCTTGCGGAAAAGCTGAAGGGTTACGCCTGCGTGCTGGAATACTACGGGGCGCTGGCCTCCTGGTTCGACTATGAGACCGTCCGCGTCTCCGCCAAAAAGCACCCGGACTGGTGCTGGCTGCTCGTCGGCAGGGAGATCGGCGGCGACCTGAAAAAAAGCGGCGTCGGCGGGTGCAAAAACGTGGTGCACGTCCCCGCCGTGCCCTACGCCGAGCTGCCCCGCTATGTGGCGCTGGCCGACATTCTCACCATCCCCTTCGTCATCAACCAGACCACCATGGCGACCTCACCGGTGAAGCTGTTTGAATACATGGCGGCGGGCAAGCCGATTTTGACCTCCGACCTGCCGGAATGCCGGGGCTACGAATCCGTCCGCCGCTATGAGACCGCGGAGGATCTGGATACGCTGGTGCCCAGGCTGATGAAGCTGCGCAGGGACCCCGAGTATTTGGAGCTGTGCGACAGGGAGGCCCGGGAGAACACCTGGAACGCCCGTATGGACGAGGTTTTCCGCCGGCTGGGACTGTGAGGCTGCCATGACGGAGATTGGGATCGGGGAGCTCCAGGGACTGGAACTGGATATTCTCAAACATTTTCATGACTATTGCCGGGAAAACGGCATCCGCTATTATCTCTATGCGGGCACGCTGCTGGGCGCGGTGCGCCACAGCGGCTTCATCCCCTGGGACGACGATATCGACCTGTGCCTGCCCAGGCCCGACTATGAAAAGCTGTGGACGCTGACTAGGACCCGGCCTGTGGCGCCCCATCTGGAGCTGCGCTCCGCGAGGGTGCGGGACGGCTACAACGCGCCGTTTTTCAAGCTGGTGGACACCCGCACGGACGGCCACGAGGACTATCTGCGGGACGAGATCCGCAGCGGCGTGTGGGTGGACCTGTTTCCCATGGACGGCCTGCCGGAGAACGCGGAAGAGCGGGCGGCCCATCTGGCTGCCCTGAAAAAGACCCAGAGGACCATGGAAAAGGTCGTGCGGACCTATCGTCTGTGCGCAAACCCGCTGCGTCTGGCCAAACGCGCGGCGCTTTGGTGCGTCTATGCCGGGCGGGACTACCGGGCGCTGGCAAACGGGCAGGATGCGCTGGCCCGGAAGTACCCCTGCGACCTGAGCGGCGACGTGGCCGTGGCCGTGTTCGACGGCTGGAAACGCGTTTTCCGCCGCGACTGGTTTTCCCGGACCGTTCTGCTGCCCTTTGAGCAGTATGAATTCTGCGCCCCCGCCGAGTACGACAAGGTTCTGGAATATCTGTACGGCGACTATATGACGCCCCCGCCGCCGGAGCAGCGCGTACCCCACCACAGCTACACCGCCTGGTGGGTGGACGAGTCCAAACGGGACGGGACTGAAGAGGGCTGATGCCGTGAGCAGAGCCAGCAGATTCATCAAATCCTCAGCAATCTATTTTGTCGGCAATATTCTGACCAAACTCATATCCTTTTTCCTGCTGCCGCTGTATACGGCGAAGATCAGCACGGCAGATATGGGCTATTACAATACCTCCGTCAACTACCTGAACATTCTCATCCCCGTGGTGTGCCTGGAGATCTGGTCGGCCATCATGCGGTATATGTACGACTATACCGAGACGGAGAGCCGCTACAACTCCGTGTACAACGGTCTCGCCATCTTCGGCGGGTCGCTGGTTGTGTATACCGCCATCTTCGTGTGCCTGCAGGCGTTTGCCAGCATCCAGTGCCTGTGGCTGATCTATCTGTACGGCCTGTTCACCATGCTGCAGAACGTCTATACCTATTCCACCCGGGGTCTGGGCCACAACACCACCTTCGCGGTATCCGGGCTGGTGGGCAGTCTGGTGAACTGCCTGTCCAACATTTTTATGATCCTGGTGCTGCACATGACGCTGACGTCGCTGTACATCGCCATGATCCTGGGCCTGTTCACCCAGTGCGCCATCATGGAGTCCAAGGTAAAGCTCATCGGCCATGCCAAGGGCTTTCATGTGGACGGCGGCAAGGTAAAGAGCATGATGAAATTTGCTCTGCCGCTGGCGCTGAACTCCGCCTGCTTCTGGTTTTTGTCCGGCTACAATACCGTGGCCGTGACCAATACGCTGGGGCTGGAGGCCAACGGCATCTACGCCGTGGCCGGGAAATTCACCACCGCGCTGAGCCTGGTGTCCACCTGCTTCACGCTGGCCTGGCAGGAGCTGGTGTTCTCCATGGGCAACGAGAAGGAGGACAAATCCGCCTTCTATACCAAGGCGTCCAATTATTACATCAAGTTCCTCTACGCGGGGCTGCTGGCGCTGGTGCCTTTTGTGAAGCTGATCTTTCCCTTTATGATCGGCAAAGCCTACGCCGCCTCCTTCCCGCTGGTGCCGCTGTACCTGTTTGCCACGGTGGCCAGCATCTACAGCAATTTCCTGGGCAATATCTTCTCCGCGGAAAAGCACACGCGCATCGTGTTCTACTCCACGCTGGCCGCCGCCGCGGTCAACGTGGCGCTGTTCCACCTGCTCATCCACCGGATAGGCACGCAGGCGGCCAACATCGCGCTGCTGGCGGGCTTTTTGGTGAATATCGTCATGCGCATCGTCATCCTGCGCAAATCCGTCGCCGTCAAGCTGGACTACACGGTTATCATCGGCGGCACCGTGCTGTTCGCGGCGGCCTTCTATGTGTACTCCACCATGGGCATGGCGGCCAACGCCGTGTGCCTGGCCGCGGTGTGCGCGCTGTCCCTGTACGTTCTGCGCGATCTGCTGAAAAAACTCGGCGCCGCCGTCCATCGCAGGACGGCGTGACATCATACGATAAGGAGCGACTGTAAAATGAGACGGGTCATCACTTACGGCACCTTCGATCTGCTGCACTACGGCCACATCAACCTGCTCAAGCGGGCAAAGCAGCAGGGCGATTATCTCATCGTGGCGCTGTCCACGGATGAGTTCAACTGGAACAGCAAGCATAAAAAGAGCTATTTTTCCTACGCCACCCGCAAGGAGATGCTGGAGGCCATCCGCTATGTGGACATGGTCATCCCCGAGGAGAACTGGGAACAAAAGTCCACGGACATCGACAAGTACGATGTGGACGTGTTCGTCATGGGCGACGACTGGGAGGGCAAATTCGACTTTCTCAGGGACAAGTGCGAGGTGGTCTATCTGCCCCGGACACCGGAAATCTCCACCACCAAAATCAAAGACGATCTCAACGGCAGCCGGGTTTAACACACTCGGCTGTTTTTTGAAAGGAGGGGCCCAAACATGACAGACAAGCTCTATTATCAGGACAGCCACCTGGCCGAATTTCAGGCCGCGGTCCTGTCCTGCGCGCCGTCGGGGGAGGGGTGCTGGGCCGTCACCCTGGACCGCACCGCCTTTTTTCCTGAGGGCGGCGGCCAGAGCGCCGACACCGGTTTCATCGGGGCAACCGCCGTGACGGATGTGCGGGAAAAGGACGGGGAGATCGTCCACTATGCCGCCGGGCCGCTGACAAAGGGGGAGACCTGCCCCTGCCGCATCGACTGGCCGCAGCGCTTTTCCCGGATGCAGAACCATTCCGGGGAGCATATCGTGTCCGGTCTCGTACATAAACTGTACGGTTACGACAACGTGGGCTTTCACATGGGGGAGGCGTGCGTTACCATCGACTTCAGCGGCGAGCTGAGCGTGGACGGGCTGGAGCGGGTGGAAAAGCTGGCGAACGAGGCGGTGACCCGGGACCTGCCCGTGTCCGCCGCGTTTCCCGCGCCGGAGGAGCTGGAGCGGCTGGACTATCGCAGCAAAAAAGAGCTGAGCGGCGACGTGCGCATTGTGGCCATCCCGGGGGTGGACGTGTGCGCCTGCTGCGCGCCCCATGTGGCCCGCACCGGCGAGATCGGGGCGGTCAAGCTGCTGAGCGCCGTGCGCCACAGGGGAGGCATGCGCATCGACATGGTCTGCGGCGGGATGGCATACGAGGTCTTCCGCCGGGAGCACGACAGCGTGGCCGCCGTCTCCGCCGCGCTCTCCGCCAGACAGGCGGAGGTCGCACCGGCGGTGGAACGGATCCTGAGCGAAAACGAGACGCTGAAAGCCAAAAACGGAGAGCTGGCCCGCGCGCTGGTGGCGGCGCGGCTGGCCGCCCTGCCAAAGCAGTGCGATAACCTCTGCCTGTTTGACGATGTACTGCCCGAGCCCGCCCTGCGGGACTGGGTGAACGGCGCGGCGGAAAGATGCGCAGGACTGGCCGCCGCTTTCTCCGGCGGCAGCGGCGGCTGGCGGTATATTATCGGCAGCGGACACGTCGATCTGATGGCCGCGGCGGCGGAAATCAACGCCGGCATCGGCGGCCGCGGCGGCGGCAGTTCCCGGATGATTCAGGGCAGCGCGACAAAATCCAAAGAGGAAATACAAAAATTTTTAAGCAGCTTATATATTTAGACAAATCGGCAAAATTGTATAGTGAAAAAACTCACAAATTTTGCATTTTTCACAAAAAACGCCCGCGCATGAATTGACAATTATCTGACGTTTTGGTAGAATTGAAAAAGTTAACGAGCAAATACTGTGTATAACATATCAATTTCATGTGTTTTGCACAAAAAAAGATTTGGGGGGTTATTCGTGAAAGATCTCAAGCACCTGATCTACTTCGAGAATCTGCTTCAGGATGCCAACAATGAGTTGGTACAGAAGGCGAAGGCCGATGGCAAGTATGCTTTGGGCTATACCTGCTATTTCATGCCCGAAGTGCTTCTCGACCTGCCGGGCTGCTTTTCGGTTCGCCTGAGAGCACCGAACTGCACGTCGCCCGACATCGCAACCTACTACATGACCGCGCGCACCTGCCATTACGGCCGCAGCCTGTTTGAGCGCGCCCTTGAGGGCGGCTACAACTTCCTCGACGCCCAGATGGCCACCGAGACCTGCACCGTCACCTGCCGCTTTCAGGAGCATCTGCAGATGATGAATATTATTCAGAACCCGAAGTTTTTCTGTGAATTTACCGACATCCCCTTCAAACGCAACGAGAACGGCTATGAGCACTATCGCACCCAACTGCAGGTTCATGTTCTCGACAAGCTGCATGAGAATTTCGGCATCGACACCTCCGACGAGGCCCTGATGAAGGCCATCGAGGAGCACAACGAGGTCTGCCGTCTGATCACCGAGATTGGCGCCTACCGCAAGCTCGCCAATCCCACCATCACCGGCTACGAGTTCCAGTGCATCCAGCTGGTATCGCTGGTTTGCCCCAAGTATCTGATCCTGCCGTATCTGCGGGAGACCGCCAAGGAAATGAAGACCCGCAAGCCGGATTCCAAGCCGACCTGGCGCTGCAAGGTCGTGCTGTATGGTTCCGAGAACGATGACCCCGAGTTCACCAAGCTCATCGAGAGCTGCGGCGCTCTCGTGGTGGCCGACCGCCACTGCTACGGCTCTCTGCCCGGGAGGGAAGAGATTGTGGTGGCCGATGGCCAGTCCCCGCTGGACGCCATCACCCGTCACTACCTCGACACCAGCATGTGCCCCCGGTTCATGCCTCAGGATGAGATGCGCAACAGAAAGCAGCAGCTTGCCGACATCGCCAAAGAATACAAGGCCGACGGTATCATCATCGAGCAGAACAAGTTCTGCGAGTACTGGAGCTACGAGCGCACCATCGATACCATCATCATGCCCCGCGATTTCGGTATCCCCGTGTGCTCCATCGAGAAGGAATACATTAATGGCGCTTCCGGACAGCTGCGTACCCGGTTCCAGGCCTTCATCGAGAGCGTCGAGATCAAGAAGATCCAGGAGGGTAAGTGATGGAAATGCCTAAATTCAAGATGCCTGACCTCTCCAAAGTCAAAGACATCGACTTCAAAAATCTGGACTACATAAAGCTTGCCAAGGATTTCTGGTACGGCAAGCCCCACGGCGAGCGCCGCATCGGCGACCTCTATGAGGAAAAGACCGGCCTCTACAAGCACCGCGAGTGGCGCGGCGTGAAGGATACCTTCTATTACTTCAACATGATCTGGCTGTACAACTACATACATATGGTATCCGATATCATGAGGTTCAACGGCCTGGGCGTGTTCGCCAAGGGCCTGTGGCGCTACCGCTGGGTGGGTCAGACCTATCTGCCGGTGCTGCACTGGTTCGACCGCGGCATGGAAGGTATGCGCGGCGAGGCTCTGAGGGCCTCCGCCTGGCACTATCGCGCCATGGTCTGCGAGACCATCCGCCAGTTCCAGCGGATGTTCGCTGCCGACACCAAGCTCAACGGCGGCAAGCGCAACGAGCTTTGGTACAAGACCATCGCCCACGACGAGACCGTCGCCGGCGCTATTTTCTATCCCTGGCGCGACGAACTGGACGACGTGCCCCTGCAGATGATCCCCTATTTTGTCACCTGCCACGTGAACAGCCACACCGTGCTCAACTACATTGACGCCATGCAGTCCATCGGCCTGCCCGGCGATCCGTGCCCGATGTGCCAGGCCGAGTCCGGCATCTTCGTGCTGGATGATTACCCCGACTACAGCCCCGTGCTGGTGACCAGCAACGAAGCCTGCGACGGTTCTGTCGGCACTTCCATCATCACCGACTGGTTCTGGGATAAGCCGCTGTTCGCCATGCCGCAGCCCATGCAGTTTGACGATCCTCTGGTGCAGAAGCATTGCCGCAACGAGATCGAGCAGTGCTGGAAGTTCATCGAGGAGCAGCTGGGCGTACCCTACAGCGAGGAGCAGCTGATCAAGTACCAGGAGAGCTTCAACAAGCTCACCGAGTTCGAGCAGGAGAAGTGGGAAGTCGCTGCCAAGACCGACTTCTACCCCATCAACGGCGTCGCCCAGGCGCTGTACCGCATCTACTACTCTCAGGATGGCGACCGTCCCATCTGGCATGAGGTCGATGCCCATGTCCGCAAGATCCTCACCAAATGCGTGGAGAACAAGATCAATCCGTTCCCCGAGACCCGCCACAGAGTCATCGCCTGGTCCTGCGCGCCGCTGTATTATTCCAACTGGTGCACCTGGGCCTACAACTGCTGGGGCCTGAACTGCATCATCAACATGGACTCCCTGATGTTCGACATCGTCGTGCGCACCGATACCCATGAGCACATGATGGAGGACTTCACCATCTACAACGAGTGGGCACCCATGCGCCGTATGGCCGTCGGCGGCTACAAGCACATCTTCGAGCTGTGGGAAAACAAAGAGCGCTTCAACTGCGACATGGTCATGATGTACGACCAGGTGCAGTGCAAGGGCATGGACGGCGTCCACGGTATGTTTGAGGACGAGTTCCGCAACAGAAACATCCACGCCATCTGGATGCCTCACGCGCTGCCCGACAAGCGCACGGTTTCCCGCGAAGAGATTCGCCGTCTGATCAACGACTATATGACCACCGTCATGCACGAAGAACCTCTGGATCCGTCGCTGCTGGACTTCGACGATTCCATGAGCTGGTAATAGGGAGGAAACTGATATGTGCAAATTCGGCAAGTTTTTGAAGAAATTCCTTCATCTTGCAGTGGGCCTCTACGCACTGCTGTTCGCCGTCTTCTATTTTGATCTTGACGGCAAGCTCCTGTTCTACGTGGTGGAGCCCTTCCTCTGCAAGCACTACGACGATATGCCCCGCAAGGATGTGCTGAAGACCGAGTACAGCATGGATAAGTTCCCCAAGTACGAGTACGGCAAATAATTCTTTACCTTAGCTAAAATATTAGGAGGATAATCACAAATGAAATACTTTGGCGGCTGCGACGTAGGATCCACCTACACCAAGGCAGTAATTC
>DAOPXW010000026.1:0-28191 GCA_035352555.1 Oscillospiraceae bacterium
GGAAGTTCTCTAGCCCCGCTATACTTGGCTTTCCAAAATGCTCTGATTTCGGTTCCCTGCCGCCTGCAGGAAAAAGTGCAAAAAATCGGCATTCAACCGCTGCCGGGGCAGACCACATAGTCCCCGTATTGCACCAGCGCGGCGCGCCCGCCCGCCTCGGCGGCGTTCAGGATCAGATAGTCGCCCGCCGCGTCCTCCGCGCTGCCGAAGCGCCAATGCCCGAAGGATCGGACCTGCCGGAAGGCGCCATCCGGGTTGACATAATCAACGGAATCCACAAAGTCCTCTGCCGGCGTCTCGGTATAGAACAGCGCAAAAATATATGGTTGGTTAACATAATCCGTAATATAAGCCGCCCCCGGCTCCCGCGCCTCCACATACGCAATACACTGCCCCAGACCGGGGAAGTAGTTGGCGTTGCCGGCGCCGCCCAGCTGGCCGCGATAGGCGGCAAGGAACAGCACCAGACACACCAGCAGCCCGGCGATCGGCAGCGCGCTCCACTTTTTCAGCAGGCCGAACAGCACATACAGCCCCAGCGCCGCGAAATAGCACAGCGGCAGCCACAGCATATTGAGCCGGTTGATGTTGCCGTCGATGAGCGCGGCGCTGGCCGCAGCGATGCAAAATGCGGCCAGCATGGGGGCCTCCAGGGGCGCCCTGCGCAGTGAGGACAGGCTTTTCCACAGCCCCAGCGCGGCCAGCGGCAGACCGAAGCACCAGATCACTCCGCCGTTTCGGAGGCCCAGAGAATTGTAGATCATGCCGTCGGACTGGGTGAGCAGGATCCGGCCCAGCGTACGAAGGTTCACCCACGCGGCGGCCGGCCCTCCGCCGCCCAGAACGGAGGTGGCCAGCTGCCGTCCCTCGGTCAGAGCTGGCAGCGTAAAGCCCAGAAAGGCGGCGGCGGGCAGACCCAGCGCGTTGCGCAGCTGGCACAGGGAGATGGGCAGCACCAGCGCGGAAAAGACCGCCAGAGAAACGCAGAACGGTGCCGGCCGCAGCCGCTTTCCCAGCCAGAGTACGGCAAACAGCAGGAACGGCGGCAGAAAGAAAAAGGCCGTGCCATAGGCGTACGGCGACAGCCCGTAGCATACGGCGGCGGTCAGCAGCGACCAGGGCTTTTCCCGGGCCCGGGCGGTGAAAAAGACCCCCGCCATCAGCAGCGGCGGCAGCAGATTGGATTCCAGCGCCCAGCGGCTGGCCAGAATGGACCACGGGCACACGGCGAGGAACAGCAGCGCCGTCAGCCCGAAGGCGGGCCCGCGGGTGCGGCGGGCATAGCGCCAGAAAACCGCCAGCGCGGCGCACCCGGCCAGCGCCATGGGCAGACGGATGGACAGCGCCGAAAGCCCCAGAACCGCAATGAAGGGCAGGGCCAGATAGCTTAGAAGCGCGTTTTGCCCGCTGCCCCAGCTTTCCAGCAGCACCGGCAGACGGTTGCCGCAGCGATCCATGCCGCTTGTCAGGATGGCCCAGGCGTCGTACCCGGCGGAGGCCTCGTCCTGATTGAGCCCGAAGGGCAGCGTGCCCAGACCCGCCAGCCGCAGGGCAAAGCCCAGCGCCAGCAGCGTCAGCGCCGCCGCCAGCTCCAGGCGGCGCGGTATGCGGTTGTCCAGCGTTTTGTCGATCATGCCGCCATTCTACCACAGCCCTTTGAAATACGCCACAAAAACCCGCGCACCAAAAGGAGCGCCCGGAAAACCCGGGCGCTCCTTTTGGTGCGCGGCCTTATTTGTCGCCGCAGAACCTGGCCTCGTCGTTGTACCACCCGCGGCCGAACAGCCAGTAGGTGTAAGCGGGGATGGGTGCCTCCGGGTCCCCGTCGTCGGGATCGGGCGCCTGAAGGCGGCGCTGGAACAGGTCGGTCTCATAGTCTCGCAGCTCCTCCACGGTGAAGGGCAGCGCCAGCTCCGCGGCCACGGGCAGAAGCACTTCCTCCACCAGCGCCTCGCGCAGCTCCAGACTGCCGGGATAGACCGCCTCCGCCGCGGCGATGCGCGCGCGCAGTTCGGGGTCGGAATCATAGAGTACAAAGAATTTTTTCACATTTTCATTCATAACGATCACCTTCAAATCAAGCTATGGCGGCGCCGATGCCGGTCGCCCCACTCGGGGTGGGCCGCGGACTGTTATTTTTTGAAGCTGTCCTTCAGTGCCACGGCCCGGTTGAACACCAGATGCCCGGGAGAGGCGTCTTTGTTATCCAGGCAGAAATAGCCCTGGCGCATGAACTGATAGCTCACCGCGGTCCTGCCCTTTTCCGGCATGGGCGCGGCGGAAAGGCCGGCCTCTACCTTGCAGCCCGTGAGGGTTTCAAGGCTTTCCGGGTTGACATAATCCAAAAAATCCTTGTCCGGCCCGTCGGGATCGGGGTCGGTAAAGAGGGGATCGTACAGCCGGATCTCGGCGTCCGCCGCGGTGGCGGCATCCACCCAGTGGATGGTGGCGCCCGTCACCTTGCGCCCGTCGGCGGGGTCGCCGCCCCGGGAATCGGGGTCGTAGGTACATTGGACCTCCGTGAGGTGCCCCTCCCCGTCATGCACACAGCCGGTGCATTTTATGAGGTACGCGCCCTTGAGACGGCATTCCGGCCCCTCCGGATAGAGGCGCTTGTATTTGGGTACGGGACAGGAGAGAAAATCCTCCGCCTCCACATAGAGATTCCGGGAAAAGACGACCTCCCGGCTGCCCTGCTCGGGGTGGAGGGGGTTGTTTTCCACGGTGAGATACTCGGTTCTGCCCTCGGGGTAGTTGATGATGGTGAGCTTTATCGGGCGCAGCACGGCCATTACCCGCTTTGCGTTTTCATTGAGGTCGTCCCGCAGGCAGCTCTCCAGCAGCGCCCAGTCCACGGTGGAATCCACCTTGGACACACCGATGCGGCCGGTGAAGTCCCGGATAGCGCCGGGGGTGTAGCCCCGGCGGCGCAGACCGCACAGCGTGGGCATACGGGGATCGTCCCAGCCGGAGACAAGGCCTTCCTCCACGAGCTTCCGCAGCTTGCGCTTGGACATGACGGTGTAGTTGATGCCCAGCCTGGAAAATTCGATCTGCCGGGGGCGGTGATAGGGGACGGACACATGTTCCACCACCCAGTCGTACAGGGGGCGGTGGTCCTCATACTCCAGTGAGCACAGGGAGTGGGTGATGCCCTCCAGCGCGTCCTGAATGGGGTGGGCGAAATCGTACATGGGAAAAATGCACCATTTGGTGCCCTGGCGGTGATGCTCAATATAGCGGATGCGGTACAGCACCGGGTCGCGCAGATTGAAGTTCCCGCTGGCCAGATCGATCCTCGCCCGCAGGGTATACTGCCCCTCGGCGAATTCCCCGTTTTTCATGCGCTCAAAGAGATCAAGATTTTCCTCCACGGGCCTGTCCCGCCAGGGACTCACCGCGGGGTGGGACGTATCGCCCCGGTATTCCCGGAACTCGTCCGGCGTCAGCGCGCAGACATAGGCGAGACCCTTTTTGATGAGTTCCACGGCAAACTGATAGGTCTGCTCGAAATAGTCCGACCCATAGAAGAAGCGGTTGCCCCAGTCGAAGCCCAGCCAGTGGATGTCCTCCTGGATGGCATCTACGAATTCGGTGTCCTCCTTGGCGGGGTTGGTGTCGTCCATCCGGAGGTTGGTGATGCCGCCGAACCGTTCCGCCGTGCCGAAATCGATGCACAGGGCCTTGCAGTGGCCGATGTGCAGATAGCCGTTGGGCTCCGGCGGGAAGCGGGTGTGTACCTGCATCCCCTCAAAGCGGCCGCCGGGGCCGATGTCCTCCTCCACAAAGGCTTCGATAAAGTTTTTTGTCGTTTCTTCCATTTTCCCGTATCCTTGTTTGGTTATTTTGATCTTTGTTAATTATTCGATAATTATATACTATTGATGTAGTAAATTCAACAAAAATGTGGTACTATATCTGTTAAACTCAAAACAAAAGACAAGAAAGGGATGACGGCTATGCCGGAAAAATTTGACGCGCTGATTATCGGCGGAGGGCCCGCCGGAATTTCCGCCGCGCTGACACTGAGACACCGCAGCAAATCCGTCGCGCTGATTTCCAATCCCCCCGATACCACCAATCTTTGGAAAGCCAAAGACGTGGGCAACTATCCGGGTATCGACGGAGCCGGCCCCGCCATCGAAAGCGCCATGCTCAAGCAGCTCGCCGACTCCGGCACGGAGACCATCGACGGCCGGGCGCTGTCGGTCGTCCCCCTGGGCAAGAGCTTCGGCGTGGCCGTGGGCGGCGATTTTTACGAGGGCAGGACCGTTATCATGACCGTGGGCATCACCCGGGAGAGCGCCTATCCCGGCGAGAACGAGTTTTTGGGCCGGGGCGTGAGCTATTGCGCCACCTGCGACGGGATGCTTTACAAGGGCAGGACCGTGGCCGTGGTGGGTTCGGGCAAGGAAGTGGAAAACGACGTGAAGTTTCTCGCCTCCATCGGCTGTGAGGTGCTGCGCTTCGACGGTTTCGGCAAGGCCGAGATCCGGGGCGGCGACAAGGCCGACACGCTGATTTACAACGGTGAGGAATATAAAGTCGACTGCGTGTTCATATTAAAGGATACCATCTCCGTCACCAAGCTGGTGCCGGGCCTTGAATACAAGGACGGCGGCGTTGTGGTGGACAAGCAGATGGCCACCAATATCCCCGGCGTATTCGCCGCGGGCGACTGCACCGGCAGGCCTTATCAGATCGCGAAGTCGGTGGGGGAGGGCAATCTGGCCGCGCTCTCCGCCAGCGAGTATCTCGAAGAACTAAACTAAAGAAATACTAAAGGAGTATAAAGAGTATGGCCGTTATGCATCTTACCAAAGATAATTTCGATTCCATCACCTCCTCGGGTCTCGTGCTGGTGGATTTCTGGGCCACCTGGTGCGGCCCCTGCCGCATGCAGGCCCCCATCCTGGAGGAGCTGGATGAAAAGCTGGGCAGCAAGGTGAAAGTCTGCAAGCTGGACGTGGACGACGTGCCCTCCGTCGCGGAGCGCTTCGGCGTGTCCAGCATCCCCACCCTCATCGCCTTTAGGGACGGCGAGGTCCTCAACAAGCGCGTGGGCGTCACCGGGCTTATCGAGCTGGAGGCCATGCTGGGCTGAGGCTTGACAAATCCGGCCGGACAGCCTATAATGCGTTCATTAAAGGCATGGACGGGCAGGAGTAGGCGCAACGCTTTGCTTTAGAGAGGGAGCGGCTGGTGAGAGCTTCCGCAGAGCACCGCTGAAGGTCGGCCCCGAGCCGCCGTGATGAACCGAGTAGTCCGGACGGGAACTCCCGTTACAGAGTCACGAGTGTCACGCGAAAGCGTGGAATTCAGGTGGTACCGCGTAGTTACTGCGCCCTGATGTTATCCGTCAGGGCGCTTTATTTTTTGCAGGAAGGTGAATCCAATGAAAGAACTGCCAAAGGTGTACGATCCCCGCGAGGTGGAGGGAGAGATCTATCGGATGTGGATGGACAGGAACTGCTTCCATGCCGAGCGCGACCCGGACAAGAAGCCGTTCACCATCGTCATCCCGCCCCCCAACGTCACGGGTCAGCTCCATCTGGGCCACGCCTTTGACGAGACCATTCAGGACGTGCTCATCCGCTACAAGCGCATGGACGGCTATTCCGCCCTGTGGCTGCCCGGCTACGATCACGCCGGCATCGCCACCCAGATCAAGGTGGAGGAAAAGCTGAGAAATGAGGGCCTGACCCGCTTCGATCTGGGCCGGGACAAGTTTCTGGACGAGGTCTGGGCCTGGAAGGACAAGTACGGCGACCGCATCGTGACCCAGCTCAAGACCCTGGGTTCCTCCTGCGACTGGGAGCGGCAGCGCTTCACCATGGACGATACCTGCGCCAGGGCCGTGCGGGAGACCTTCTGCGACCTGTACGAGAAGGGCCTGATCTACAAGGGCAAGCGCATCATCAACTGGTGCCCCCACTGCACCACAGCGCTTTCGGACGCCGAGGTGGAGTATGTGGAGAAGGACGGCAGTTTCTGGCACATTGCCTATCCGCTGGCCGACGGCAGCGGCGCTATTGAGATTGCCACCACCCGGCCCGAGACGCTGCTGGGCGACGCCGCCGTGGCCGTGAACCCGGAGGACCCGCGTTATAAGGACCTCATCGGCAAGACCTGCATCCTTCCGCTGGTGGGCCGGGAGATTCCCATCGTGGCCGACGAGCACGCCGATATGTCCTTCGGCACCGGCGCCGTGAAGATCACGCCCTGCCACGACCCCAACGACTTCGAGGTCGGCCTGCGCCACAATCTGCCCCAGTACCTGATGCTGGACGGCGAGGGTAAAATCACCGGCGGCTACAAGTGGGACGGCATGGACCGCTACGAGGCCCGCAAGGCCATCGTGGAGGAGCTCAGGGAGCAGGGCTATCTGCTGTCCATCGAGCCGTGCAGGCACAACGTGGGCACCTGCTACCGCTGCCATAACGACGTGGAGCCGCTGGCGTCGGATCAGTGGTTCGTCAAGATGGAGCCGTTGGCAAAAGAGGCCGTCCGCGTGGTGGAGGACGGGGAAGTGAAGTTCGTCCCCGACCGGTTCACCAAAATCTACCTCAACTGGATGAACAATGTGCGCGACTGGTGCATCTCCCGCCAGCTGTGGTGGGGCCATCAGATCCCCGCCTGGTACTGCGCCGACTGCGGGCATGTCACCGTCTCCCGCACGGACGCCGTGGAGTGCGAGCACTGCCACAGCAAAAACATCACCCGCGACCCGGACGTGCTGGACACCTGGTTTTCTTCTGCCCTGTGGCCCTTCTCCACGCTGGGCTGGCCGGATAAGACCCCCGATCTTGAGTATTTCTTCCCCACGGACGTGCTGGTCACGGGCTACGACATCATCTTCTTCTGGGTGGCGAGAATGATTTTCTCGTCCTGCGAGCAGATGAAAAAGCCGCCCTTCCACACGGTGCTCATCCACGGCCTCATCCGCGATCCCCAGGGCAAGAAGATGTCCAAGTCCGCGGGCAACGGCGTGGACCCCATCGACATGATCGACAAGTACGGCGCGGACGCGCTGCGCTTTAACATCATCACCGGCAACTCCCCCGGAAACGACATGCGCTTCTATGTGGAGCGCTGCGAGGCCATGCGCAACTTCGCCAACAAGCTGTGGAACGCCAGCCGCTTCGTGATGATGAATCTCACCGTCACGGGCGACGCGCTGCCCGCCGGACTGGAGCTGGAGGACAGATGGATGCTCTCCAAGCTCAACACCCTGCGCCGGGAGGTGCGGGAAAATCTGGACAAATACGAGCTGGGCATCGCCGCCCAGAAAATTTATGATTTCATCTGGGACACCTATTGCGACTGGTATATCGAGCTGACCAAATCCCGCCTGTACGGCGAGGATGCCGCCGCCAAGGAGAACGCCCAGCGGGTGCTGCTGTATGCGCTCAAGGACATTCTCAAGCTGCTGCACCCCTTCATGCCGTATATTACCGAGGAAATCTGGCAGGCCCTGCCCCACGAGGGCGACGTGCTGATGCTGGAGAAGTATCCCGTGTTCGACGCGGCGCTGGATTATCCCGAAGACGAGACCGACTTCGAGATGGTCATGGAGGCCATCAGGGCCGTCCGCGCCCGCCGCAGCGAGATGAATGTGCCGCCCTCCCGCAAGGCGCACCTCATTATCGTCACCGACAGGGCCGCCGCCTTTGAAAACGGCAGGGATTATATCTGCAAGCTGGCCTACGCCGAGTCCGTCGCCGTCTCCGCCGCCGCGCCGGAGCGTGTGGACGGCATGGTGTCCGTGGTCACGGACAACGCCAGGATGTTCATGCCCATGGCGGAGCTGGTGGATATCGAAAAGGAAAAAGCCCGCATCGCCAGGGAACTGGAAAACGCGCGCCAACAGCTGGCCGCCCAGATCGGAAAGCTGGCCAACGAAAACTTCGTGGCCCGCGCGCCCGAGGCCGTGGTCAACACCGAGCGCGAGAAGAAGGCCAGACTGGAGGCTCTGATCGAAAACCTCACCCTCAGCCTGAAAAATCTGGGCTGACGACAGCCTTCGACCCCTTTCCCGGACAAAGAAAGATAGAATAGTGCCGTATACATGGTATACGGCACTATTTTTTTGGATAAGGGTGACGATTATGATCATCAAAACGGCCTATACCGGCGGAAAGCTGACGCTGTTCTTTGCCGGCGAGCTGGATCACCACGGGGCGCGGGAGGCCGCCGAGACTATCGAGGACGCGCTGGACGAGTATCTGCCCCGGGACTGCGTCATCGATCTTGCGGGGCTGAGCTTTATGGATTCCTCGGGCATCGCGCTGATCCTGCGCATCCTGCGCCGGATGAACCGCACCGGCGGGCGGGCCTGGGTAGAGAATCCCGGTGCGCAGCCCCTGCGGGTACTGGACGCTTCGGGCATCGAGCGGCTGCTGCCGGTGGCGGTGGGCGCGCAAAGGAGGTGAAGAGATGAAGAAGGAGAACTACATAAAATTGGAATTCCCCAGCCGCTCCGCCAACGAGGGCTTTGCCCGCGCGTCCGCGGCGGCCTTCGCGGCCCAGCTGGACCCCACGCTGGAGGAGCTGGGCGACATCAAGACCGCCGTTTCCGAGGCCGTGACCAACTGCATCGTCCACGCTTATCCCGACAGCATCGGCAAAATCGCCATGCGCCTGCGCATCCTGGAGGAGGGCAGGCTGGAGATCGTGATCCGCGACTGGGGTCGGGGCATCGACGATGTGGCGCGGGCCATGGAGCCCATGTTCACCACCGGCGGGGCCGACCGCAGCGGCATGGGCTTTACCATCATGGAGAGCTTCATGGACAAGCTCAAGGTGCGCTCCGCGCCGGGCCGCGGGACCACGGTGACGCTGGTGCGCGCCGTGAAACCCCGGACGGGCCGCCGATGACCAACGCTGCTGCCATGCTGGACGGCATCCGCCGGGCCCAGCGCGGCGACAGGGAAGCGGCGGGAAAGCTGGTGGAGGAGAATTCCGGCCTGATCTGGAGCATCGCCCGGCGCTTTTTCGGCCGGGGCGTGGAAGCGGACGATCTCTATCAGCTGGGCTGCGTGGGCTTTCTCAAAGCCATCGAGGGCTTTGACGAGAGCTACGGCACCCAGTTTTCCACCTATGCCGTGCCCAAGATTTCCGGCGAGATCCGCCGCTTCCTGCGGGACGACGGCGCCGTGAAGGTCAGCCGCAGCGTGAAGGAGCGGGCCCAGCAGATCAAGGCCGCCCGTTTCACACTGGAACAGAGGCTGGGGCGGGAGCCGGTGTTGTCGGAGCTGGCCGCGGAGACCGGTCTCGACCCCACCGACATCGCCTCCGCAGAGCTGGCCGCCGGGCCCACGGAGAGCCTGCAGCGGGAGACCGGGGAGGACGGCTTCACGCTGGAGCTCATTTTGGGCGACTACGGAGAGGAGGAACGCATGGTGGAGTCCGTGGCGCTGCGGGCGGCCATCGAAGCCCTGCCGGAGAAGGAGCGGATGGTGCTCAATCTGCGCTATTTCCACGGCATGACCCAGCAGTCCGCCGCCCGGGTGATGCAGGTGTCCCAGGTGCAGGTGTCCCG
Organism: Oscillospiraceae bacterium; assembly: GCA_035352555.1. Classification (GTDB taxonomy): domain Bacteria; phylum Bacillota; class Clostridia; order Oscillospirales; family Oscillospiraceae; genus UBA2922. Next base: position 9,542 of record DAOPXW010000026.1, read on the forward strand.
CATCGAGCGCCGCGCCGTGGACGCCCTGCGCGCCATCTTAATATAACGGGCTTGCAGCAGCCCCCACAAAAACGCGCCCCTGCGGGGCGCGTTTTCTCTGCCCGCCGGACTTGTTTTGGGAGGCCGGATATGGTACAATCGGCGGCATGGATAATGATTTTGAAAAACGATATGTCGAAGCGCGGCAGAACTATATCGCCGCGCAATTTTCCTCACTGAACGGGATGCAGCGCGCCGCGGTCATGGCCACGGAGGGGCCGCTTCTGATCCTGGCCGGCGCGGGCAGCGGCAAAACGACGGTGCTGATCAACCGCATCGCCAACCTCATGCGTTTTGGCCGCGCTTCGGATACGGACGAGCTGCCCGCCGGCGTGACCGAGACCGACCTTGCCGCGCTGGAGGCGGGGGGGGCGGATGCGGCGCGGCTGGCCGCGCTGGACGCGGTGGAGCCCTGGCGCATTCTGGCCATCACCTTCACCAACAAGTCGGCGGACGAGCTGAAAAACCGGCTTTCCGCCATGCTGGGCAGCGACGCCCAGGACATCTGGGCCTCCACCTTCCACGCCTGCTGCGTGCGCATCCTGCGCCGGGACGCGGAGAAACTGGGGTTCCCGTCCGGCTTTTCCATCTACGATTCCGCCGACAGCCAGAGCCAGGTCAAGCAGATCCTCCGGGAGCTGAATTACGACGACAAAATGTTCCCGCCCCGGGCCGTCCTTTCGGAGATCAGCCGCGCCAAGGACGCGCAGGTCGGCGCGGAGGAATACCAAAAGCGCGCCGAAAAGACCGGGGACATCCGCCTGCGGCATATCGCGGCCGTCTATTCCGAGTATATGCGCCGGATGTTTACCGCCGGGGCCATGGATTTCGACGATCTCATCTCCTTCACCGTGAAGCTGCTGCAGGAGCATGACGACGTGCTGGGCTACTGGCAGAAGAAATTCAGGTACATCATGATCGACGAGTATCAGGACACCAACAACCTGCAATACCTGCTCTCGTCCCTTCTGGCCGGCGGCTGGGGCAATATCTGCGTGGTGGGCGACGACGACCAGAGCATCTATAAATTCCGGGGCGCCACCATCGAAAACATCCTCTCCTTTGAGGACGAATACAAGCGCTGCCGCACCATCCGGCTGGAGCAAAACTACCGCTCCACCGGCGCCATTCTGGACGCGGCCAACGCCGTCATCCAGAACAATACCGCCCGCAAGGGCAAGAATCTGTGGACGCAGAAGCCCCGGGGCGCCCCCATCACGCTGTACACCGCCAACGACCAGAACGACGAGGCCCGCTTCGTGTCTCTGCGCATCAAATCCGCCTGTCAGGAGGGCTCCGCCTCCTTCGGGGACTTCGCGGTGCTCTACCGCATGAACGCCCAGTCCAAAAATCTGGAGGACGCTTTCCGCCAGTACGACATTCCTTACCGCGTTATCGGCGGTACCCGGTTCTACGACCGGGCCGAGGTCAAGGATATGCTGGCCTGGCTGTGCGTCATCGCCGCCCCCGCGGACGATCTGCGCCTGATGCGGGTCATCGGCAACACGGCGAAGGGTATCGGCGACAGGACCGTGGAGACCGCCCGGGAGTTGGCCGCGAGCCATGAAAAGTCCCTTTTCGACATCCTCAGCCATGCGGGCGAGTACCCGGAGCTGCAGCGCAGCGCCACGCGCCTGCGGCTGTTCACCATCCTGATTGACGAACTGCGCGCTTTCGCCGCGGAGAACACCCCCGACGCGCTGTATGACGAGCTGCTGGAGAAGACCGGCTACCTCGCGGAGCTGGAAGCCAAAAACACCGTGGAGGACACCACCCGGGCCGAGAACGTGCGGGAGCTGAAGTCCAGTATCCTGGGCTATATGCAGTCCACCGGGGACCGGACGCTGGAGGGCTTTCTTGCGGATGTGGCGCTGTATACGGATATCGACAACTATGACCGCTCGGCGGATGGCGTGGTACTGATGACCATGCACGCCGCCAAGGGACTGGAATTTCCCACCGTGTTCGTGGTCGGCGCGGAGGAGGGCATCTTCCCCGGCCTGCGCGCCATCGGCGAACCGGAGGAGATGGAGGAGGAGCGGCGGCTTTGCTATGTGGCCATCACCCGGGCCAGAGAGAAGCTGTATCTCACCTGCGCCCGGCAGCGGATGCTGTTCGGCCACACCACCAACAACAAGCTCTCCCGCTTTGCGGAGGAGATCCCGGAGGAATATCTCGTCCGGGAGGAGAGCCGTCTCGCCGCGTCCTACGGCGGCGGTGCCCGCCCCTCCGCCGCCGGGGGCTATAACACCGCGTATGCCTCCCGCGTGCGTGACGCGGCCCCCGCCAGACCCCGGATAACGCCGCCGGCATCCGCCGTGGCAAATTCGGGGGCGCTGCCCGCCTTCGCGCTGGGCGACGCCGTGGAGCATAGGGCCTTCGGCCACGGCGTCATCACCGCCATGCGGCCGATGGGAAACGACAGCCTTATCGAGATCGAATTCGAGGGCGTGGGCACGAAAAAGCTCATGCTGCGCGCCGCGGCCCTGTATATGACCAAGGCGTAAGAAAAGCGCCCCTCTACCGCCGCGGCAGGGGGGCGCTTTCAAAGAATTCCGTCACACTCAGCTGATCCAGGCCCTGACCTGCCCGCGCAGCCAGTCGGCCCACTCGCCGATTCCCTCGCCGGTGCGGGCGGAGATGGGGATGATCTTCATGTTGGGGTTGAGCTTCAGCACGTACTTTTTGCAGGCCTCCAGATCAAAGTCGAAATAGGGCAGCACGTCGATCTTGTTGATCAGCAGCACGTCGCAGATGGAGAACATCAGCGGGTACTTCAGCGGCTTGTCGTGCCCCTCCGGCACGGAGAGGATCATGGCGTTTTTCACCGCGCCGGTGTCGAATTCCGCGGGGCATACCAGGTTGCCCACATTTTCCAGAATGGCCAGGTCCACGTCCGCGGTACCCAGACCCTCCAGCCCCTGCTCGGTCATGCCTGCATCCAGATGGCACATACCGCCGGTGTGGAGCTGAATGACCTTGACGCCGGTCTTCTCGATGGCGGCGGCGTCCACGTCGGAGTCGATGTCGGCCTCCATGACGCCGATGCGCATTTCGTCCTTCAGCGCGGCGATGGTGGCCTTCAGCGTGGTGGTCTTGCCGCTGCCGGGGGAGGACATGAGGTTCAGCAGAAACGTGTGCTCCTGCTTCAGCTGCTGACGTATCCGCTCGGCTTCTTTATCGTTGCTGGCGAAAACGCTTTCCTTGATCTCGAGAATTTTAAATCCTTCCATGAGCTGCACCTCGCAAAAGCAATTTGTTTTTCTCTACGCTACCATAAAATGGGCCGATTTTCAATCGATATTCTGAAAAATCTAACAAAATCCCGGACTTTCAGTTCAAGCCCGCCAGCGTCTCCCGGAAGCTGGCCTCGAAAGCGGCGTCGGCCGCGTAGCTGGCCGCCGACGGCGCGGGCAGGGAGACGGTGCCGTTGGCGGCCATGGCTTTCACCGCCGCGGTGACGGCGGCGGCCATGGGAGAGGCGCCGGACCCGGCGGAAACGCTGCTCAGCGCCTGGGTGGAGGGATAATAGCCGCTGTTCGCGGTCAGCGTGTCCCCGTTGCCCAGCAGCCAGGAGAGGAAAACGGCGGCGGCCGTCTGATCCTCGCTGCCCGAGGCGGTGATGGCGGCGGTCAAAAGCGAGGCGGGATACAGCGCCGTCCCGCCGGAGACCACGGGGTAGGGCAGCACGGAGAGGGTGTCGGGGTCCGCGGCGTATTCCATGATCTCGGAAGCCGAGACTATGGCGCAGGCCAGTTCGCCCGCTGCCACGGCCTTGGCGGCGTCGCCGTCCACGGCGGTGACGCCGCCGTTGTAGGCGGCTTCAGCCAGCAGATTGTACAGCGTCACATAGTGCTTGTTCTTGATGTCCTGCTCACGGATGGCGTGGAATTGATCGCCGTACTGCGCCAGCCCTACCCGGAACAGGGCGGTGAAGTCATCCGCCGTGAAAAAGTGCTTTCCAGTGTCGTCGTTGTATTTCTGGGCGGCGCCGCATACGCCTTCCGGTGTGGCAAGCTGCGTGTCGGGATACGCGGCGCCGGATGCCAGCGACCGGTTCACCAGCAGCAGATAGGGCGCGGCGGCCAGCGGCACGCACAAGAGCTTGCCGTCGGGCGCACAGGCGTCCAGATAGGCGCTTTGGATGCTGCCCAGACCCGCGGCGGAGAAGAAGGTATCCGTGGCCGGCATCACCGCGCCGCCGCTGAGGCTCAGCGCGGCGCTCAGCCCGCAGATAACGGCGGCCGGGGCGGCGGCGCCCGCTTCGGACAGGGCGGTCAGCAGCTCGCTTTCGGAGGAGAAGGCTTTCGCCGATACCCGGATGCCCGCGGTAGCGCCGCTGCCGTTGTTATAATCGGCCAGCAATGCGGTAAAATTATCCCACAAGGGGCTGCCGTTGGGCGCATACCACAGGGCGATCTTGACCCGCTGCGCCTCGGGGACGGCGCTGGCGGAGACGCTCACAACGCCGCCGCAGCCGCACAGGGATGCCAGCAGCAGGGTCAGCGCAAGAAGTACAGCAATTCGTTTTTTCATAATTCGCTCCATATAAACCGCCCGCGTCCGCCACTTTGACGGGGAAAAATGGCTGTCGGCGGGTTCTGTTCACCATATATACCACATTTTTGCGTTTTTGGCAATTCTGTCTGTTGCTTTTGCCTTTTGGGCATATTATATTGGAACCTTAAGACGAATACTGTCGCATCGGGGGAGGAAAAGATGAAAGTATCTGCGGTACTGTTTGACTTGGACGGAACGCTGCTGAACACGCTGACGGATATTGCCGCAGCGCTGAACCGCACGCTGGCAGGGCGTGGGCTGCCTGAGCTTACTCTGGAGGAAGTGCGCGCCTATGTGGGCAGCGGCTCCCGCCGGCTGGTGGAGCGGGCCGTCCCCGCCGGGACGGCGGAAGCCGTGACGGATGCCGTGCTGGCGGCTTACCGCGCGGACTACGATAAAAACTGCGACATCGCCACCCGCCCCTACGCGGGCATCCCCGGCACCCTGGCGGCGCTGAAAGCGGCGGGGATCAGGCTGGCCGTGGTGTCCAACAAGCCGGACGGCGCGGTGAAGGCCCTGACCGACACCCACTTTCCCGGGATATTCTCCAGCGCCGTGGGCGAGGGGCCGGGCATCCGCCGCAAGCCCGCGCCGGATACGGTGCTTGCCGCCATGGCAAAGCTGGGCGTGGGCGCGGAGGAGACGGTCTATGTGGGCGATTCCGAGGTGGACGTGGCCACGGCGAAAAACGCGGGAGTGCCCTGTCTGTCGGCGCTGTGGGGCTTTCGCACCCGGACGCAGCTGGAGGAGGCCGGCGCGGCGCGCTTTCTCGAACGGCCGGAGGAGCTGCCGGAACTGATCTGAAAAATCCCGGGCGGAAGATACCGTCCGGGAAGTTTTTTACGCGGGATCGTAGAAGCGCTGGGTCTCTTTGCCGTCTGCGTCGTACTCGATGCACTCGTAGAGGGTGGGGTCCACGCGGCTGCGCTTTTTGACCACCAGACTCTCGCCCTGAACGTTGTAGGCCCAGATGAGACTGTTGAACATCTCCGGGTCGGGCTTGTTGAATACCGTGGTCTCATTCAGCCGGCAGAATTTCGAGCGGCCCTCGGCGGTGTCCAGCAGGTCGCCTTCGCCGTCGTACCACAGCTTGTCGATCTTAAAGGTATGCTCTTCGATCCCGGCAAAAGGGTCTTTTTCGTTGTTGATCTCGTCGGACATGGTATCACCTCACAGTGAGATTGTACCACAGGGCCGCTGCAAGATGCAACGGTCAGAATTTGGGCTCCCCGCCTTCCTTCCGCGGCCGGAGATCGCCGCTGCGAAAAACGGGCAGGAAACGGAGGGAATACTTACATTTGCTTTGTTTGGCGCCATACGGTACAATGCAACCGTCCCGCGAGACAAATCCAACAGAGGAGGTACGCACCATGTTCTGCTTTGGTAATTTCAGCTGCGGCTCCGGCTGCTGCTCCGTATGGCAGCTTCTGTGCCATTTCTTTGGCCACTGCTGAGAATGTTGATCTATGAGGATTAGGGGCCGCAAAAGCGGCCCCTTTGTTTTGACGAAGTCTCATCTTGCAAATGCCGCCCTGCTGGGGTAAAATGAATAATGTCGAGTGCGCGCGGCCGGGAGGCAAACCATGGACAATATTACCCGCTGCCTTGAAGGCAGAGTATTGTGGTACGGTAAAGCCCGGGACATGCTGCTGGGCACGGTTCCCTGGCAAAAGACCTTTTATTGGCCGCTGGGCGGTCTCCCACGGGACGAGACGGAGCGGGCGGTCTACTGCGCCGCCATCTGCGGCGCCGTCAGCGAGCTGAATTCCACTGTTGACATGCTTTCGGCGGAGCGGAAGGGCGCGGACGCCCGGGCCCGCCATGCGGCAGCGCCGCGCAGAAAAGGCAGATATATCTGAAACGCGCGCCGGGATCTCGTATTCCGGCGCTTTTTTGGCGGGCGGCCGCGGAGGAACGGAAAAGGCGCGGAGCATGGCGCGCGGCGATCGTTGACAAAGCCGGAAAAGAAAATATAATGAGGACAACAACTGGAAGATACAGGAGGCACAGCATGAAATGTGTGGTAAAGACCGCGGCCGGGTCGGGAAGACTGGCGCTGTGGGACAAACCCGTCCCGGCCCCGGGAGACGGCGAGATTTTGGTGAAGGTCAAGGCCGCCGCCATCTGCGGCACGGACGTGCATATCCGCGCCTGGAACGAATGGAGCGCCCGGCGCATGACCCCGCCGGTCACCATCGGCCACGAGTTTTGCGGCGAGGTGGTGGAGCTGGGCAAAAACGTCAGGGGCGTGCGCGTGGGCGACCGCGTCTCCGCAGAGAGCCACATCCCCTGCGGCGTGTGTCCAGACTGCCGCATGGGCAACCGGCACGTCTGCCGCCATACGGGGCTGGTGGGTGTGACCCGGGACGGCGGCTTTGCGGATTATATCGCCATCCCGGCGGAGCTGGCCTATGTGGCGGACAGCGCTGTGGACTACCGCACACTGGCCATTCTGGAACCCTTTGGCCAGGCCGTGCACGCGGTGATGGACTATCCCGTGGCGGGCAAGACCGTGGCCGTGGTCGGCTGCGGGCCAATCGGCGTGATGTGCGTCATGGTGGCGCGGCGGGCCGGGGCGGGGCGCATCATCGCCGTGGAGCCCAACCCCCTCCGGGGCCGGCAGGCGCTGGAGCGCGGCGCGGACAACCTGGTGAACCCGCTGGAGACCGACCCCGTGGAGGCCGTCATGGCGCTGACGGGCGGCGTGGGCGTGGACATCGCCATCGAAATGTCCGGCAGCGTCGCGGCGGAGGAGCAGGCCACCCGCTATATCCGCCCCGAGGGCAAATTTGTGGTGGCGGGGCTGCCGTCCCGACCGTTTACCTTCGATCTGGCGGAGTTGGCGTATAAGGGCATTACCATCCACGGCGCGGCGGCGAGACTGCTGTACGAGACCTGGGAGCAGATCGACGCGCTGCTGAAGCAGGGGATGGATCTGTCCGGCATCGTGACCCACGAGCTGCCGCTGGCGGAGTATGAAACGGGTCTGGATCTGATGGAGCAGGGCAAGTGCGGAAAGTGCCTGCTGCTGCCGTAAGGGGAATGGCATGAAATTGGTCTATGGCCGGCTGGCGCTGCCGTTTTTTGGGAAGCCGATGATCGGCGCCGCTCCCTGCGGGCCCTTGTGGCGGCGCTGCTGAAAAAGAAACGATAAGAGAGAAAGCGAGGCAAAGCAATCATGGGTGAATACGATCTTTCCCGATTCAGGAAGGCGCAGCAGGACAGCTATCAGACGGCGCTGGCCGAGATCCGGCGCGGACGCAAATTCAGCCATTGGATGTGGTATATCTTTCCCCAGATCAACGGCCTGGGCATGAGCCCCACGGCGCAGTATTACGCTATCCGCGATCTGGACGAGGCCCGGGAATATCTGGCCGATCCCGTGCTGGGGGAGCGGCTCATTGAAATTTCCCAGGCGCTGCTGGAACTCCCCGGCGGGGACGCGGACTATGTGTTCGGCTGGCCGGACAATCTGAAGCTGCGCTCCTCCATGACACTGTTTTCCCTGGTGAGCCCGGACAACACCGTGTTCCGGGACGTGCTGGACAAGTATTACGGCGGCGAGCCCGACCGGGCCACGCTGAGTATCGTGGGCAGGGCCTAGAGAAATAAAAGAGACCGCGCCGGGACCGGGCGAAAAGCCCTGCCCCGGCGCGCTTTTTCGTCTCGCCGGAATGCGGCGGCATTTTTGATCTGCGGGGCGGCGTGCGCGCAATTAACTTGCAATATTTGCCTGTGCTCAGGTATTATACTGATATCGAAGGAAAAGTTCGCGCGGAACGCGGCCCCGAAAAAAGTCGCGGCGTTTCGTATTCTTAACAGGAACCGGGTGAGCGGATGAGCGAGGAACATGTTATCGTTTCCCAGGTATACCGGGCGAAGAAGGACTCCGAGGCTGCGGATGCGTTCATCCGGCAGTATCTGAACTTCATCAAAGCCGAGACCGCGCGCTTCACAGGCCGCGTTCCCGTTGAGGGGCGGGACGACGAGCTGTCTGTGGCCATGCTGGCCTTTTACGAGACCATTCTGGCCTATGACAGGAGCCGGGGCGCGTTTCTGGGCCTGGCCGCCGTCGCCATCCGCAACCGGCTCATCGACTTCTCCCGCGCGGAGAAGCGCCATTCCGGCACGGTCTCCTGTGACGAGCCCGCGGGCGAAAACGTCACCGTGGGCGACACCATCCCCGACCGGAGGGACGCCGTGTCCGCTTTGGCGGACCGCATTTCCGCCCAAAAGGAGATCGGCGAATTTATCCTGCGGCTGGCCGATTTCGGCCTGACGCTGGCCGACGTGTCGGACAACTGCCCAAGGCAGGCACGCACCATGGCGGCCTGCATGGGCGCGGCGGCCTTTGCCCGGGAAAACCCCGCCGTGCTGGAGGAACTGGAACAGACCAAAAAGCTGCCGCTGAACCGTCTGGCGGAGGGTTCCGGCGTGAGCCGGAAAACGCTGGAGCGCCACCGCAAATATCTGGTGGCGGTGCTGCTGGCCTACACCAACGGCTATGAGATCATCCGCGGGCACCTGCGGCAGATGAAAGGAGGAACACGGTAATGGAATATCTCGTCATGGAGACCCATCCGGCCTACGCCGTGGTCCTCGACGAGGCCGGCGGCCTGCTCAAAACCGCGAACTTCGGCTATGCCGTGGGCGACACGGTGACCGGCGTTCTGCCCATGAAGACTGCGCCCGGGCCCGCGCCTGTGTGGAAAAAGCTGGCGCTGCCCATGGCCGCGGCGGCCTGCCTGTGTCTGCTCTATTTCGGCGCCTATCGGCCCAATTTCGTGCCCTACGGCACCGTGCGCATGACCATCAACCCCGATGTGCTCCTGACCCTCAGCCGCACCGGCAGGGTACTGTCGGCGGAGGGCCTGAACGGCGACGGCAAGGCCCTGCTGCAAGGCTGCGCCGTTTCCGGCGAAAATGATCTTGACACGGCGGAAGCACTGATGCAGCGCGCCTCCGGCCAGGGCTACCTGAAGGACGGCGGCACGGTCAAGCTGGACGTGACCTCCCCCAACGCCGACTGGGCTGAAAAGCTGGGCAGGAATTTGTCCGAAGCCATGGACGGCGGCGTCAAAGGCAAGACCGTGACCATCAGCATCGACTATGACGGCATCGACGGGCCGGAGCTCATCCTTTTTACCCAAAACGGCGTCCACCGGGTCTATACCTACGACGAATGGCTGCTTCAGCAGCAGAAGATCCGTCAGGGCGGCGCCGCGCAAAGCGGGCCGCAGGATGCGGAGCAGTGGGGCGAGGAGACCGGCGACGCCTTTGAAAACTGGGGTGAGAGCGTCGGCGACCGATATGAGCGGTGGGGCGAGAGCGTCGGCGATATCTTTGACGACGGGTTCAATGCCGGCGACCTCAATTCCCTGGACGAGAAGCTGAAAGAATTGTTCCACTGATTTTCGCGCCGACCCCGGTCTCTCCATGGAGCCCCCGTAAACTGTAGACAGAACAAACCGTTCAGGGGCATTATTGGAGAGAGAGGAAAATTACCATGAAAAAGTTATACGCTATTTTTGCCGTCGCGCTTATCGCCGTGCTGGCGATCTTCCTGCTGTCCGGCTGCGGCGCCAAGGAGGATGCCCAGACCGAGACCGAGGTCGTCGAGGAAGCCGTCCCCGAGGCCGCTACCCCCGGCGCTGCGGCCAAGGCGGCCAAGAAGGCCGTATCCACCGCAAAGTCCGCGGCCAGCGCCGCCAAGAGCGGCACCGGCGCCGGCAGCGCTTCCAAGAGCGGCAGTTCCGGCACCGCCGCCAAGAGCGGCACGACCACCGCCGGCACCACGGATTCCAGCAATCTTGACCGGAACGTCGGCAGCACCATCACTAACGCCATCGACACCCTGCAGCCCGCCATCACCGATCCGGAAGGCGCCTGGGAGAACTACGGCAACAATACCGCCAACACCTGGGAGAGCTACGGCGAGAGCTGGAGCGATTTCGGCCATTCCGTGGCCAATATGTTTGACTGATTTAATGCCCGCGCTCTCAATTCATTTCCATAACAAAACGTCTGCCGTGCGGCAGGCGTTTTTGTTTTATTCAACTCTCCCTTATGCGGCGGTACAAGCCGGCGCGCGCCTCCCTTGCGTATCCCCGGGGAGGGGCTTGCAGAACCGGGGAAAAAGTGCTACGCTGAAACTGTCAAAACAAAGTACAGCGGAGGCGAGCGCATGGAAATTGAGGCACGGGAGCGCTGGAACAGGGAAGCCGCGGAGTATCAGCGTACCTATATCCGGGGAGAAAACGAGTACAACGGGTTTTTGATGGATTTTCTGGCGAACAACTGCGGACTGGCCCCCGGCAGCCGGGTGCTGGATATCGGCTGCGGCGTGGGCAAGTACGGCGTGTATTTCGCCCGCATGGGCTGTGACGTGGTCTTGACGGACATTTCCCCGGAGATGCTGCGCTTCGCGGAAAAAAATCTGGCGGACACCGGCGGGAAATGGCATACGCTCTGCGGCGACTGGCGGGAGATTTCGCCGGACGATCCCGCGTTGTGCCCGAAATTCGACGTGGCGATTTCCACCATGTCCCCGGCGGTATCGGACGATGAGACCGTGGCGAAGATGAGCGCCGTGACGGACGGCTGGTGTCTCGTCACCCAGTTTTGCCGCTGGGAAGATCCGCTGCGCGGCGAATTCTGCCGCCGGCTGGGGCTGCCGGAAAAGCCCGTCATCGGAAATATTGAAGATCTGGGCGGCGGGATCATCCGCAGCGTATCCGCCTGCGGATATACGCCGCTGACGGCCTATCAGGATTACGGCTGGGCGGACTACCGCACGCCGGAGGAAAGCGCGGCGCGGTTTCTGGCCCGATACTTTGATTCGGAGCCGGATGAAAGTACAAAGACCGTGGCCCTGGCGGCGGCGCAGGAGATGACCGACGACCTGGGCCGGGTGCGGGACGCCGTGGATACCCGCGTGGTCTGGGTGTATTGGACGACGAAGAACGGCGGCAGATAGCGCGAAAATGGGAAAAACCCCGGCGGCCTCAAATGGGAGGCTGCCGGGGCGTTTTTGGCGTATACGGCGTATTTTGGGGATCCCTGCACGGCAGCCGGCGTCAAAAGGCACCTTTTCCGCCGCACCCCTGCCGCGCCGAGGTTCCTCATTGCGGCAAAAAAGCAGCGCAATCCGGTGTTTTCGACACAGCCCCATCCCCCCCGGGGGCTTGCGAGGATACTGTTGCGGTGTTATCTTAAAAACATCAACAAATTGGAGTTTTGCCGTATGAACGTACAGGCCAGACCGCTTTTGAAGGAGATCGAGGGCTACTGGACCCGCCGGGCGGAGAGCTATTCGGCGTTTGTGAACTACGAGATGGCCCACGAAAACGAGCGCCGCTGGATGGAAGTCCTCACCGAAAACCTGCCGGAGGGCGAGGGACTGCGGGTGCTGGACATCGGCACCGGGCCGGGCTTTTTTGCCATCGGCCTCGCGAAGCGCGGCTATGCCGTCACCGCCGTGGACTACACCCAGGCCATGCTGGACGAGGCCAGGGAAAACGCCGGAGAATACCGGGACGCTATCGATTTTTACCGCATGGATGCCCATAGCCTGAGCTTTGCCGACAACAGTTTCGACGCCATCGTGACCCGAAACCTCACCTGGAATCTGGAGCGCCCCGGCGACGCCTACCGCGACTGGCACCGGGGGCTGCGCCCCGGCGGCGTGCTGCTGAATTTCGACGCGGGGTGGTATTCCTACCTGTTCGATGCCGAAAAGGCCGAGGGCTACCGCGAAGATCGGGAGCGGGCGGCAAAATTGGGCGTGGAGGATTTCAACGCCTATTCCGAGGGGTATCTCATGGAGGAAATCTCCCGCAAGCTCGTCTTCAGCCGCATGAAGCGCCCCCAGGCCGATATCTGGCTGCTGGAGGACGCGGGCTTTTCCTCCGTCAGCGTGGACACCCAAATCGGTGAGCGGGTGTGGGACGAAGCGGAAAAAGTCAATTATGTTTCCACGCCCCTTTTCCTGCTGCGGGCCGTGAAATAAAAAAATGCCCCGGACGGCGGCCACCGTACCGGAGCATACCCCTGTGCCAAAATCGCGAAAAATTGGCGGGCGGTTTATTGTATCACGCCCGCCTCTTATTGAAAAGAGGAGAAAAATGAAGAAAACGCTTGCATTGATTCTTGCCCTTGTCATGGTGCTCGCGCTGTGCGCCTGCGGCACGGCGCCCGCGCCCGCCGCCACCGCCGCCGGCGGCGAGACCGACCAGACCGTCACCCTGGCGGAGAGCTTCGCCTATCCCAGCCTCGATGCCCACAAGGACTATTACGGCTGGTATACTTCCATTTACGGCATGACCGAGACCCTGTTCAAGATGGACGACAACTCCGTGGCGCAGCCCTGGCTGGCCGAGAGCGCGGAGAGCGACGGCAGCACCTGGACCGTCACCCTCAGGGACGGGATCTGCTTTTCCAACGGCAAGGCCGTGACCGCCGACATGGTGGTGAAAAACCTCCAGCGGGCCGCCAAGGAGAACGACCGCTTCGCTTATCTGGCGGGCTATGAGATGAAGGCCACCGGCGACAAGACCCTCACCATCACCACGCCTGAGGTGTACCCCACCCTGAAAAACGATCTCGCCAGCCCGGAGCTTGCCATCATGGATCTGGACGATACCACGGACTTTGACAAGGCCCCTATCTGCACCGGTCCTTTCGTGATCTCCTCCTTTGAGCCCGAAGGCACGGTGAAGGTGGTGCGAAACGAAAAATACTGGGGCGGCGACGTGAAGCTCGCCGGCGCGACCTTCCTCTATATGCAGGAGGACGACCCCAAGCAGATGGCCATGCAGAACGGCGAGATCGACGGCTACACCAGCGTCACCGCCGCCGCGCTGGAGACCTACCGGAAGGCCCCCGACACCTATAAAGTCAGCGTCGTCCCCGCCACCCGCCTGCAGTTCTACGCGCTCAACGAAAACCGGCTGGACGCGGCCGTGCGCCAGGCCATCAACCTCACCGTGGATAAGAACGCCATCGCGAAATACTTAAACGGCACCGTCACGGCGGCCACCGGCCCCTTCGGCACCGCCACCGCCTACGGGAAGGTCACCGTCCCCGCCGTGGACACGGCCAAGGCCAAGAGCCTGCTGGAGGCGGACGGCTATACCCTCAACGCCAACGGCATCTATGAAAAGGGCGGCAAAGCCCTCAGCCTGAACATCTGCTACTACGCGGCCCGGTCTCTGGATACGCTGGCCACCCTCATTCAGGAGCAGCTCAAGGCCATCGGCATCGATTCCACCCTCACGGTGGAGGAGGACCCGGACGGCACCTATATCACCACCGGCGACTTTGACATCGCCCTGTACTGCATGATCGCGGACAAGGCCGGCGACCCGTATTACTTCGTCAACGCCGTGCTGCGGCAATCCAGCCGCTGGGCCATCGCGGGCTTCCACTCCGACGCGTGCGAGGCGCTCATCAATCAGCTCCAGTACGAGACGGACACCGCCAAGCGCGCCGAGCTTGCCAATCAGATCGTGCAGCTCTCCATCGATGATAACGCCTTCGGCTATGTGGGCCTGTTCAACAAGACCACCGTGCTGCGGGCGGGCGTCACCGGCTGTTCCGAGACCTGTCCCTTCGATTTTTACGAAATCGACGCCAACACGAGCAAGACAGCCTGAAATAAAAGCGCGTCAGGGGCGGGTCATTCCCGCCCCTTTTTACATTTTGTGTATGGAGAAATGCCTGTGGGTAGAACGATCGGGAAAAGACTGCTGCAGCTCATACCGGTGCTTCTGGGCCTGACGCTTCTGGTGTACGCGCTGATGGATCTCGCCCCCGGCGACCCGGCGGCCAAAAGGCTGCAGGCCCAGGGTGTCGCCGTCAGCGAGGAGACCCTGGACGCCGCCCGGGAGGAGATGGGACTGAACCGCCCGTTCCTCGTCCGGTACGGCGACTGGCTGCTGGGCGTGCTGCACGGCGATCTGGGGACCTCGTACAGGGATGGCCTGCCCGTGGCCGCAAAGCTGTGGAAGGGGCTGAAAAATACCCTCGTGCTGACGCTGGCGAGCCTTGCGCTCTCCGTGGCCGTGTCGGTGCCGCTGGGAGTCTATACCGCCGTGCGGCAAAACCGGGCGGGGGACTATGTCATCCGCTTTTTGAGCTTCGTGGGCGCCTCCATGCCGAATTTTCTCATCTCCGTGCTGCTGATGTATTTTTTCTGCATCCGGGTGAAGATTTTTCCCGTCATCGCCAAAAGCTCCGTTCAGGGACTGTTCCTGCCCGCGCTGGCGCTGGCCGTTCCCCTGATGAGCCGCTTCGTGCGGCAGATCCGGGCGGAGGTGCTGGAGGAGCTTTCAAAGCCCTATGTCGCCGGCGCGCGGGCGAGAGGCGTGAAGGAGCGGTATGTGCTGTATAAAAACGTGCTGCACAATACCCTCAGCGCCGTCATCACCATCGTGGGACTGTCCGTGGGCGGACTGCTGGGCGGCAGCGTGGTGGTGGAGACCATCTTTTCCTGGCGGGGCATCGGCAAGCTCGCCATGGACTCCATCACGGCCCGGGATTACCCCGTTATTCAGGGCTTCGTTTTATGGATGGCGGTGATCTTCGTAGCCATCAATCTTGCCACCGACCTCGCCTACCGCGCGCTGGATCCCCGGGTGGACGGATTGGAGGGCGGACGATGATGAAAGGCCGACCTGCCGCCCGCGCCGCGGTGAAGCGCCGGGTCTGGGTGTTCCTTATCCTGGCGATTCTGCTGGTGGCGCTGGCCGTCGCCGCTCCGGCGCTGGCGCCCAACGACCCCAACCGGACAAACTCCGACTTTATGAAGATCGCGCCCTGCGCGCAATTTCCCCTTGGAACGGACAAGCTGGGCCGCTGCGTCCTCTCCCGTGTCCTGATGGGTGCCAGGACCTCCATCTTTTCCTCCCTGTGCGTGGTGGCCGCGTCTTTCGCGTTCGGCACAGTTCTGGGCGTGCTGTGCGGCTGGTACGGCGGCGCGCTGGACGAGCTTGTCATGCGCGCGGTGGATATCCTGCTGGCCTTCCCCCAGATGGTGCTGGCCATCGCGGTGGCCGGCGTGCTGGGCGGGAGCCTCCTAAACGCTATGATCGCTATGGGCATCACCGGCTGGACGCTGTACGCCCGCCTGGCGCGGAGCGCCGTGCTGACCCTGAAGAACGAACCCTTCATCGCGGCGGAGAAGCTCTCCGGGTGCGGTACGCCCCGGCTTCTCTGCCGCCATGTGCTGCCCAACATTTTTGGCCCGCTGCTGGTAAACGCCGCCACCCAGATCGGCACTATGATGATCGGCATCGCGGGGCTGTCGTTTCTGGGCATCGGTGTCACCCCGCCCCAGGCGGAATGGGGCTCCATGATCAACGAGGCCCGCGCCTATATCCAGCTGGCGCCGTGGACGGTGCTGGCGCCGGGCGGAGCCATGCTCATCACCGTGATGATCTTCAACTATCTGGGGGACTCCGTCCGTGACCTTATGGACGTGAGCGGACAAAGCCATGAATGACGCGCTGCTGAAAATTGAAGACCTGAGCCTGTCCTACGGCGGCGGCCTTGTAGCGGCGGATGTCACCTTCGACGTGCGCCGCGGCGAGACGCTGGCCGTCGTGGGCGAGAGCGGCTGCGGCAAGACCTCGCTTTTGAAGGCCGTGCTGGGGCTTGACGGTCTGGGCGTGGCGGTGGAGAGCGGGCGCGTGATATTTGACGGCAGACCGCTGTCAGAAATGCCGAAAAAGGCGCGGCGCGCGCTTTTGGGCGGGGAAATCGGCATGATCTTCCAGAACCCCGGCGCGGCCTTCAACCCCATCCGCAGCTATAAAAAACAGTTTTCGGAGCTGCTGAAAAGCCACGGGCGGTTCCAGGGCGAGAGCTCCTATGCCGAAATACGGGAATGCTTTGAAAAGCTGGGGTTGCCCGAGGGGGAGCGCATCCTCAACAGCTGCCCCTACGAGATGAGCGGCGGCATGAACCAGCGCGTGGCCATCGCCGCCGCCATGCTGCTGCGGCCGAAGCTGCTGCTGATGGATGAGCCCACCAGCGCGCTGGACGTGACCACCCAGAAGACCGTGCTGGACGAGCTTTCCCGGCTGAAGGCGCTGACGGAGATGGCCATGATCCTCGTCACCCACAACCTGGGCGCGGCGGCCCGGATCGCCGAGCGCACGGCGGTGATGTATGCCGGCAGGCTTGTGGAGTACGGCGGCACGCAGGCGGTGCTGAAGACGCCCTGCCATCCATATACCCGCTGCCTCATAGACGCGATTCCAAAGCTGGACGGGCGTCTGCCCTCGGGACTTGAGGGACAGCCGCCGCTTTACGGGGCGGAGATGCCTGGCTGCGCGTTCCGCGACCGCTGTCCGCTGCGAAGGCCGGACTGCGCGGAGCGGCCCTATGCGCAGGAAGAAGCGGAGCCGGGACATTTCGCGGCCTGCGCGGAGGGACGGATATGAACGAGGCGAAAGCCGTCCTTAAAGTGCGGGGACTGTATAAGACATTCAAAAGAAAAGGCGTCGCCGCCGAGGCCGTGTCCGACGGGACCTTTGAGCTCATGCCGGGCGAGATACTCGGTATCGTGGGCGAGAGCGGCAGCGGAAAAAGTACTCTTCTTCGCTGCATAGCCTGCCTTGAAAGACCAACGGCGGGAGAAATAGAGCTGGACGGCAGAAATATAGCCGGAAAAAGACCTTCCAACGTGTGCCGGACAGTCCAGATGGTGTTTCAGGACGCGGCAAATTCCTTTAATCCCAGGATGAAGACCGGCGCGACCATCGACGAGGCCGTCCGTCAGCTTGCCGGGCTTTCGGGTGGGTCTGTGAGGAAAAGGCGGGATGAGCTCATCCGCATGGTGGGACTCGACCCCTCGCTGGGGGAGCGGTACCCGGGCGAGCTTTCCGGAGGTCAGTGCCAGCGGCTGGCCATCGCCCGGACGCTGGCGGGGGAGCCGAAGGTGCTCCTGTGCGACGAGGTGACCAGCGCGCTGGACGTGTCGGCCCAGGCCCAGATCGCGGGGCTTCTGGCGGCGCTGCGGCGGGAGCTGGGGCTGGCCATCGTGTTCGTGTCCCACGATCTCGCGCTGGTGGGCGGCGTGTGCGACAGAATACTTGTGATGCGCGGCGGAAAAATAGTGGAAACGGGCGCGGCCATGGAAATGTTGACGGCACCGAGGGAGGAGTATACAAAGCTGCTGCTCTCGTCGGTGTTGAGCGTGGAGGATGGATATGAAGAATAAAACAAGAAGTTGGCTCAAGGTTCCAGGCACGGACTGCGCCATTCCGCTGACGGTGATAGACGGTTCGTCGGAGGGCAAAAGCGTCCTCATCTCCGCCGGTGTTCACAGCCGCGAATGCGTGGGCATCGAGGCCTCGCGGCGGCTTGCCCAGCGTCTGGACCCGGAAAAAATATGCGGACAGGTGGTCATCGCCCATTCCTGCAACTATACCGGCTTCGTCAGCCATTCGGACGACATGGTGCCGGGGGACGGGAAAAATCTGAACAAGTGCTTTCCCGGCGACAGGGCGGGCAGCGTCAGCGAGCGCATCGCGGCGTGCATCACGGAAAGGCTCATCTCGGAGTGTGACTGCGCGGTGGACCTCCACTCCGGCGGCGGACACGAATTTCTGGTGCCCCACGCCTATTTCCAGTGTACGGCGGCGCGGGACGTGGTGGCCGCCTCCATCGCCATGGCCGCCCACGCCGACATGAAATACGCCGTGGGCGCTGGCAACGCCGACGGCCTGTACAGCAGCGCGGCGCTTTCCGGCAAGCCGTCGGTGCTGGTGGAGCGGGGCCAATGCGGACTTTGGACGGAATCGGAGAGCGAGCAGGCGGCCTTTGACGCAAAAAATATCCTGCGGTTTCTGGGCGTGCTGTGTGACGGCGTCGCCCCGGTGCGCTATCCGCAGGAGGTCACGGAGCGCGCCTTTTACGAAACCGCCCCGGCCACGGGCTGTTGGTATCCGGCGAAAAGGCCGGGCGAGCGCGTCGCCGCCGGGGAGGTAGTGGGCGTCATTCGGGACGTCTACGGCGAGCTTCTGGCGGAGATCCGCGCAAAGAGCAGC
>DAOPXW010000027.1:0-27891 GCA_035352555.1 Oscillospiraceae bacterium
TGGTAGAGCACCTGACTCTTAATCAGGGTGTCCAGGGTTCGAGTCCCTGATGGTGTACCATCATCGGGGATACTCCCCGTGAGCGTCCCCGATGACATTGTTCCCCTTGGCAGTGGGAACACAATATTGCAGTATTTGGTTTATGCCAAATATATAGTTGGTGTTTTTAACGGTGAGGGTCCACCCGTTCCCATTCCGAACACGGAAGTTAAGCTCACCAGTGCCGAAAATACTTGCTTGGTAACGAGCCGGGAAGATAGGTCAATGCCAACACAAAAGGTTTGGCGAAAGTCAAACCTTTTGGTTTGCCTCCTTAGCTCAATCGGTAGAGCACGCGGCTGTTAACCGCGGTGTTGTAGGTTCGAGTCCTACAGGAGGCGCCAGCAAGCGGTAACGCCGCCGCGGCTACACCGTGGCGGCGTCATTCGTTAAAGGCTGTATTTTTGGCGGCATGTGAATAGAAGTAAGCGAAGCGGTAGAGGAGTTCCTTTGCCTACTTTCTTTTCAAAGAAAGTATGGGCCTTTAGCTCAGTTGGTTAGAGCAGCCGGCTCATAACCGGTCGGTCTGGGGTTCGAGTCCCTGAAGGCCCACCAAAAACGCCGGAAGCGGATTACTCCATTAATCCTATAGGGGAATAGCTCAGTTGGTAGAGCGACGGTCTCCAAAACCGTAGGCCCAAAGTTCGAAACTTTGTTCCCCTGCCAAAACGCCACCCGAAGGGGTGGCGTTTTGCTGTCCGCCGAAAAAGAGCGCGCCGCAAAATTCCTCGTTTTGCGGCGCGCTCCTTTATAAAGCGGGATCAAGCTTCGTCAAGGCTGCGATCGATGGGCCTGCCGTCCACCCGGGCGACCCAAAGGGCAAAGGCGGTTTTGATGTCCTTGTAGGAAATGCAGGGAATGTCGTAATCGTCACAATAACGCTCCACTACATCGGGCTCGGAAGAGTCCCAGTCCTTCATGGTGTAGCGGCTGCTCTGCATGGCCTCATAGACCTCGCGCATGGACATATCCTTGTTGTCGCCGGTGCTGCGGGCGTCGTCCAGCATGCGGTTGATGACGGCTGTCGCCTGTTTCTTGGTGAAAAGTGTGTTCGGACTATACATATCGTTTTCCCTCCGGCCTTGTGGCCAACATATGTCTGAAATGGATTATACCGCGAACGGTCCCGCGTTTCAAGGGGCGCGTACCGATAGCCGTAAAATATTAGGCCCGGCGAAAAAAATCCGGCGGGGAAGCCCGCCGGAGGATTACGATGCCGGATTATAGTTTGCCATCAGCGCCGCCACCGCGTCGGGATCGGCCACATAATAGGAGCCGCGGCCGATATAGGCGGGGGTGCCGGGCAAAATGTCCGTGGTCATGTTGGATACGCCGCAGCTGAGAATAGCGCGGCACAGCCACATCATATTGGCCGCTGAGAGGTCCGTGGTGACGTTTTTCCGCAGGATGCCCATCAAGACAGGCAGCTTCACAACGCTCTTCACGCTGGCCCACTGGGTAAACGCGGCCTTCACAAAGTCGCGCTGGACAGAAGTGCGGGTGATATCGGCCATCGCGTAGCCGGAGCGAAACCGCACCAGCTGGATCGCCTCGGCGCCGTCGAGATGCTGCTTTCCGGCGGAGAGCTTGATCTCAAGGCCCTGGGAGGGGTCGGAGTAGCGCATATCCATGGGCACGTCGAAATCCACGCCGCCCATGAGATCCACGATCTTCACAAAGGCGTCCAGATCCACCAGCGCGTAGCCGTCGGGTTTAAAGCCGACAAGCTTGGTCACCTGGGTCATCAGCTCGGCCATGCCGGCCTTGCCGCCGCCGGCGTAGCCGCAGGCGGAGTTGATCTTGGGCACGCTGTAGGGGGCGTCCACGTGGGTGTCCCGGGGGATGCTCAGCAGGCGCAGGGCCCGGTCGTTTTTGTCAATGGACAGGAGCATGAGGGTGTCGGTGCGGTAGCCGTCCTTATCGGTGCCGGCGATGAGAATGGTGCTGTGGCCGGCGGCGTTGTCGGGGTCGGCCTTGGGCTGACTGCCGATGCAGACATATACCAGCGCGGCCGCCAGAATCAGTACCAGCCAGCTCAGAACGCCGTGCCCGCGGCGGCGATGGCGGCGGGGCGGGCGCGGTTCCCGCTCGTAAGCTTCGCCGCGATCCATCACAGGCCGTCCTTGGCGTGCCGGTCCGCGCGCCGCGCTTCATCGGCGCGGGCGGCGGGGCGGTCGGCATAGTCCGGCAGCGGCGCCAGCGATTTGGACCCGGAGCTGACGGACACGGTGCCGCGCAGCGGGAGATAGACGCCTGCCTTCACCGCGCGCCGCGCGGGCGTCCAGATGACGTAGGTGGTCTCAGCGGAGACGGTGGATTCCGCGCGGGCGGCGCGGACGGTCTCGGCCACGTCGAACAGCAGCACCACCAGCAGCTCGTTGGGCAGGGGGCAGAACTCGCCGGGGTTGGTCATGGACACCATCAAAATGCCCAGATAGGACAGAACCAGCATGGTCTCGCCGGAGAGATGCAGGGTCTTGAGGTACTGAAAACGGTCACGCAGCAGCCAGCCGTAGGCGATCACGCCGATCAGGCCCATACTGCCGATGATCTGGGCGAAGTAGTTGTGGTACCAGACCATACTGCCGCCCACGCCCAGGAAGATCTGGCTGTTTTTCATATTGGCCAGCCCGATGCCGTTGATGGGGCTGGAGAGGAAATCCAGCACGGATTGCTTGAGGAACAGGATGCGGGAATCGGTCACGGGGAAGAGCTTGCCGTCCACCAGGCGGGAATTGAGCACCGTCTGCCCCAGCGCGAAGATCACCACCGCGGCAGCCACGGCGAAAGCAGCCAGCAGCCACAGCGACCTCCTGCCCAGCTTTTTGCCGCCGGCCAGGGTGAGGAAGGCGCCGGCAAAGAGAATCACCGTACCGAACACCAGAGCGCTTCTGGAGCCGGTGAGCAGCATGGCGGCGTACATAAAGGCGATGGCCAGCGCGTGGACGCGGCTGTTCTTCACATAGCGGAAGGGGATGGGCAGCGCCAGCACCAGCATGGTGGTGAGATAGTTGCGGAAGTGGATATAGAGAATGGTCTCGCTGGACAGAAATTCGGCGAAATGGGTCAGATAATAGTTGACCACCACGAGCCCGGTGAACAGGCCCACGCAGTACAGGATGCGGCAGAAGCGGTCGGCCACGCTGTAGCCATGGGCGCGGGCCATATTGGTGCTGTACATCACGGCAAGCGCCAGCATACCCAGCCCAAGACCGAAAGCATACATAAAGCCGTTGAAGGAAAAGTATTCCTTTGCGGAGATCACACCCACGCCGCCCAGCAGACCGGCCGCAGAGACGGCCAGCAGGCTCTTGAAGCAGGCGCATTTGCGGATGTGGACGGGCCAGTGGAGGAAATTGTACAGCAGGGAAGCGAAAAACGGCGGCAGGATCCACCAGATGGGCAGCAGGGCCGCAATGTTGTCGTAATACTTGGTGCCCAGCAGGATAAACAGCACGATGGGCAGCAGATTGGCCAGCAGGTCGCTGCAGGTGAACTGCAGATAGGTGGCGAAAGCCACCAGCGCCAGCATGCCGAACAGCTCCTGTCCGGTGAAAAGGCACAGCGCGGAGAAGCCCATTACCAAGGGAAAATAGAGACGGCTGTTCCAAATCTCCTCGCCGGTGAAGGCGCGCTGCCGTGCGGCGGCATGTCCGCCCGCGCGCACGCGCGGTCCGTTTATGGCGGGCGTCTGCGACACGGTCATTTTAAAGTGAGTGTCCATTTCGGCTCTTTTTCTCCTCGTATCGAAAGCGGAACAAAAATCTGGTCAAACAATACAAAAACGGGGCAAGAATTTGTGTATCTCGTTACAGCCGATCTACCATAACATACCCCCGCGGTCAAATCAAGAAGTAAATGTTAATTTATTATTATTTTTTATTAAGAAAATATTACATGGGCCGAAAAAGAGGAAAAATAACCGAAAAATTGAACATTTAACCCTGCATTTGCCGCAGCATCTCCCGGCGGAGCCGGGCGATGATCCGCTTTTCCAGCCGGCTGATGTAGCTCTGGGAGATGCCCAGCAGGTCGGCCACCTCCTTTTGCGTATATTCGCCGCTGCCCAGCAGGCCGAAGCGCATGAGAATGATCATCCGCTCCCGCTCGTCCAGGGCGGCCACGGCCTCCATCAGCATCTGGCGGTCGGCGTCGTCCTCCATGGGGCGGCACACCTCGTCCTCGTCGGTGCCCAGCACGTCGGACAGCAGCAGTTCGTTGCCGTCCCAGTCGGTGTTCAGCGGCTCGTCAAAGCTCACCTCCGTCCGCTGGGAGCCGATCTTGCGCAGATACATCAGGATCTCGTTTTCGATGCAGCGGGAGGCGTAGGTGGCCAGCTTGATGTTTTTGCCGGAATTGAAGGTGCCCACGGCCTTGATGAGTCCGATGGTGCCGATGGAGATCAGGTCCTCCAGCCCCACGCCGGTATTCTCAAACCGCCGGGAGATGTACACCACCAGCCGCAGATTATGCTCGATCAGCGTTTGCTTGCCCCACGTCTCGCCCCGCTCCATGGCGGCCACGGCCCGCTCCTCCTCCGCCCGCGGCAGGGGCGGGGGCAGAACATCGCTGCCGCCGATATACAGCAGCCGGGCCGGGGAGATGCCCAGCAGCCGCAGAAACCAGGTTTTCACGTCCCGCACACTCAGTTTGCAGCCGATCATCAGATACCCTCCTTATAATACCGCTTCATATTCGCCGCCGTCCAGCGCGGGGGCCACGGCGATCATCACGCCCTCCCGCTTTTTTCCGTCCACCATCAGCGAGTCGGGCCGAAACACGGGCAGCAGCCCGGAGGCTGCGCCCACGGCGCTGTAGGGGATGAGCCGCAGCCGGTTTTTCAGCTCCGGCACGGCGCCCAGCGTCTCCAGCACGGCCACGGGGTCATCCCTGGCCAATACCGCGGCGCAGCCCTGGGGAAACAGCGGCCGGGCGGCGGCGGCGGACACCACCAGCACCTCGCTGCCGGTGACCGGGTCGTACAGGCCGTTGCCGGTGTCCCGCAGGGCGCGGAACACGGCGCTTCTGCCGCCGAATACCGCCGCCACGGTCATCACCTGCCGCCGGGCGTTTTTCAGCGCCCGGTGGAACACCAGCCGCACGACGGCATAACACACGCCGAAGGACACCACCAGCGTTTTCAGGGACAGGGGCAGCGCCAGCGTCCCGCCCGGCCCCGCGGGGGTGCCCGCCAGCATGGACGCCCACCATACCGCCCCGCCGAAAGCCGCCGACACGGCAAAGAACACCAGCGCGCACTTCAGCAAAGCCGTCTCACCCGCGAAAGCGATCAGCGCCATGACGCACCCGCAGCCTATTTTCAGCCCCGGCGCGGACAGCGCGCCCCAGCCGGGCAGCACGGCGCCCACGGCGTAGGCCGCGCCGAACAGCGCCCCCAGCGCGTAGCGCCACCGGCGCAGCAGTACGCCGCATACCCGCGCCGCCGACAGCAGCAGGAGATAATCCACGATGAAGTTCAGCGCGAAAAGCTCGTCTATGTACAGCACTTTCATAGTCCAAGTATACCCCGGCGGTCCCAGTACATTTTGTCATTTGATAATTGTCAAAAGAGACATCCCGTGGTAGAATAAGCGGGATTGATATTCTATACACTTCGAGGTGTGCGACTTATGTGGTTCTGGCTCTCCCTCGCCGCGCTGATTTGCTGGAGCGGCTCCGACCTTTTTTCCAAGCTGGGCTGTCAGGATGCCCGGGACAAGTACAGCCATCTGAAAATGGTCATGGCGGTGGGCCTTGTGATGGGCCTGCACGCGGCGTACGAGGTCTTTGTGGGCGGCACGGTGATCAATCTCACCGTCATGCTCACCTATCTGCCGGTGTCGGCGCTGTATATCCTCTCCATGGCCATGGGCTATTTGGGCCTGCGGTATATCGAGCTTTCCATCTCCTCGCCCATCTGCAACTCCTCCGGCGCGCTGGTGGCGGTGCTGGTGCTGGCCACGGACGGACTCGGTTCCACCTCTCCGCTGCAGCTGGCGGCGGTGGGGTGCGTGTGTGTGGGCGTGGTGGCGCTGGGTATCACGGAAGCCCGGGAGGACGACGATCTCCGCGCCGCCCGGCAGGATGCGTCCAACCATCACTACGCCAAAAGCTGGATCGCCATTACCATCCCGATTATCTACTGCCTGCTGGACGCGCTGGGCACCTTCGCGGACAGCCGGGTGCTGATGACCCTCAACGAGGATTCCGCCAACGTGGCCTACGAGCTGACCTTCCTGCTGGTGGGCATTGGCTGCGCGATCTACGTGCTGGGCGTGAAAAAACAGAAGCTCATCGTCAGGCAGGAGACGCCAAAGTACATCGGCGCCGTGTGTGAAACGGCCGGTCAGTTCGCATATATTTATGCCATCGCGGACCAGGCGCACGTGGCGCTGGCCGCGCCCATCATCTCCGCCTACTGCGTGGCCTCGGTGCTCTGGAGCCGTATCTTCCTCAAGGAAAAGCTCTCCGCCAGGCACTATGCCGCCATCGCGCTGGTGGTAGCGGGCATCGTGATCCTGGGCATTTTCGACGTTTGATTTTCCGAAAAACATACTATAATCCAAGGGGGAATATCCTATGAACGATAAAAGCGCATACCGGCGGGTGCTCATCAAGGTCAGCGGGGAAGCGCTGGCCGGCGGCAGCGGCACAGGGCTGGATTTTGATTTCATCGGCCAGGTCTGCCTTGCCATCCGGGACTGCACGGCCATGGGCGCGCAGGTGGCGCTGGTGGTGGGCGGCGGCAACTTCTGGCGCGGCGTCAAGGACGGCGAGGGCAGGATGGAGCGCAGCCGGGCCGACCACATGGGGATGCTGGCCACGGTGATGAACGCGCTGGCCGTGTGCGACAAGATGGAGCGGATGGGCATTCCCGCCGTGGTGATGACGGCGGTAGAGATGAAGACCTTTGCCGAGCCCTACACCCGCAGAGACGCCGTGGCCGCGCTGGAGGCGGGCAAGGTGGTCATCTTCGGCGGCGGCACGGGCTGCCCCTATTTCTCCACGGACACCGCCGCGGCGCTCCGTGCGTGCGAGATCGGGGCGGACGCGCTGCTGCTGGCCAAGAACGTGGACGGCGTGTATTCCGCCGATCCCCGCACCGATCCCGCGGCCGTGAAGTACGACGAGATCCCCTACGGCGAGGTGCTGGCCAGACATCTCAACGTCATGGATATGACGGCCACGAGCCTTGCCATGGACAACGGCATTCCCACGGTGGTGTTCGCGCTGGCCGACCCCCGGAATATTGTCCGCGTGGTCTCCGGCGAAAATGCCGGTACCCGGGTTGTTTTATAAATCAAATTGCCCAATCAACATTCGAGGAGGTATGATCCATGTCCGATTACGCTGAGTTTGAATCCAAAATGAAAAAGACGCTGGAGAATCTTGTTTCCGAGCTGGACGCCGTCCGCGCCGGCCGGGCCAATCCCGCCGTCCTCTCCCAGATCTCGGTGGACTATTACGGCGCCCCCACTCCCATCCAGCAGATCGCGTCCGTCTCCGTGCCGGACCCCCGCTCTCTGGTCATCCAGCCGTGGGACGGCTCCGCGCTGAAGAGCATCGAGAAGGCCATTCTCGCTTCGGAGCTGGGCATCAACCCCCAGAACGACGGCCGCATCATCCGTCTGGTGTTCCCCCAGCTCACCGAGGAGCGCCGCAAGGAACTGGCCAAGCAGGTGAAAAAGTACGGCGAGGAGGCCAAGGTGGCCATCCGCAACATCCGCCGGGACGCCATGGAGAAGTACAAAAAGCAGGAGAAGGCTTCCGAGATCACGGAGGACGATTACAAGAACATCGAAAAGGACGTCCAGAAGCTGACCGACGATTATATCAAGAAGATCGACGATACGGCGGACAAAAAAGAAAAAGAGCTGTTTGAAATCTGATGGCTGTATTCGGAAGAAATAAAAAGGCGGCGGGGGAGCTTGACAAAGCCGGTCTCCCCCGCCACATTGCCGTTATACTGGACGGCAACGGCCGCTGGGCCCAGAAGCGCGGTCTGCCGCGTACGGCGGGGCACGCCGCCGGGGCGGAGCGGTTCCGCGCCATCGCCAACTACTGCAAGGCCATCGGCGTGGAGTATCTCACGGTGTACGCCTTCTCCACGGAAAACTGGAAGCGCCCGGAGGGCGAGGTGGACGCCATCATGGCCCTGATGGATCAGTATCTCAGGGAAGCCATCTCCGTCATGACGCGCGACCAGAACCGCCTGCGGGTGTTCGGCGACGTTTCCGTGCTCTCCCCGGAGCTGCAAAAGCTCATCGGGGAGACCAATGAGCTCTCCGAGCAGATCCGGGGCTTTCAGGCCAACCTCTGCATCAATTACGGCGGGCGGGACGAGATCCTACGCGCGGCGGAGCGGTATACCAACGATGTAATCATGGGAAAATACGAGGGCGACCTCACGGAGGAGGCTTTTTCCGGCTATCTCTATTCCGCGGGCATCCCCGATCCCGATCTGGTCATCCGGCCGGGCGGGGAACTGCGCATCTCCAACTTCCTGCTGTGGCAGTGCGCCTATTCGGAATTTTATTTCACGGATGTTTTATGGCCGGACTTCGATTCCAGCGAGCTGGATAAGGCTATCGCGGCCTATCGGAGCCGGGACCGCCGTTTTGGCGGCCTCAGCGGCAAGTAAGAGGATTTTTAATGGTAAACGCGATTTCCATTCTGGGCGCCACGGGCTCCATCGGCCGCCAGACCGTGGCCGTGGCGGAGCATCTGGGGATTCCCGTGGCGGCCCTCACCACCAACAAAAAAATCGACCTGCTGGAAGAACAGGCGCGGCGGCTGCGCCCCAAGCTGGCCGTCGCCTATGACGAGGGCGCGGCGAGGGCGCTGAAAACAGCGCTCCGCGACACCGACATCCGTGTGGCCTCCGGGCTGGACGGGTTGATGGAAGCCGCCGCCTTCGAGGAAAGCGACTGCGTGGTCACGGCGGTGTCCGGGGCCGTCGGGCTCCGCCCCACCCTGGCCGCCATCGACCGGAAAAAGCGCATCGCGCTGGCCAACAAGGAGACGCTGGTGTGCGCGGGCAAGCTGGTCATGGCGCGTGTGAGGGAGCGGGGGGCCGAGATTGTCCCCGTGGATTCGGAGCATTCCGCCATCTTCCAAAGCCTGATGGGCCGGAACCCCGGCGAGCTGAAAAAGATTCTGCTCACGGGTTCCGGCGGCCCCTTCCTGGGCAAAGCCTGGTCGGAGCTGGAGCATGTCACCCCGGAGCAGGCGGTGAAGCACCCCAACTGGTCCATGGGCGCGAAAATTTCCGTGGATTCCGCCACCATGATGAACAAGGGGCTGGAATTCATCGAGGCCATGCACCTGTTTTCCGTTACCCCGGACCAGATCCAGGTGGTGGTGCATCCGCAGAGCGTGGTGCACTCCATGGTGGAGCTTGTGGACGGCACCGTCATCGCCCAGCTGGGCGTGGCGGACATGGGCCTGCCCATCCAGCTGGCCCTGACCTATCCGCAGCGCTGCCCGTCGATGTTTGCGCATCTGGACTTCTGGCGGATGCCGGACCTCACCTTCGGGGCCCCGGACCTTGAAAAGACCCCCTGTTTGGGGCTGGCCATGGACTGCGCCCGCGCCGGCGGCACGGCGGCGTGCGTCATGTCCGCCGCGAACGAGGTCGCCGTGGGCCTGTTTCTGGGACATAAGCTGGGCTACAACCAGATCTATGACTGCGCCGCGGGCGCGGTGGAGAGCATCGGCAGCGTGGAAAACCCGGGACTGGAGGAAATCCTTGACGCCGATCGGGCGGCCCGGGCCTATGTAATGGAGCATTTTGCATGAATACCGCTATCTATATTCTTATCGCCGTAGTCATGTTCGGCGTTCTCATCGGCATCCACGAATTCGGCCACTTCACCGCGGCCAAGGCCTGCGGCGTGAAGGTCAACGAATTCGCCATCGGCATGGGTCCCGCCCTTTTGAAAAAGCAGAAGGGCGAGACGCTGTATTCCCTGCGCGCCCTGCCCATCGGCGGCTACTGCGCCATGGAGGGAGAGGACGGGGACTCCCAGGACCCCAAAGCCTATCTGAACAAGAATGTGGGCCAAAAGCTCATCATTCTGGCGGCCGGCTCCTTCATGAACTATCTGCTGGGCGTCATTCTGCTGATGATCGTCTTTTCCCAGTCGGCGGGCTTCACCTATCCCGTCATCGCCTCCTTTATGGCGGGCTGCCCCTACGAGAGCGCGGACGGCCTGCAGGTGGGCGACCGCTTTGTCCGCATCGACGGCACGGACATCCGCTTCGCCGGGCAGGTCACGGACACTCTGGGCGACGGCGGCACCCACAACATCGTTTTGAAGCGGGACGGCAAGCTCGTCACGCTCAGCGGCTACGACATGGAGCGGCAGCAGTACGCCGGGCAGGACGGCCTGCGCTACGGCCTGTACTTTGCCCATGAGAACAACAACCTCTGGACGGACTTCAAGTATTCCGTGAGCTGGTCGGGGGAATTCGTCCGCATGGTCTGGCAGGGCCTGACCCAGCTGGTCACGGGCGCCGTCGGCATCAAGGATATGTCCGGCCCCGTGGGCATCGTCTCCATGATCACGGATGTGGGCGAAAGCTCCGCCACCAGGGCGGACGCCGCGCTGAATATCCTGTATTTCTGCGCTTTCATCGCGGTGAACCTGTCCGTGATGAACATGCTGCCCATCCCCGCGCTGGACGGCGGCCGCGTTTTCCTGCTGCTGGTGACGGCGGTGATCGAAAAGCTCATCCGCCGGCGGGTGAATCCCCGGATCGAAGCCTACATCAACGGCGGTGGCATGGTGCTGCTGCTGGGGCTGATGGCCTTCGTCATGTACAACGACATCGCAAAACTGATTGTAAAGTAGAGAGAAACCGCAATGAACGACAGAGAGCATACCAAGAGAATCCAGGTGGGCGCGGTGCCGGTGGGCGGCGGCGCCCCCGTATCCGTACAGTCCATGTGCAACACCAAAACCGCGGATGTGGCCGCCACCCTGGCCCA
Organism: Oscillospiraceae bacterium; assembly: GCA_035352555.1. Classification (GTDB taxonomy): domain Bacteria; phylum Bacillota; class Clostridia; order Oscillospirales; family Oscillospiraceae; genus UBA2922. Next base: position 11,030 of record DAOPXW010000027.1, read on the forward strand.
GATCGCGGCACTGAAGGCCGCGGGCTGCGACATCGTGCGCCTCGCCGTGCCGGATATGGACGCCGCAAAAGCCATTTCCGCCCTGAAAGAGCGGTCGCCTCTGCCCCTCGTGGCGGATATCCATTTCGATTACAGGCTGGCACTGGAGTGCGCGGCGCGCGGTGCGGACGCGATCCGTATCAACCCCGGCAATATCGGCGGCGCGGAAAACGTCAGGGCTGTGGCCGCGGCGTGCGCCGCGAAGGGCATTCCCATCCGCATCGGCGTCAACGGCGGCAGTCTGGAAAAGCGCCTGCTGGAAAAATACGGCCATCCCACGGCGGAGGCTATGGCGGAGAGCGCGGCGGAAGCCATCGCGCTGCTGAACCGCTTTGATTTTGACGCTGTCGCCCTGTCCATGAAATCCTCCAGCGTCCCCCTCACCGTGGCGGCCTACCGGTTGGCGGCGGAGCGGTTCGACTGTCCCCTGCATCTGGGCGTCACGGAGACGGGCACCGCCTGGAACGGCACCATCCTGTCCGCCGTGGGCATCGGCACCCTGCTCAACGAGAGCATCGGCGACACCATCCGCGTGTCCCTCACCGCCGACCCCGTGGAGGAGGTGCGCGCCGGCGTGGCCATTCTGAAAGCCTGCGGGCTGAAAAAGGGCGGCGTGCGCCTGATCTCCTGCCCCACCTGCGGCCGCACCCAGATCGACCTGATCTCGCTGGCGCGGGAGGTGGAGGAGAAGGTCTCCCGCCTCGACCGCGATATCACCGTGGCCGTGATGGGCTGCGTGGTGAACGGCCCGGGCGAGGCCCGGGAAGCCGACTACGGCATCGCCGGCGGCAGGGACTGCGGCCTGATCTTCAAAAAGGGCGAGGTCGTGGGCACCTATCCTTACGACCAGCTTTGCGCCCGGCTGCTGTCCCTCATCGAGAGCGAGGCGGGCCAGTGAACGAATTCACCGCCTTCCTCGCCATGTTCCCGGGCTGCGCCGCCTCCGCCGACCTGTGCGGCGGACTGGACAGGGCCTATGTCACCGCCTGCGAGATCGACCTGCCGTCGCGCTCCATGACCCTGTCCGCGCATTTTGAAAAAATGCCCGCTCCCGCGGAGCTGGCCTCGCTCAGCGGCCGGCTGAGAAGCGACTATGGTTTACATAATGTTACCCTCATGCCGGACTTTCCCAGGCCCAGGCCGGTAGCCGCCGCCAAAAGCGGGGCGGCGGCCTCCGGGCCGGGGGCTGTGCTGATGGGCCGCGCCGTCCGGGGCAAGACCACGCCCATGGCCGATCTCACGCTGGAATCCGGCGGCGTCATCGTGGAGGGGGACGTGTTCGGCGTCACCTCCCGCGCGCTGCAAAAGCGGGGCGGTGCGGTGCTGTGCTTCGACATGACCGACCGCACCGGCTCCATCCGGGTGTCCAAATATCTCCGCGCGGACGACGATCAGGGCATCGTCACGGCGGTGAACCCCGGGGACCATCTGGTGGTGCAGGGGGCGATCACCTACAGCCGCTATGACGAAGACATGGTACTGGAGCCCAAGAGCATCATGAAAAGCAAAAAGCACATCCGCACGGACGACGCGCCGGAAAAGCGGGTGGAGCTGCATATGCATACGCGCTTTTCCGCGCTGGACGCCATCACCGACCCGGCGGCCATCGTGGAGCGGGCGGGCTACTGGGGCATGCCCGCCATCGCCGTGACCGATCACGGCGTGCTGCAGGCCTTCCCGGACATGTGGAAGGCGGGCAAAAAGTACGGCGTCAAGATCATCTACGGCTGCGAGTGCTATTTTGTGGACGATATGGGCGGCAACCGCGCCGTCCACGGCAAGTGTTCCCTGCCGCTGGACACGGAATTCGTGGCCTTCGACATCGAGACCACGGGCCTCAACGCCGTGAACGACCGCATGACCGAGATCGGCGCGGTGATCTTCCGCGGCGGCGAGATTTTGAAGGAATTCAACACCTTCACCGACCCCGGGATGCACATCCCCGAGGAGATCACCACCCTCACCGGCATCCGGGACGCCGACGTGGCGGGGGCCCCCTCGGAGAAGGCGGCCATGGAGGCCTTCCTGGCCTTCGCCGGGGACAGGCCCATCGTCGCCCACAACGCCGATTTCGACACCGGCTTTATGGCGGCGGCCTGCCGCCGTTCGGGGCTGAAGTTCACCCCGGTGTATCTGGATACGCTGGCGCTGGCGCAGGCCCTGCTGCCGGAGCTGAAGCGCTTCAAGCTCGACATTGTGTCCAATCATCTGGAGCTGCCCAAATTCAACCACCACCGCGCCTCGGACGACGCCATGGTGGTGGCCCGCATCATGGACAAGTTTTTACCCCTGCTGCGCCAGCAGGGCGCGAAAACCGTGGACGATGTGGAGGTTGTGTATCACCGCCTCAAGCGCACGGACATGGCCCATTCCCGGCACATGATTCTGCTGGTGAAAAACCGTACGGGATTAAAAAATCTCTACGAGATGGTCTCCCAGTCCTATCTCAAGTATTTCCACAAGACCCCCACCATCCCTAAAAGCCTGCTGATCCAGCACCGGGAGGGCATCCTTGTGGGCTCGGCCTGCGGCATGGGCGAGCTTTACGGGGCGGTGATGCGCGGCGAGAGCGACGAAAAGCTGGACAAGATCGCGTCGTTCTTCGACTACCTGGAAATCCAGCCCCTGTGCAACAACGGCTTTCTGGTGGATAACGGCACCGTCCGGGACGCCGGCGTCCTGCAGGACTACAACCGCCGCATCCTCGCCGCCGGCCGGCGGCTTCATAAGCCCGTCGTCGCGGCGAGCGACGTGCATTTTCTCGACGCCGAGGATGAGGAATACCGCCGTATCCTCCAGGCGGCCAAGCAGTTTTCCGACGCCGACCGCAGCTGTCCCATCTTTTTCCGCACCACGGACGAGATGCTGAAGGAATTCGGCTATCTGGACCCCGACACGGCCAGGGAGGTGGTCATCACCGCGCCCCGGGCCATCGCGGACGAGTGCGAGGAGATCGAACTGCTGCCCAGGGACCTCTACCCGCCGAAGATCGAAAACTCCGCCGAGACCCTGAAAAAGCTCGTATTGGACAAGATGCACGCCATCTACGGCGACAACCCGCCGCAGATCGTGGAGGAGCGGGTGGACACGGAGCTGAAGACGATCCTCGACCACAACTACGACGTCATTTATATGTCCGCCCAGAAGCTGGTGCAGAACTCGCTGGAGCACGGCTATCTGGTGGGCTCCCGTGGCAGCGTGGGCTCCTCCATCGTGGCCTATCTGTCCGGCATCACGGAGGTCAATTCCCTCCCGCCGCATTATGTCTGCCCCCGGTGCAAGCACGCCGAGTTCGTCACCGACGGCAGCTACGGCTGCGGCGCGGATATGCCCGACAAGGCCTGCCCCGACTGCGGCGCCGTGATGCGCAAGGACGGCTTCGACATCCCCTTCGAGACCTTTCTGGGTTTCCCCGGCAACGAAAAGACACCGGATATCGACCTCAATTTCTCCGGCGAATATCAGGCCAAGGCCCATAAATATACCGAGGAGCTGTTCGGCGCCGACCATGTGTTCCGGGCCGGCACCATTGGGACGCTGGCGGAAAAGACCGCCTACGGCTATGTGAAAAAATATCTTGAGGAGCGGAGCATGACCGTCACCAAGGCGGAGGAAAACCGTCTGGCCCAGGGCCTCGTGGGTGTCAAGCGCACCACGGGGCAGCACCCCGGCGGCCTGGTGGTGGTGCCGCAGGACATGGACGTGACGGATTTCTGCCCCGTCCAGCACCCGGCGGACGACCCCGATTCCACGATCATCACCACCCACTTTGAATACCACTGCATGGAATCCAACCTTCTCAAGCTGGACGAGCTGGGTCACGACGACCCCACCATGATCAAGATGCTGGAGGATATGACCGGCGTCAACGCCCGGGAGATCTCCCTCAGCGACCCGGACACCCTGTCCATCTTCACTTCGCCGAAGATTCTGGGCCTGCCGGAGGACGACCCCATCATCGGCCGCACCGGCACCATCGGCATCCCGGAATTCGGCACGGGCTTCACCCGCCAGATGCTGGTGGACACCCAGCCCACCCGCTTCGACACGCTGGTGCGCCTGTCCGGCTTCTCCCACGGCACGGACGTGTGGGCCGGCAACATCCACGACCTCGTGGTCAACGGCGTGGCGGACGTCAACGCCTGCGTCGGCTGCCGGGACGATATCATGCTGTACCTCATATCCAGGGGCATGAGCGGCAAGCTGGCCTTCAAAACCATGGAGGCGGTGCGCAAGGGCAAGGTCAAAAAAAGCGGTGCCTTCCCGGATGACGCGGAAGCGCAGATGCGTTCCCTCGGCGTGCCGGACTGGTACATCGAATCCTGCCGCAAGATCGCCTATCTGTTCCCCAAGGCCCACGCCGTGGCTTATGTCATGATGGCTTTCCGCATCGCGTGGTTCAAGGTGCATCAGCCGCTGGCCTTCTATTCGGCTTATTTCTACCGCCGCAGCCAGAAGGACGGCTTCGACGCCCAGCTCATGGCGGCGGGTGTGGAAACGGTGCGCCGCAAGATCATGGAATACCGGAAAAAGCCCGAGATGACCGCCAAGGAGGAGGACCTTCTGGTGACCATGGAGGCCGTGTACGAATTTTACCTCCGGGGCTTTGCCTTCGCGCCCATCGACCTGTACGAATCCGACGCCGCCAAATTCATCCCCGTGGACGGCAAGACCCTGCGTCCGCCCTTCGTGGCCATTTCCGGTCTGGGCGAGACCGCGGCGGAGGACCTGATGCGCTGCCGGGAAAGCGGGCGGAAGTTCATCTCCATGGAGGAGCTGAGCGCGGCCTGCCCCAAGGTCAGCCAGACCCACATGGACGTGCTCCGCGCCATGGGCGCGCTGGGCGACATGCCCGAGAGCAGCCAGATCACGCTCTTTGACCTGTAGAGGATAAAAATGAAGAACTGGAAGATCAGACGATTGACGCGCGCGGCAATCATGGCGGCGCTTGCCGCCATCGCGACCATCGCCATCCCTGTGCCGCTGCCCGGCGGCGGGTACGCGAACGCGGGAGACATTGTGGTGCTTTTATCGGCGTTCCTGCTGGGCCCCGCTCTGGGAGCGGCCTCGGCGGGCCTCGGCTCGTGCCTGGCCGATATCATCCTCGGCTACGCGGTTTACGCACCGGGGACCCTGGTGATCAAAGCCGCCATGGCCGGCGCCGCCGGCGCGCTGTATGCCCTGTGCCGCCGGCATTGGAAGCCGCTTTATGCGTCTGTGATTGCCGGACTTGCCGGAGAGACCATTATGGTATTGGGCTATTTCGGCTACGAGTCGCTGATCCTGCAAAACGCCGCCGCGGCGGCGGTGGGTATGGTGCCGAACCTTTTGCAGGGTGCCGTGGGCATTGCCGGGGCGGCGCTGCTGCTGCCCGTGGTGCGCAGAATCGCCGATGGTACAAAAAAACCGGGAGAGGAATAGACCTCTCCCGGTTTTACTGCTGATGGGTTATGCGCCGTCTTTCCACTTTTGACAGCGGTTGGCGATGCGCCGTTTTCGCTTCACGCCGCGGACGAGAAAATAGACGGCCATGCCCGCGGCCAGCACGGCCATACACCAGATGGCGTAGTTGTCCACGCCGCCCTGGGTCTTGACCTGCAGCCACAGGGAATCCATCTCCTGACTGGTGGCGGAGCTGAGATTGATATAGCTGGCGCCCCGCGCCAGCACCTCCTTGGAGGGGTAGGCGATCTCGCTTTCCGCGGTCTCCGGGGACATGTACTGCTTGGCCTCGGAGATGGGGGTGGAGTAGCCCAGATAGTCCAGATTCTGCCCGGAGATTTCAGGGTCGCACAGAAAATTGATATAGGCCTCGGCGGCCTCCTTGTTCTGGCAGCCCTTGGGGATGCAGACGGCGTCGATAAACAGGTTGAAGCCCTCGCTGGGCAGATAGAACTTCAGGTCGGGGTTGACCGCGGCCATCTGGAGATAATCCCCCGCGTAGTAGGGGGCGATCCACGCCTCCCCGCGCTCCATCTTGTCGTAGATCTGGTCCATGACATAGCTCTGCACCAGCGGCTTCTGTTCGATGAGCTTATAGGCCGCGGCCCGCAGGTCGTCGGTGTTTTCGGTGTTCACGCCGAGCCCCAGATATTCTTCCGCGATGGCGAAAGAGTCCCTGGGATTATCAAACATGAGGATCTTGCCGGAATACTTGCTGTTCCACAGCAGGTCCCAGGAGCCGATGTCGGCCTCGTCCACATACCTGGAGTTGTAGATGACGCCCACCGTGCCCCAGGTATAGGGGACGGAATACGCGTTGTCCGGGTCGTAGGCGGTGTTCTTGTAGGCGTCGTCCACGTATTTGTAGTTGGGAATCTTGTCGAAGTCCAGCTTCTCCAGCATGCCCTCCGAAATGAGACGGGCGATCATATAGTCCGACGGGATGATGATGTCGTAGGTGCTGCCGCCGGTCTTGAGCTTGGTGTACAGACTCTCGTTGGAATCATAGGTCATGTAATTGACCTTGATGCCGGTGCGGGCGGTGAATTCGGCGTTCACGTCGATGCAGCCGTCGCTGCCGTCGGAGATGTACTGGCCCCAGTTGTAGACGTTGATGGTGGGCTGGGCGGCCAGCGCGGAGAAGGGGAGCAGACCCGCGAAAAGCCCCAGACAGCACAGCGCGGCAAAAATTTTTTTCATTCCGCCGCACGCTCCCTTCGCCCGGCCAGCGCCCGGCGGGCCAGACTCTGCCGTCTGTCGTCCCGGGCCTCCAGCAGATTCATCAGCACCATCATCAGCAGGATGACGAGGAACATCAGGGTGAACAGGGCGTAGATTTTCGGCTGGAGCGGCTTTTTGGTGTAGTTGTAGATTTCCACGGGCAGGGTCACGAAATTCGGCCCGTAGACGAAATAGCTGATGACGAAATCGTCCAGCGACATGGTGAAGGACATCAGCGCGCCGGAGATGATGCCGGGCATGATCTCGTGGATCACCACCTTGAAGAAAGCCTGCCCGGAGGTGCAGCCCAGATCCAGCGCCGCCTCCCGCAGGTCGGGGTCCATCTGGCTCAGCTTGGGCGTCACCGACAGGATGACATAGGGCAGGTTAAAGGTGATATGGGCGATCAGCAGGGTCACGAAGCCCAGCACGTTGCTGATTTTCAGCAGCGTGCCGATAAAGGCGAAAAGCAGGGCCATCGACACGCCGGTGACGATCTCGGGGTTGGTCAGGGGGATATTGGTGACGCCCATGACGGTGCGCTTCATGCGCGGGCCCATGGCATGGATGCCCAGCGACGCCATCGTGCCCAGAATGGTGGCCAGCATGGAGGAGATCACCGCCACGATGACGGAGTTCAGCAGCAGCGGCAGCAGCACGCCGTCCCGGAACAGCTCGCCGTAATTGAACAGGGTCAGGCCCTTCCACACGGCGGGGTCGGTGCCGGCGTTGAGGGATGCCGCGCCCAGCACGATCATGGGCACATACAGGAAGAGCAGCACCACGACAGTGAATACCTTGTTGAAAGTTTTCATACCGTGGCCACCTCCCCGTCGCCGGAAAAGCGGTTCATCACGCCGATGCAGATCAGCACCAGAAGCATCAGCACCAGCGACAGCGCCGCGCCCAGATTGGGATTGTAGGCGGTCTTGAACTGGCTCTCGATGACGTCGCCGATGAGGGTGGTGCCGGAGGAGCCCAGCTTCTGCGAGATGTAGAAGGTGGACACGGCGGGCACGAACACCATGGTGAAGCCGGAGACGATGCCGGGCACGGACAGGGGAAAGACCACCCGGCGAAAGACCTGCGGGCTGCTGCAGCCCAGGTCCTGGGCGGCCTCCACCAGCCGGGGGTCGATCTTCATGATGACGGTGTACAGCGGCATGATCATATAGGGCAGGTAGTTGTAGACCATACCCAGCACCACCGCCGCGTTGGTGCGGATCAGGGGCAGGGGCTTCATCCCCAGGGCGGTGATAAAGCCGTTGAGGATGCCGGTGTCGTCCAGCAGGGCGACCCAGGCCATGGTGCGCAGCAGAAAGCTGATGCACATGGGCAGCATCACCAGCATATAGAGGAACCGCTGCCCCCGGTGGGAGCGGCCGGCGATATAATAGGCCACGGGGTAACCGATGATCAGACAGATGATGGAGGACACCAGCGCCAGCCAGACGGACTTGACGAAGATAGGCAGGTAGTTGCCGATGTTGTCGATATTGGCCAGGGTAAACGCCCCGGCGCCGTCGGTAAAGGCGAAATAGAACACGATGCCCAGCGGGATGACGGTAAAAATGGCCATCCACACCAGATAGGGCGCGGCCAGCGTCTTATTCCTCATCCTTGGCCGCCTCCCCCTCGGAGGAGGTCTCGGACACCTCCTCGGATATATCCTCGGGATAGATGTCCGGGTCGTTGATCTCGTCGTATTCGGCGGAATAGGAGCTGTAGTCGCCGAACAGGCCGGAATACTCGCTCTTGTGCATGATATGGATGTCGTCCGGGGTCAGCAGGATGCCGATATACGAGCCCACGGGATGGAGTTCCGTGGTCTGAATGAGCCATTTGAAACCGTGAAAATCCACGATGGTGTCATAATGGACGCCCTTGAAGGTCACGGAGGTGACCGTGCCGCAGAGGTGTCCGTCGTCCGGGGGGACGATGTCGATGTCCTCGGGGCGGATGACCACGTCCACCGGCTCGTTTTTGGCAAACCCGGCGTCCACGCATTTGAAGCGCCGGCCGAAGAATTTTACCGCGTAATCCTCAGGCATCACGCCGTCGAGGATGTTGGATTCGCCGATGAAGTCCGCCACGAAGGCGTTTTTCGGCTCGTTGTAGATATCCTCGGGGTGGCCGATCTGCTGGATGCGGCCCTTGTCCATCACCACCACGGTGTCGGACATGGCCAAAGCCTCCTCCTGATCGTGGGTGACATATATAAAAGTAATGCCCAGCGCCTGTTGAATGCGCTTCAGCTCCTGCTGCATATCCTTGCGCAGCCGGAGATCCAGCGCGCCCAGGGGCTCGTCCAGCAGCAAGACCTTCGGCCTGTTGACCAGAGCCCGGGCGATGGCAACACGCTGCTGCTGGCCGCCGGAAAGCTGAGTGACCTTGCGGTTTTCAAAGCCTCTCAGACTGACGATCTCCAGCATTTCCGTCACGCGCTCGTCGATCTCCTTTTCCGGCAGCTTCGCGATGCGAAGGCCGAAAGCGACGTTTTCATAAACGTCCAGATGCGGGAAAAGCGCGTAGCGCTGGAACACGGTGTTGACCTTCCTTTTGTGAGGCGGGACATCGTTGATCCTTACGCCGTCGAACAGCACGTCGCCGCCCGTGGGCGTGAGAAAGCCCGCGATGAGACGCAGCGTGGTGGTTTTGCCGCAGCCCGAGGGCCCCAGCAGCGTAAGGAATTCTCTGTCGTTGATGTAAAGGTTGATATCGTCTAAAACGATCTCATTGTCAAACGCCATGGTGCAGCCCACGAGGCGAATGAGCTCTTTGGACATGTATCCTCCCCCATTTCTCTTTATATTGTTTCCATATTATTCACGCTAAAAAAAGGCACTCCGGCTCTACGTCCGGAGTGCCCTTTGTAGCTCGCATACAATATACAGATTCGCGCGGGTTTTGTCAATCGGTTGGGAAAATTTTATTTGATGGGCACGCCGGGAAAGTATTTTTCCGCGAAATCCACGGATTCCACGGTGAAGACCTTCCCTTTCAGATAATCGAGGCTGCCCGCGCCGGTGGGGAAGGTGAACTCCAGCTTGTAGGAATACAGCGCCTGCCCCTTCTCGTCAAATCCCCGGTTGAAGGTCTCCCGGCCGTACTTGCCGTCCCCCAGCAGGGGCCAGCCCTTGGCGGCCATCTGGGCGCGGATCTGGTGGGTGCGCCCGGTGAGCAGGCGGCATTCCACCAGCGACAGCTCGCCTTTGGAGGCCAGCACCCGGTATTCCGTTACGGCGGTGCGGGCGCCGGGCGCCGGCCCGGCTCTGACGAACACCTGATTCTTGGCGGCGTCCTTGAAAAGATAGTTTTCCAGCCGCCCCTTTTCCGGCTTCGGCCGGCCCCGCACGGCGCAGAGATAGTATTTTTCGATCTCCCGGCCGCGGATTTTCTCGTTGAGGATGCGCAGCGCCTCGGCGTTTTTCGCGGCGATGACGAGGCCGCCTGTGTTGCGGTCGATGCGGTTGCACAGAGCCGGGGCGAAGGAATTTTCCTCTCGGGGCCGCCATTCGCCCTTCTGGGCGAGATAGGCCTGGATGTTGGCGATGAGGGTGTTGTAATCCCAAGCCCCCGCGGAATGGCACAGCACCCCGGGCTTCTTGTCCGCCAGCAGGATGTTCCCGTCCTCGTACACCACGGTCAGGCGGGGGGTGCCCACCTTGAGGTACGAATTCTCCTCCCGGGGTTTCTCGAAAAACTCGTCGTTGATGTAAAGCTGCAGCGCGTCCCCGGCGGTCAGGCGCGTGTCGCGCCCGGCGCCCTTGCCGTTGAGCTTGATGCGTTTCAGGCGGATATATTTTTGCAGAAGGGACTCGGGCAGCAGCGGCACGGCCTTGCCGACAAACCGGTCAAGGCGCTGGCCCGCGTCGTTGGTTCGGATGATGATTTCTTTCATGAGGCCGAGTATACACTCTTTATATTGTATTGACAAGAAAAATTAGTTGACAAGCTTTCAACCATCGCCTATAATATCAAGGCGACTTGCGAGGTGGATTATGAGACTTGATTTGAGTCAAATCATTGAGATTCCGGGCGGAAGCGTGCCGTTTTCGTGCGTTCTCGATACCGGCGATCTCGATTTTGAACAGGTGAAAGCCTATCGGTCCGCGCCTCACGCGGAGGGCTGCGTGCGCAACACCGCCGGCATTCTGGAGCTTACGGGTACCATAGAAGCGGCGATGAGGTGCGTGTGCGACCGCTGCGGCGGCGAGTACGACACGGTCAAGGAGACCGCGCTCTCCGCCCTCCTTTCCGAGGACGACAGCGAGGAGGACGATCCCGACGTGTTTCCGCTGGAGGGCGACAGCATCGACCTCACGGAGATTCTGCGGACCCTGTTCATTCTGGACATGGACAGCAAATTTCTCTGCTCGCCGGACTGCCGGGGTCTGTGCCCGGTCTGCGGCAAAAATCTCAATCTCGGGCCCTGCGGCTGCGGGAAGGAAACCGATCCAAGAATGGCTGTGCTTGAGCAGCTTTTGGATAAAGAAGACAAATAAGACAGCTGCTCAAAACAGCTAAGGAACTGGAGGTGTCAACATGGCGGTCCCAAAAGGAAAAGTATCCAGACAGAGACGTGACAAGAGACGTTCATCCACCTGGAAGCTCACTGCCCCCGCGCTCGTGAAGTGCCCCAACTGCGGCGCACTGCGTATGCCTCACCGTGTCTGCCCGAAATGCGGACAGTACAATGGCCGTGAAGTCATCAAGGTCGAGGAAAGCAAGTAAAAGAAGCTTGAGGAGGAAAGGCGGGCGACGCCTCTCCTCCTTTTGCTGTTTTTGCGCGTAAGGGGTCTTATGGACAACATCATCAAAGCCATCGACGAGAGCAGCCCGCTGCGGCGCCATGCCCGGCCGGGCGATCTTGTCGTATCCATCAACGGCCATCCCATCGAGGATGTGCTGGACTATAAATATTTCTCCTACGACCCCGTGCTGGAGGTCGTTCTGCGTTCCGCCGCCGGGGAGGAGCTTACCGTGCGGGTGGAGAAGGCGGAGGGGGCGGATCTGGGCCTGGACTTTGAGACGTATCTCATGGACGCGCCCCGCGCCTGCGCCAACCGCTGCGTGTTCTGCTTCATCGACCAGCTGCCGAAAGGGATGCGCAGGACCCTGTATTTCAAGGACGACGACGCCCGTCTGAGCTTTCTGATGGGCAACTACATCACCCTGACCAATCTCTCCGACCGGGAGATCCGGCGGATCATCGACCTGCGCGTCAGCCCCATCAACGTATCCGTACACGCCACGGACCCGGCCCTTCGGGTCAGGCTGCTGCGCAACCCCAGAGCCGGGGAGAGCGTCGCCGTCATGCGCCGCTTTGCCGCGGCGGGCATCACCATGAACTGCCAGATCGTCTGCTGCCCCGGCCTCAACGACGGGGAGGCGCTGGAGCGCACCATGCGCGATCTGGACGGGCTGTGGCCCGCGGTGCACAGCGTCTCCATCGTGCCGGTGGGCCTGACCAAATTCCGGGACGGCCTCTATCCGCTGACGCCCTTCACCCCCGCCCTCGCCGCCGGGACCATCGCGCAGGTCACCGCGTTCGGCGACCGCTGCCTGAGAGAGCACGGCAGCCGGGTGTTCTTCTGCGGGGACGAGCTGTATCTCGAGGCCGGCCTTGACTTGCCGCCGGACGAGTTTTACGAGGAGCATACCCAGCTGGAGAACGGCGTGGGCATGATCCGGCTGATGGAAACGGAGTTCAATTCCGCCCTTGGCCTTTCCGACGGGTGCGGCGGAGCCCCCTTCTCCATCGCCTGCGGCGTGGCCGTGGCTCCGTTTTTTGAAAAACTGCTGTATACGGCGAAGAAAAAATATGCTATGATCGACGGGCGGGTCTATGCGGTGGAAAACGACTTTTTCGGACACAGCATTACGGTGTCTGGCCTCATCACGGGCCGCGACCTGATCGCCCAGCTCAGGGGCAAACCGCTGGGCCGGCGGCTGCTGATCTCTCAGAATATGCTCCGCCGGGACGAGCTTGATTTCCTCGACGACGTCACGCTGGGGGAAGCCGCCCGGGAGCTGGGCGTGCCCATCATCCCCGTGGAGCAGGACGGCTTCGCCCTGTGGGACGCCATGTCCGGCGCGCCGCCCGTTTCCGCGCCGCCCGCAAGAAAATCCGAAGAAACGGCATACTATCAATACAATCAAAATTAGAAAGGGGGGAAGGCGAAATGTCCAGACCTCTGGTGGCCATCGTGGGCCGCCCCAATGTGGGCAAATCCATGCTTTTCAATAAACTTTGCGGCAGGCGCCTTTCCATCGTGGAAGATACGCCGGGCGTCACCCGGGACCGGCTGTACGCCGAGTGCGAATGGTGCGGCCGCACCTTCGACATCGTGGACACCGGCGGCATCGAGCCGGCGGCGGACACGGAAATCCTGGAATTCATGCGCGAGCAGGCCCAGATCGCCATCGAGGCGGCCGACGTCATCGTGCTGGTCACGGATCTGCGCACCGGCGTCACCGCCGCGGACAAGGACGTGGCCAATCTCCTCAAGCGCTCTCACAAGCCCGTGGTGCTGGCCGTGAACAAGGCCGACTCCACCGGCGCGCCCGATCCCGGCCTGTACGAGTTTTACGAGCTGGGTCTGGGCGACCCCATCGCCGTTTCCGCCATCCACGGCCACGGCACCGGCGACCTGCTGGACGAGTGCCTCAGGAGCTTCCCGCCCCAGGATGAGGAGGAGCGGGAGGACGACGCCGTTAAGGTGGCCGTCATCGGCAAGCCCAACGTGGGCAAATCCTCGCTGATCAACACCATTCTGGGCGAAAAGCGGGTCATCGTGTCCGACGTGGCCGGCACCACCCGGGATGCCGTGGACACGCCCTTTGAAAACAAATCCGGCAAATATGTCTTCATCGACACCGCCGGCATCCGCCGCCAGTCCAGGGTGGAGGAGCGGGTGGAGAAATTCTCCGTCATGCGCGCCCAGCTGGCCATTCAGCGGGCGGACGTGTGCCTTATCATGATCGACGCCCGGGAAGGCGTCACCGAGCAGGACACCAAGATCGCGGGCATGGCCCATGAGGCCGGCAAGGCCAGCATTGTCATCGTCAACAAGTGGGATCTGGTGGAAAAAGAGACGGGCACCATGGAAAAGCTGCGCAAGACCATCCTGGGCGACCTCAGCTTCATGAGCTACGCGCCCGTCCTGTTCATTTCAGCCCTCACCGGCCAGCGCACCGAGCGCATTTTTGAGCTAATCAATTTCGTCAACGACCAGAACGCCATGCGCATCACCACCGGGATGCTCAACAACGTCCTGGCGGACGCCCAGGCCCGGATGCAGCCCCCCACGGACAAGGGCCGCAAGCTGAAGATCTATTATATGACCCAGACCGGCGTGCGCCCGCCCAACTTCGTGGTGTTCTGCAACAGCCGGGAGCTGTTTCATTTCTCCTATCAGCGCTATCTTGAAAATCAGATCCGCGCCACCTTCGGGCTGGAGGGCACCCCCATCCGCATGGTGATCCGCCAGAAGGGGGAGGAGGCGCTATGACGGCTGCGCTTCTCTCCGCGGCGGCGCTGCTGGGATATCTCCTGGGCTGCGTGGACCTTGCCCCCCTGGCCTGCGAAAAGTTCCTCAAGCGCGATCTGCGCACCTTCGGCCCGGGCAAAAGCGGGCTGGAGGCCCTGTACCGGGAGACCGGCTGGAAGGGTGTCGCCGCGGTTTACGCGCCGGAATGCGCCAAGATCATTCTGGCGGTGGTTGCCGGCGGCCTGCTGCTGCTCATCCGGGGCCACGCCGAAACCGGCCGGGCGCTGACCTATTTCTGCCTGCTGCTGGGCACGGCCTTTCCCGCCACCCGCCGCTTTCGCGGCAGCCGCGCCGTGCTGGCGCTGATTTTGGGCGCGCTGTGCGTGGGCCTTAAGTCCGGCCTTTTCGTGGTGGTGGTGTTCGCGGCGGTGCTGTGGATCTGGCGCTACGTGTCGCTGGGGTGCGTGTGCGGCGCGCTGGCGGGCATTCTGGGCGCCTGGGTCTTTGCCGGCGAGAAGATCACCGTCACGCTGGCGCTGTTCTCCGCGCTGGTGATCCTGGCCCGGCACGCGGCGCATCTGATCCGCATCTGCCGCCATACCGAACCCAAGCTGTCGACAAAGAAAGACCTCAGCTATAAATTTGATGAAGATTTTTGACGGGGGGAGCCGAATCATCATGCTTGAACTGCGGAACATATCCTTCGACGCCGATAACGACGGCGCAAAAAAAGAGATTCTCAAAAACATCAGCCTCACCATCAACGAGCGTTTTGTGGCCATTACCGGTCCCAACGGCGGCGGTAAATCCACGCTGGCTCGGGTTATCGCGGGCGTGGTACAGCCGACCTCCGGCCGGCTCTTTCTGGATGGGGAGGATATCACCGGCCTGTCGATCACCGAGCGGGCCCGCCGGGGCATCAGCTACGCTTTCCAGCAGCCGGTGCGCTTCAAGGGCATCACCGTGTACGACCTTGTCAGTCTGGCCGCGGGGGAGAAGCTCTCCGTGTCCGACGCCTGCAAGTACCTGTCCGAGGTGGGTCTGTGTGCTAGAGATTATGTAAACCGAGAAGTCAACGCCAGCCTCTCCGGCGGCGAGATGAAGCGCATCGAGATCGCCACCATGCTGGCGAGGAGCACCAAGCTGACCCTGTTCGACGAGCCCGAGGCGGGCATCGACATCTGGAGCTTCGGCAACCTCATCAATGTGTTTGAAAAGATGTACAGCAAGATCCAGGGCAATATTATCATCATTTCCCATCAGGAGCGCATTCTCAACATCGCGGACCGCATTATCGTGCTGGCGGAGGGCACCGTCACAGCGGACGGCACCCGGGACGAGGTGCTGCCCAAGCTGACCAATGTGCGCCCCACGGTGTGCGATGTGCTCACCGGGAAGCTGTAAAGGGAGGGCGGAAACATGGATTTGATTCAAAAGAAGCTGCTGGCCGAGGTGGCCGATCTCCACGGCATTCCCGAGGGGGCCTACAACATCCGGGCGGATGGCAAGCTGGCTGGGCGCAACACCACCGCCAATATCGACATCGTCACCAAGACGGATAAGCCCGGCATCGACATCATCATCAAGCCGGGCACGAAGAACGAGAGCGTCCACATCCCCGTCATCATTGAGCAGACGGGCCTGAACGACCTCGTGTATAACGATTTCTACGTGGGTGAGGACTGCGACGTCACCATCGTGGCGGGCTGCGGCATCTCCAACTGCGGCGGCAAGGAGTCCCGGCACGACGGCATCCACAGCTTTCACGTCGCCAAAAACGCCAGGGTCAGATATGTGGAAAAGCACTACGGCGAGGGTACCGGCTCCGGCGGGCGGGTGATGAACCCCACCACCCTTGTGGAGCTGGACGAGGGCGCCTATATGGAGATGGAGACCACCCAGATCAAGGGCATCAACGACACCCTGCGCAAGACCGGCGGCAAGCTGGCGGCCGGGGCCTCGCTGGTCATCCATGAAAAGATCATGACCACCGGCGACCAGCGCGCGGAGACGGACTTTTCCGTGGATCTGGACGGCGAGGACAGCAGCGCCAACGTGGTGTCCCGCTCCGTGGCCAAGGACACGTCCAGGCAGGTGTTCCGCTCCATTATCAACGGCAACAACAAGTGCGCCGGCCATACGGAGTGCGACGCCATCATCATGGATTCCGCGTCGGTCACGGCCATGCCGCAGCTCACGGCGAATTCCGTGGAAGCCAGCCTCATCCACGAGGCCGCCATCGGCAAGATCGCGGGGGAGCAGTTGGTGAAGCTCATGACGCTGGGCCTGACGGAAAAGGAAGCCGAGGAGCAGATCGTCGCGGGCTTTCTGAAGTAAAATCCCCGGCGCTTTTTCCGGGAAAAAGTGTTGACAATCCGGTGCAAGTCTGCTATTATACCACTTGCACCGCGTGGGGAATAGCGCAGCCGGGAGCGCAAGCTATCCGGTATGCACCCCAAGGAAAATCAGCAACCTCGAAAAACTAAATAGCCAGGAAACCAAGTGAAATCAATGGGTTTCCAATATCTGGGGGTATAGCTCAGCTGGGAGCGCAAGCACTCAGGTATGCGACCCCTCAAAAATGAGAAAAAGCAAAAAACTGAATAGCCGGGAAACCCAGTGAAATCAAGGGCTTCCGAACACATGGGGGTATAGCTCAGCTGGGAG
>DAOPXW010000028.1:0-24350 GCA_035352555.1 Oscillospiraceae bacterium
AACGCCGCCCTGGATGGCCGCGCCGATGGCGACGCACTCATCGGGGTTGATGCCCTTGAAGCCTTCCTTGCCGGTGAGGGACTTGACAATATCCTGCACGGCGGGGATACGGCTGGAGCCGCCCACCAGCAGCACCTTGCTGATGTCGCTGGGGCTCAGGCCGGAATCGCTGAGGGCCTGCTTCACGGGGCCGGCGGTCTTTTCCACCAGATGGGCGGTGAGCTCGTTGAACTTGGCCCGGGTCAGGGTCATCTCCAGATGCTTGGGGCCGGTGGCGTCGGCGGTGATATAGGGCAGATTGATGTTGGCGCTGGTCAGGCCGGACAGGTCGATCTTGGCCTTCTCGGCGGCCTCGCGCAGACGCTGCATGGCGACCCTGTCGGTGGAGAGGTCAATGCCCTGGGTCTTCTTGAACTCGTCGCACATATATTTGGTGACGCAGGCGTCGAAATCGTCGCCGCCCAGGCGGTTGTTGCCCGCGGTGGCCAGCACTTCGATCACGCCGTCGCCGATTTCCAGAATGGACACGTCAAAGGTGCCGCCGCCCAGATCGTAGACCATAATCTTCTGGTCGGTCTCCTTGTCCAGACCGTAGGCCAGCGCCGCGGCGGTAGGCTCGTTGATGATGCGCTTGACATCCAGGCCCGCGATGCGGCCGGCGTCCTTGGTGGCCTGGCGCTGGGAGTCGGTGAAGTAGGCGGGGACGGTGATGACGGCATCGGTGACGCTCTGGCCCAGATAGGCTTCAGCGTCGGACTTCAGCTTCTGCAGGATCATCGCGGAGATCTCCTGCGGGGTGTAGGACTTGCTGTCGATGCGCACTTTGTAATCGGAGCCCATCTCACGCTTGATGGACACGATGGTGCGGTCGGGGTTCGTGACGGCCTGGCGCTTGGCCACCTGGCCCACCATACGTTCGCCGTCCTTGGAAAAGGCCACGACGGACGGGGTAGTGCGGGCGCCCTCGGCGTTTGCGATGACGACGGCCTCGCCGCCCTCCATAACGGACACGCAGCTGTTGGTGGTGCCCAGATCTATGCCAATGATTTTACCCATAATTGTGTTTCCTCCCGTATTGTCGGTTCTAATTTTAATATTAATATGTGGATGGTTGGATCAGTTCGCGACCTTGACCATTGCGCAGCGGATCACCTTGTCGCCCAGAATAAAGCCTTTTTGGAATTCTTCCACGATTTCGTTTTCGCCCTTGGTGTCGTCCTCCACATGCATCACGGCGTTGTGGCGGCAGGGGTCAAACTTTTCGCCCACGCTGGGGATCGCGATGGCGCCCAGATTTTTCAGGGTCTCGTCGAACTGCGCCATGATCATTTCCACGCCCTTGCGGTAGGCCTCGTCCTCGGTGGACTGGGCCAGCGCCCGCACCAGATTGTCGTACACGGGCAGGAACCTGGTCACGGTGTCGGCCTTGATGTCGCCGTAGAGGCTGTCGCGCTCCTTCTGGCTGCGCTTGCGGAAGTTGTCGTATTCGGCCAGCAGCCGCAGATACTTGTCGCTGGCCTCCCGCAGCTTGTCGGCGTCGGTGGGCTCGGCTTTTTTCGGCGCTTCCTTTTTGGGTTCCTCCGGGGTTTTTTCAGGTTCGGTCTTTTCCGGGGTCCTTTCAGGTTCGGTCTTTTCTTCGATCGGGGCCTTGGCTGCATCCTTCACTTCCGGCGCCTCCTCGGCGGTCTGATCCTTCTTTTCCTCGGAAGACGGATTGTTTTTGCTGCTCATCGTTTATTTGTCATCCCCTTTGATTATCAGTTTGTTGTTCATGCCCGGCGGCGGGGTCTCGCCGCCTCCCAGCCGTTTGGAAAGTCCGTCGGCCAGGAATTTCAGCTTGGCGGCCACCGCGGAATAATCCATCCGGGTGGGACCCACCACGCCGATGATGCCGCGCATATTATCGCCGGCGTCGTAGCTGGCGATGATGACGCTGGAGTCCTTCAGCTCCTCGGCCACGTTTTCCGGGCCGATAAGCACGCGCACCTCGTCCTTCCCGATGGGCGCGGAGCTCTCCGGCAGGATGTAGCCGCCGTTGGAGAGATAGCTCATCAGCCGGTGCGCCTTGTCGGGATCGCGGAACTCCGGCTGGCTCAGCAGCCGGTTTTCGCCGGTGACGTAAGCTTCCGTCGTGTGGGATTCGCTGAGCACCTCGATGACGAAGGAGGCGATGACGCTGGTGATGCCCAGCGTATCGTCCGCCGCGCGCTCCGCGGAGGAGATCAGCAGCGGCGTGACCTTGTCGTCGGCGATGCCGGTGAAGTTGGCGTTGAACAGACTGGACATTTTCTGCATCATGCTCTGGGTCACGGAGACCGGCAGATGCACCAGCTTATTCTTCACCGTGTTGTTGGACAGCAGCACCACGATGATAAAGGTGTTGGCGTCCACATAAATGATGTCGAAGCGGGAGACGGTGGCCGGGGTCGGCGCGGTCAGCGCCAGCGCCGGGTAGTTGGTAAGCTGGGAAGCCAGCTTGCCGATATCGGTCATGGCGGTATCCAGCTGGAGCGGCTGATCGTTCAGGGTCTTGTCAATCTTTTCCGTCTCCTCGCTGGAGAGCTTCTGCCGGCCCATGAGCTCGTTGACATAGGTACGGTAACCCAGCGGCGTGGGCACGCGCCCCGCAGAGGTATGGGGCTGTTCCAGATAACCCATGCTCACCAGCTCCGCAAGCTCGTTGCGGATGGTGGCCGAAGAACAGCCCAGACAGGCGTTTTCCGCCAGCGTCTTGCTGCCCACCGGCTCCGCCGTCCGAACGTATTCGTCCACCACGGCGGCCAGGATCTTCTTTTTTCTTTCGCTCAGCTCCATGGCACCGTCCGTTTCTCCGTTTTTGGCACTCTCGCCTTACGAGTGCTAATATAGCATTCCCCGAACCAAAAGTCAATAGTCGCTTCCGCAAGTTGACAAATAATTCATATTTTTTGTACGCCGCCGAAATGGGGCGCAAGCGGTCGAGGCGCCGGTCAAACTGCCGGCTGCGGCCCCTGTTTTGCCGCCGCCGGGCAAAACAGGGCCCTATTGCGTTAAATTGCTGACTAAAGCCCCTTGAAATGTCAGTCGGTCATACATTATAATGGGAGCATATCGGACAAACCACCCCGCGTTCCCCCATAAAAAACAGGTAAAATAACAGTCGACCGAAAGGAAGGAACAGCATGGCACACAGACCGAACTTGCTAAAGCTGGTCACCAAGATCAGTCTTGAGAGCATGACTTACACCGGCATCACCTATTCCGACCCCGAGTACCGCATTCTTGACCCCATCTTCAGCGACGATATGGTCGCCGTGATGATGCACCTGAAGCTGAACACCAACCGCACGCTGGAGGAAATCTCCCGCCGGGCGGACATGGACATCGACTTCGTCAGGGATCAACTGGCAAAGCTGCGCGAGACCGGGGCCGTGCGGGTCCACTATGTGGACGGCGTGGCCAACTACTATTATCCCATCTGGGTTCCCGGCATCATGGAGGGCGTGCTTTCCAACAAGGCGCAGTGCGAGCGCTATCCCGATCTGGGCGCCTGCTTTGAGGAATATACCCGCCGCCGCATCGCCCCGCTGGTCCCCAACCTGGGCACCGGGATGTCCCTGATGCGCGTCATGCCCGTGGAGACCGCCATCAACAGCAACAACCGCGTCGCCTCTTACGACGAGCTGTCCACTCTCATCGAGAACGCCACCGCCATCTCCGTGGGGCCCTGCTCCTGCCGCCGTTCCCGCCGTCTGATGGGCGAGGGCTGCGGCCATCTCGAGGACGACATGTGCATGTACCTCAACGACAACGCCAAGAACTTTGCCGAGCTGGGCTCCCACCGCCTCGTCAGCAAGGAGGAGGCCTATGCGATCCTCAAGCGCGCCGAGGACAACGGTCTGATCCATGAGATCAACCAGGCCGACGGCTTTGAGGAGGCCAACGCCATCTGCAACTGCTGCTCCTGCTCCTGCTACTCGCTGCGCATCGGCGCCTATTTCCGCACGCCGGACACCATCCGCTCCAACTATGTGGCCAGGGTGGACAAATCGAGCTGCGTGGCCTGCGGCCAGTGCGTGGAAAACTGCCAGATGAACGCGCTGAAGCTTGGTAAAAAGCTCTGCTCCGCCGACGGTGAGGAAGCCGTGGAGCT
Organism: Oscillospiraceae bacterium; assembly: GCA_035352555.1. Classification (GTDB taxonomy): domain Bacteria; phylum Bacillota; class Clostridia; order Oscillospirales; family Oscillospiraceae; genus UBA2922. The sequence goes on from DAOPXW010000028.1 coordinate 4,133, forward strand.
TGACCCCGTCCCCGGTGAAAAATTCTGGACCAGCAAGGATTACAACAAGGATTACCGCACCGACCGCACGGACGTCACCGCCGACGGCACCGCCCCCTGCAAGGCCAAGTGCCCGGCCCATATCCCCGTGCAGGGCTACATCAAGCTGGCCTCCCAGGGTAAGTACAAGGAAGCGCTGGAGCTTATCAAAAATGAAAATCCGTTCCCCGCGGTCTGCGGCCGCATCTGCAACAAGGCCTGCGAGGACGCCTGCACCCGAGGCAGCGTGGACGATCCCCTCGCCATCGACGATATCAAGAAGTTCATCGCCGATCAGGAGCTGAAGGCCGGCAGCCGTTTCGTCCCCGCCATGCTCAACCAGACCGGCAGGCCCTATGAAAACAAGATCGCCGTCATCGGCGCGGGTCCCGCGGGTCTGAGCTGCGCCTACTACCTCAAGATCAAGGGCTATCCCGTGACCGTGTTTGAAAAGGAAAAGCAGCTGGGCGGCATGCTCACCCTGGGCATCCCCGAATTCCGGCTGGAGAAGAAGGTCGTCAACGCCGAGATCGACATTCTCAGGGAGATGGGCGTGGAGTTCAAAACCGGCGTCGAGGTCGGCAGGGACGTCACCCTCCCCGAGCTGCGCCGGCAGGGCTATGAAGCCTTCTATCTGGGCATCGGCGCCTCCAAGGGCACGCCGGTGGGCTGCAAGGGCGACGATCTCGAGGGCGTGTGGACCGGTCTGGACTTCCTGCGGGATGTCAACACCGGCAAAAAGCCCGAGGTCGGCGGGCAGGTCGCCGTGGTGGGCGGCGGCAACGTGGCCATGGACGTGGCCCGCGCCGCGGTGCGCCTGGGCGCCGAAAAAGTGACTGTCCTCTATCGCCGCTCCGAGGAGGAGATGCCCGCTGCCGCCGACGAGGTGGAGGAGGCCAAAGCCGAGGGCGTGGAGTTCAAATATCTCGTCTCCCCCGCCGCCATCGAAGCCGGCGCGGACGGCAGGGCCGCCGGCATCGTGCTGGAAATCAACGAGCTGGGCGAGCCGGACGCCAAGGGCCGCCGCAAGCCCGTCCCCACCGGCAGGACCGAGACTCTCCCCGTCACCGCCGTCATCTCCGCCATCGGCCAGAAGGTCGATCTCGGCGGCATGGACAAGGGCGCCGGTTTCGCCGTGAACAAAAACGGTACCGTGGTGGCCGACGCCATGACCTGCCAGACCGGCGAACCCGACGTTTTCGCCGGCGGCGACGTAGTCACCGGCCCGAAATTCGCCATCGACGCCATCGCGGCCGGCAAGGAAGCCGCCATTTCCATCCACCGCTACGTGCATCCCGGCCAGACGCTGGACATTGGCCGCGACCATCGCGATTACAAGCCGCTGGACGTGAAGAACGCGGCCATCGCCATCGACTCCTTCGATGCTCCCGCCCGCCAGCGCGCGGCGGCCCCCTCCCCCGAGAAGGCCAAGAAGACCTTCAGGGATCTGCGCGGCACCTTCACGGAGGACCAGCTGAAGAAGGAGACCGAGCGCTGCCTTGGCTGCGGCGCGGTGGTGGTCAACGAGAATATGTGCGTGGGCTGCGGCGTATGCACCACCAAGTGCAGGTTCGACGCGATCCATCTGGAGAAGGTCCGCGACCACAAGGGCACCCCGTATTTCAAGACCCTGGGCCACGCCGCCGGACATGCCGGCATGCGCTACGGCAAGCTGGTGGCGCAGACCATTTCCAAGCCCTTCGGCAAGAAGGCGGACTGAGTGGTGACGTCTCTTGCATGAAATCGGCATCGTCAAGGCTGTGGTCAAGACCGTTCTGGATTTCGCCGCCGACAACGGCGTGGAGACCGTCAGCGAGATCGTGATGAGCGTGGGCGAGCTGAGTCTCGTCGTGCCGGACTATCTGGAAAAGCTCTATCCCGTGGTGGTGAAGGACACCCCGCTGAAGGATACCAGGCTGCTTCTTGAGATCGTCCCCGGTCTGGCCGAGTGCGAAGATTGCGACGCGATCTTCAACGTCGCCGCGTGCGAGGGCATCTGCCCCGACTGCGGCAGTCAGAACAAGCAGGTCCTCTCCGGCACGGAATGCACCATCAAGGAAATTCACATCCCGGAAAGCCAATAAGCAAAACCGGCCTCACCTTTGGGTGAGGCCGGTTTTTTTATAGTAGAAGCGAGCGTTTTTTCTCAGATGATGCCCAGCGGTATCAGAACGGCCAGCAGCACGATATTGACCGCCACCATCGTGCCCACGATGGTCCACTGCTTTTTCGCCGGCAAATCATACACCAGATACGCCCCCACGAAGAAGGGGATGTAGGTCGTCACGAACACCGGCAGGGCGCCCCACCAGGGATAGACCCAGATAAACGCCGGGGTCCAGGCCAGAAAGATCTCAAAGATCGAGCAGAACAGGGCGAAGCCGATGCCGAAAAACCAGCGGTTGTTGATGCCCAGAATCTTTTTATGCTTATCCTCGGGCAGCAGCTTGCAGGTAAAGCCCGCGATGGAGAACATCAGCGAGAGCTCCACGCTGACGCCGATCAGCAAAATGAAGCTGGTGCTCTCGGGCGAAACCGTCCACAGCGCGTAGCCCCAGATGTGGCAGATCACGGCGTTGGCGATCTCATACAGCCAGTGGATGCTGTACAGCATCAGCGCCGCCGCCACGGCCCGATAGTTCTTTGCCTTGATCTCGTTGCAGTAGATGATCATCACGATGGCGAACAGCGCCAGCGTGGTCCAGTTGAAATTCGACGGGTCCCGCACTGCCGCCTTGGCGGCGTCCGCCGCCGGAGCGTACGACCAATTGCCGAACAGCATGGCTTCATCCTCCCTATTTTGTTTTGTCGCCGGATTTTCCCTATTTTACCAGAAGTGCCGCCGATTTTCAAGTAAAAGCTGAAGCGGGCGGCCCATCGGCCGCCCGCTTGCGTTTTTAGCTCAGAAAATCCCTCAGCCTCTTACTGCGGCTGGGATGGCGCAGCTTGCGCAGGGCCTTGGCCTCGATCTGGCGGATACGCTCGCGGGTGACGTTGAATTCCTTGCCAACCTCCTCCAGCGTGCGGGTGCGGCCGTCCAGGATGCCGAAGCGCAGCTCCAGCACCTTCTTTTCCCGGGGCGTCAGCGTGTCCATGACCTCCATGAGCTGCTCCTTCAGTAACGAGAAGGACGCGGCCTCGGAAGGCTCGGAGGCGTCCTCGTCGGGAATGAAATCGCCCAGATGGGAATCCTCCTCCTCACCGATAGGGGTCTCCAGGGACACGGGCTCCTGCGCGATCTTGAGAATATCGCGCACCTTGTCCACGGGCATATTCATCTCCGCGGCAATCTCCTCGGCGGTGGGATCATGGCCCAGCTCCTGCAGCAGCTGCCGGGACACGCGGATGACCTTGTTGATGGTCTCCACCATGTGCACGGGGATGCGGATGGTGCGGGCCTGATCGGCGATGGCCCGGGTGATGGCCTGCCGGATCCACCAGGTGGCGTAGGTGGAGAACTTATAGCCCTTGGTGTAGTCGAACTTTTCCACGGCCTTGATCAGGCCCAGATTGCCCTCCTGGATCAGATCGAGGAACAGCATCCCCCGGCCCACATAGCGCTTGGCAATGGACACCACCAGGCGGAGGTTGGCCTCCGCCATGCGGCGTTTGGCCTCCTCGTCGCCGTCGGCCATGCGCACGGCCAGCTCCACTTCCTCCTCCGGGGTCAGCAGGGGCACCTTGCCGATCTCCTTGAGATACATCCGCACGGGGTCGTCCGTGGTGTAATTGTCGGCCAGAGAATCGGCGTCTGCGGTGATCTCCTCCTCGGTGACCTCCTCGATCTCCTCCAGCTCCTCCAGCGCGGGCAGCTCGTCGTCGTCTACGGGGGGCAGCTCGTCGTCGGGGATGTCGATGTCCACGCCGGCGGCCTCCAGCGCCTCATAAAACTTATCCACAGCCTCGGGGTCGAGACCCCACTGCTCGATGCCCTCCAGATCCTTGGTGATGAGCTTTCCGGCCTTTTTGCCCCGCTCGATGAGCTCCGCCAGCTTGTCCTCGGCGGTTTTCTGCGCGCTCTCGCCGCCCTCGTCGGCGGATTCGTCCTGTGCGGGCGCGTCCTCCTCGACGGGGTCCTTGACGGGAAGCTTTTTGGCCGCCGGCTTCTTTGCGGCGGGCGTCTTCCCGGCCTCGGCCGGGACCTCTTCTGCTTTGTTCTCCGTCTCCGCGGGCTTGGCTGCCGGCTTCTTTGCGGGTTTCGTGACGGGCTCGGCGTCAGCCGCCGCGGTCGTCTCCTCCGCGGCCGTATTTTCGTTGATACTCTTTGTGCTCATATTATCCACCAATTCCTTTAGTCGTTTCTTTATAATACTTTGCCATGTCCCGCAGATCCAGCTTACCGCTGCGGAGCATTTTTTGCTGGTAAAGAATCTCTATGTAGTCCGCCAGAGCCTGCGCGCCATTGGCCAGCACCTCGGGCTTTTGCAGCAGTCCCGCCAGAAGGGCGGTCTCCTCCGGGGTCAAAGCCTCGCCCAGCGCGGTAATATTGGTGCTCTCGCCGCTGTCCAGCCGCCGGCGCAGCACACCGTAGATATGACCCAGCGCGGGCGAGGAAAAGTCCTCCGCCGCCGGCAGACCCCCGCCCTTGAACAGGCCCGCGTCGCAGCTGAGCAGGCGGATGAGCCCCTCCTCCGCCGCGGCGGACTTGGGATCGTCGTACTGCAGGGCCTTATTGGGGGGCTGAAAGTCCTTTTCCGGGTGCTGGGCCTTTTCCGTATCGATGCGGGCCCGGGCCAGCAGCTTTTTGCGCCGCCGCTCGGCCTCGTCGCGGATGGCGTCCGCGGTGACGCCGGTCATGGCGGCCACGCGCATGGCGTAGACCTGCCGCTCCACCGACCCGGGCAGTCCGGCCACCAGCTCGGTGGCCTCCTTCAGGAACGCCACCTTCTGATCGTCGGCGGTGAGATCGTATTTGTCGGTGACGGATTTCAGCCGGTAATCGATCTGATTTTCGGACTTGTCCAGCAGATTGCGGAAAGCGTCCGCCCCGCTGTTCTTGATGAACTCGTCAGGGTCCTTGGCACCGCTCATCCGCAGTACCCGCACCTTCATGTCCAGCTTCTCCAGAATGCCGATGGCCCGCTGGGCGGCCTTCTGGCCCGCGCCGTCGTTGTCGTAGGCGATGACAATCTCATTTTTGTAGCGGGACATCAGCCGCGCCTGCTCGGGGGTCAGCGAGGTGCCCAGCGACGCCACGGCGGAGTCGAAGCCCGCCTGGTGCATGGAGACCACGTCTATATTGCCCTCACACAGGATGATATATCCACATTTCGATTTTTTAGCCAAATTCAGGCCAAATAAGTGATGGCTTTTGCTGAAAACGATCGTTTCGGGGCTGTTCATGTACTTGGGCTCCCCGTCGCCCAGAATGCGGCCGGAGAAGCCGATGACGTTGCCCCGCACGTCGATGACGGGGAACATCAGCCGGTTGCGGAACACGTCGTAAAATCCGCCGGACTTGCCCTTCCGGACGAGGCCCGCGTCGAAAAGCTCGTAATCCGTATAGCCCAGGGCGCGCATGGCGTCGCGCAGGCCCTCCCAGCCGTCGGGCGCGAAGCCCAGGCCGAACTTTTTCGCGGTGGCGGGGGCGATCTGCCGTCTGGCCATATAGCTCAGGGCCGGGTCCCCGCCGGGCCCCGCCAGCTGGGCGAAGAAATACCGCGCGGCGTCCCGGTTGAGGGAGAGCATCCGCTCCCGCTTGCGGGACTCGGCGCTGTCCTCCTGCTCGGGCAGCGGCATATTGGCCCGCTTGGCAAGAAATTCCACCGCCTCCGGGAAGGAGAGATTTTCGATCTCCATGATGAAGTTGATCACGCCGCCGCCCTTGCCGCAGCCGAAGCAGTGAAAGATCTGCTTGTCCGCGGACACGGAGAAGGACGGGGTCTTTTCGCTGTGGAAGGGGCACAGGCCGAACTGGTTCGACCCGCTCTTTTTGGTGAGCCGGACGTAGCCGGACACCACGTCCACGATATCGTTCCGCTCGCACAGCTCCTGCAGAAAGCTCTCGGAAAACGCCACGGTCTCACCTCCCTTCCATCCTGAAAACGGTTTTATTTCACGGTCCACGCGGAGGGGATGAAGAATTCCGCGTATTTGTCCATTACATAGCTGTCGGTCATGCCCGCCACATAGTCGCAGGCGGCGCGCTCGATGCCCTCGGTATCGGCCACGGCGCGGTATTCGGGGGGCAGCTCCTCCGGCGCGCAGACATAGTGCTCGTAAATGCCGTCCAGGATACCCTCCACCTTGCTCTCCTCGCCCTTGGCGAGGGGGTTGGTATAGACATCGGAGAACATGAAGTTGTGGAATTCGTCGAACACGTCCTGCATCCCGTCGCTCATGCGGATCTCGCCCCGGCTGTTTTCGATGAGGTCGGTGATGATGGCGTTGATGCGCTGGCTGTTCCGGTCGCCGCAGCGGCGGCGGACATTTTCGGGCACATCCTCCGGCCGGAGAATGCCGGCGCGGATGGCGTCGTCCAGATCGTGGTTGATATAGGCGATGCGGTCGGCAAAGCGGACGGCGGTGGCCTCCATGGTATCGTCCGGCGCGCCGTAGGTGTGGTGCAGGATGCCCATGCGGGTCTCGTAGCAGAGATTCAGTCCCCGGCCGTCCCGCTCCAGCCTGTCCACCACCCGCAGGCTCTGTTCATAGTGCTTGAACCCGCCGGGATAGATGGCGTTCAGGGCCCGCTCCCCCGCGTGGCCGAAGGGGGTGTGGCCGATGTCGTGGCCCAGGGCCATGGCCTCCGCCAGGTCTTCGTTCAGCTCCAGCGCCCGGGCGATGGTGCGGGCCAGCCGCGACACCTCCAGCGTGTGGGTCAGGCGGGTGCGGTAATGGTCGCCCTCGGGCTGCAAAAACACCTGGGTCTTGTGCTTGAGGCGGCGGAAGGATTTGGAATGGGTGATGCGGTCCACGTCCCGCTGAAAGCAGGTGCGGATCTCATCCTCCTCCTCGGGGATGAGGCGTCCCCTGGAATTTTCGGCCAGTACGCCGTGTTCGCCGATGAACCCGCGCTCGGCGGCCTCCCGTTTTTCTCTGGGGCAGGGCATACGCGCTCCCTCCTTTCGTCCGTTCTGATACTATATACGACGCGAATCGGGTTTTCCCTTTATTTTTTGAAAAAATTTTGCGGGCGTGCCGCCGCCGTCACCGGATGCGTACCGCCCGCCGGGTATAGCCTGTGATTCTGGCCCGCGATCCGCCCGCCGTCGCGTCCAGGATGCGGCCCGTCAGCGTCTCCGCCGTTTCCTCCGGGACCAGCGCCCTGACGGTCACGGCCTCGCCGTAGACCACGTCCTCCACCGTGCCGCCCGAGGCGGCGATTTCGGTTTTGACCTTTTCCAGCGCCGCGTAGCCGCAGGGGACCTCCATCGCCGCCCAGCGGCGGACGGCGGCGAGACCCGCCGCGTCCAGCGCGTCTCCGGCGGCGCGGGTATAGGCGCGCAGGAGCCCGCCCGTGCCCAGCAGTACCCCGCCGAAGTAGCGGGTCACCACGCACACGGCATCCGTCACGCCCTCCCGGCGCAGCACCTCCAGCATGGGGATGCCCGCCGTGCCCTGGGGCTCGCCGTCGTCGGAATAGCGCTCCGGACCGTCCCTGAGGCAGTAGCACCAGCAGTTGTGGCGGGCGTCATAGTACTTCTTTTTCATCTCCGCGACGAAAGCCCTGGCCTCGTCCTCCGATGAGACGGGCCGCACATGGCCGAGGAAACGGGAACGCTTTTCATCCTGTTCCGCCTCCCCCGCCCCGGCGGGGATAAAATACTCCTTCATTCTTAAAAATCCTTTTCCGGCTCCGCAGAACCGGGGACGTAGCCCTTGAACCGGCCCAGCTCCTGCGTGGGGAACACGGCCTCGATCTCGATGCCGTCCTCCCGGTAATCGGTGCGCAGCACGGCGGCGTCGCGGTTGAGGACGTCCACCAGACCCGCCTTGTCGTAGGGCAGCAGCAGCGTCACCCGGCGCTTGCCCCGGTCCAGCAGCGCGGCCAGCTTTTCCACCAGCGCGTCCGCGCCCTCGCCGCTTTTGGCGGAGATGCATACCACATCCTCCCCGTGGGGCAGGATGCCGGCGTAGCGGTCGCACTTGTTGAACGCCCGGATGCAGGGGGTCCCCTCCGCGCCCAGCTGGCGGATCAGCTCGTCCACGATGCGGGTCTGCTCCTCCCACCCGGGATTGGAAATGTCGATGACATGCACCAGCACGTCGGCGTAGCTCAACTCCTCCAGCGTGGCCTTGAAGGCCTCGATCAGGTGGGTGGGCAGCTTGCGGATAAAGCCCACGGTGTCCGAAAGCAGCACCTCCTGCACCTCGCTGACGCGCAGGCGGCGGGTGGTGGTGTCCAGTGTGTCGAACAGCCGGTCGTTGGCCGGGATGTCCGAGCCGGTGAGACAGTTCAGCAGCGTGGATTTGCCCGCGTTGGTGTAGCCCACCAGGCACACCACGGGCAGATCGTTCTTCTCCCGGCGGCGGCGCTGCGTGCCGCGGATCTTGCGCACCTCGGCCAGTTCCTCCTCCAGCTTCTGGATCTTGCGGCGGATGTGCCGGCGGTCGGTCTCCAGCTGGGTCTCGCCGGGGCCGCGGGTGCCGATGGGGGATTTGCCGCCGCCGGCGGTCTGGCGCACCAGATGCGTCCACATGCCGGTCAGCCGGGGCAGCATATAGTTATACTGGGCGAGCTCCACCTGGAGCTTGCCCTCGCTCGTCCGCGCCCGCTGGGCAAAGATGTCCAGGATCAGGCCGGAGCGGTCCAGCACGTTCACGCCCAGCTCCTCCTGCAGCACCCGCATCTGGGAGGGGCTCAGCTCGTTGTCGAATACGGCCAGCGTACAGTCGTTGGCGTCGATGAATTCCTTCAGCTCATGCACCTTGCCGTCCCCCAGAAAGCTGCGGGGGTCGGGGGTGGGCCGGTTTTGCACCAGCATGCCGATGGCCTCGCCGCCGGCGGTGTCCACCAGCGCCTTTAGCTCGGACATGGACTCTTCGCAGGAGCGCTCATGCTCGTCCATACTGGCGGCGGACAGGCCGGCCAGCACGGCCCGGTCTCTTTTTTCTTCCGTAGTTTGTATCATAATCAGTCCTTTTTTAAACGGCAGAAGCAGTACGGCACAATATGGCAAAACCCCGCGTTGACACGCGGGGTTCATAACCATAATATCCGATTACTTCAGGCCATACTTCCTGTTGAACTTGTCCACACGGCCGCTGGTGTCAACGAGCTTCTGCTTGCCGGTGTAGAACGGATGGCACTTGGAGCAGATCTCAACGCTGATATCCTTTTTGGTGGAGCCGGTGTGATACACGGCGCCGCAGGCGCAGCGGATGGTGGTCTGCTGGTAATCGGGATGGATTCCTTCTCTCATGATGTTCGATCTCCTTCCTGGGCTGTCTTGAGATGCGCCAAAGCGCACGGTTACAAGACGCAAAATGGATTGTACCATAGCTTTTCGGGGAATGCAACGGTTTTTTGCGGAATATCAGGGGTTTTTTTCACGAAAGACGATCTCTCCGGAATGGAGGAAAACCAGCGCCGCATCCAGCACGTCCCTGCCCGTCATGGCGGTCAGGGCCAGCGAATAGGCCCGCAGCTGGGGCGCGTACAGCGCGGCCCGGGCGGGGACCTCCGCCGCGGCGACGCGGTCGGTCTTGTAATCCACCACCGTCACGCCGTCCCCTTCCTCAAACCAGCAGTCGATGGCGCCCTGCAGCAGCACCTCCTCGCCCTGGCCGCCGGGGAAGAATTTCTCCGCCGGCAGCAGCACGGAAAACCGGAATTCCCGGTTCAGCGTTTCGGCGGCCAGCATCCGCGCTCCCAGCGGGGAGGCCAGCAGCCTGTCGATGGCCGCGGCGTCCACCGCCGCGGCTTCCGCCGCCGTGAGCACGCCGTTTTCGGACAATTCTGCAATTTCGGCCGCCGCGCCTTTTTCGGCCGCCGCGGCAAAATCGATGACCTGCAGCGCGGCGTGGGTGGCGGTGCCCCGCTGGGCGGCGGTGAGCTTCGGCTTTTCCCGGGAAAACGCCGGGGCGCGGAAGGCGCCGGCGGGCGCCGGGGGCAGAAACGCGCTCTCCCCGTCCGGCTGGAAGGCTCCGGCCTTCAGCTCCGTGGCGGTGACCTTGCTGGGCAGGGTCTGGGCCGCCTGATGGGGGTAGACGAACGCCAGCCGGCGGCTGAGCTCCGCCGCCGTCTCCGGGTCGGGCGGCGTCTCCGCCGCCGCTTCTCCGTCCGTCTTCGCGGCCGCGGCGGGCGCCGCCAGGGTCAGAGTGAGCTTATCCCCGCCGCACAGCGCGGCGTACATCAGCCACTGCGCCGGGCTCTGGCACTGCGTCAGCACCTCCGGCGCCATGGGAAAGGCCGCCGAGGGCCGCAGCTTTTCCAGCTGCCCGGCGGGGTCGGCCATGGCCGCCGTCACGATCAGCCGCTCCTTCGCCCGGGTCAGCGCCACATACAGCAGGCGCAGCTCCTCGGAAAGCATCTCCCGCTCCGCCCGCTGCCTGATGGCCCGCCGGGCCAGCGTGGGGTATTCCACCCGCCCCTCCAGATCGGTGACCTTGGGCCCCAGGCCCAGCGCGGGGTGGACCAGCACGGTCTCGCTGGTGTCCCGGCGGTTGAAACGCCGCGCGGTGTCGCACAGCAGCACCACCGGGAATTCCAGGCCCTTGGATTTGTGGATGGATAGGATCTGCACCGCGTCCGGCGCGCTGCGCGCCCCCTCCGGCTCCTCCCCCCGGTCCGCCATGCGGCGCAGCCAGAGATTGAAGCGGTGCAGTCCGCGATAGCCCGCGGCCTCGAATTTTTTCGCGCAGCCCGCCAGCAGCAGCAGATTCTGCCGCCGGGCGGCCCCGTCCCGCATGGCGGAGCACACCGCCATGAGGTCCAGCTCGTTATAGACGCGCCCCAGCAGTTCGCTCAGCGTAAGGTCCGGCGCCAGCGCCCGCAGGGCTGTGAGCGTGTCCAGAAACGCGGCGCATTTTCTGTCGCTCTCCGCGGCCTTGACCAGCGCGGTGTAATAGTCGCCCCTGCGGTCGGCGGCGCGCACGGCGGACAGCTCGTCCGGCGTGAAGCCGAAGGCGGGGGAGCGCAGCGCGGCGATCAGCGGCACGTCCTGATGGGGATTGTCGATGACGGCCAGCAGGGACAGCACGCAGGACACCTCGATGGCGGTGAAGAAATCGCCGCCCTGGGCGGACTGGGCCGGGATGCCCCGTTCCAGCAGGGCCCGGCGGTAGACCGGCCCCACGGCGTTGGCGGAGCGCAGCAGGATGGCCACGTCGCCCCAGCGCAGCGGCCGGGTCTGGCCGTGGTCGGTCACGGTGGTGCCCGCCGCCATCAGCGCCAGAATTCTGTCCGCCGCCGCGCCGGCCTCCAGCCGGGTGCGGTCGGGGCTCTCCTCGCCGTCGCCCCGGGTGTCCAGCAGCAGCAGTTCCGGCGCGGGCGCGCTGCCGGGGTAATCCGCCCCGCAGATCAGCGCGGCGTTTTCATCGTAGCGGGTCTCGCCCAGCTTCTCCGACATGCACGCGGCGAACACCCGGTTGGCCCCGTCGATGATCTCCCGCCGGGAGCGGAAATTTTCCCGCAGGAAGACGCGCCTCGGCTCGCCCTCCCCGGCCTTGTCGGCGTCGGCGAAGGCGTTGTACTTGTCCAGAAAGATGCCGGGGTCGGCCAGACGGAAGCGGTAGATGGCCTGCTTCACGTCCCCCACCAGGAAGAGGTTCTTTCCCTCCCGGGACACGGCGCGGAACAGCAGATCCTGTACCTCGCTCACGTCCTGATATTCGTCCACCATGATCTCGGTGTAGCGCCGCGAAAGCTCCGCGGCCAGCGGGGTGGGGGCGCCGTCCTCCTCCGTCAGCAGCCGGGCGGCCAGATGCTCCAGATCGGCGAAGTCCACCAGGCCCCGGCGGCGCTTCTCCGCCGCGTAGGCCCGGTCGAAATCCATCGTCAGCGCCAGCAGCGCCTCCATGGCGGGCCGGGTGCGGGAAAGCTCCTCCAGCAGCGCCGCGGAAGGCTCGGAAAAGCGCTCGGCAAAGCCCGCCGCCGCCTTTTTGCAGGCGTCCCGCCGGGTCTTGACCAGCTCGGACAGCGCCGCGTCCGGGGAATCGCGCAGTCCGCCCAGCCGGGGAAAGGGGATCTCGGCGCGGGCGCGGGCCCCGTCCCAGCCGCCGGAGAGCGCGCGGACGAAATCCCGCAGGGCCATCGCGGTCTCGCTCACGCTGTCGCCGTAGGCGGCGAGGATCCCCGCCGGGCCCCGGGCCATCAGCTGCCCCAGCCGCTCCATCTCCCCCGCCCAGTATTCGGCGGAGGCGGCGGCCCCGTCCATCAGCTCCCGGCCCCAGGGGGTGGTCCCGGCGTCGGTCACGCCCCGCAGGGCCAGCGCGTCCAGCTGGGCCTGGGCCCAGCGCTCCGGCCGGGCGTGGCACTGCATTTTGTCGTGCAGCGAAAGCACCAGCGCGGTCAGGCGCCCGTCGTCCCGGCCGGAGCCCACGGTGTCCGCCAGATAGGCGAAGCCGGGATATTTTTCCAGCTGCTCGTAGCGCTGATCCATCACCCGGTCCAGCACGGCGCTTTTCATGGCCCGGGCGCGCTCGTCGTCCGCCACGCGGAAATCCGGCGCGATGCCCAGCGCGTGGCTGTTCTCCCGCAGGACGTTCTGGCAGAAGGCGTGAATGGTGCCGATCTGGGCCTGACGGCACAGCGCGCTCTGCCGCCGCAGGCGGCGGTTATCCGGCTGGGCGGCCAGCGCCTCGCCCAGCGCGTCCAGGATGCGGCTTTTCAGCTCCGCCGCCGCGGCCTTGGTGAAGGTGATGACCAGAAAGCTGTCCACGTCTCTGGGGTCGTCGGGATCGAGGATTCGGGACATCAGCCGCTGGGTGAGCACGCTGGTCTTGCCGCTGCCCGCGCCCGCGGACACCAGCACCGTTCCGCCCCGGGTCTCCACCGCCAGCTTCTGGGACGGCGTAGGCGTGAAATCAGCCATTGTCCTCGCCTCCCTTCAGGCGCGCCCACGCCTCCTCCGGCTTCAGGTGCGGCTGATAGGCGTAGGTCTCGCCGCACTCGCCGTCGCTGAAATGACACACGTCGAAATAGTCGCAGTTGACGCAGGCGTTCTCCTGCTGGCTGCGGTAATAGGGGTCGGCGGCGATGCTGCCGCCGCGAAGCTCCGCCGCCATACCCCGCAGGGTGCCGTCGATATGCCGGGCCAGCAGGCCGAAGCCCTCGGCGGAGGACAGCGCCTCCCCGGAGGGGACGCCGTTTTTGAATTTTACCGGCAGATAGCGGGGCGCGCCGCCGTGCTCCATGGCCTCCAGCACCGCCGCGTCGTTGAGCACCAGTCCGCTGCGGCGCTTCTCCGCCGCGCGTCTGGCCTCCAGCGTCTCGCCGTCCGGCCGGGCCGTGGCGGAGAGCATGGCGTCCCGCGCCGGGACGTACAGCACCCCGGCGGGCACGATCTCCCGGCCGTAGCGCGCCGAACCGTTTTCCGCCAGCGCGAACAGGTACAGCAGCATCTGCAGCCCCATGCCGTACCACACATCCGACAGGTCGAATTTTCTGCGCCCGGTCTTGTAATCCACCACCCGCAGATAGAGCTTGCCTTCGTGGACCCAGCCGTCCACCCGGTCGGCCACGCCGGTGAGGGTCAGCTTCTCCTTCCCCGTCCCCAGCTCCAGCGGCGGCATCCGTTCATCCCCGCCGAAATCCAGCTCGAAGTCCAGCGGCGCGAAGTCCGACGCGCGCAGCTCTCCCGCCATGTCGGCGATGATGCGGCGCACATCCCGGGTCAGCCGGGTGAACAGATAGCGGAAGCGCCTGGATTTTTCGCGGAAATCGTTGAGCTCGCCGTGGATATATTCGCCCACGGCCTGGTCGGTGATCTCGTCCAGCTGCGCGTCGGTCACGGCGGAGAAGCCGCCCCGGGCCATCACGGCCCCGGCCGCCCGCTGCAGCACGTAGTGCATGAAAGTGCCCACCTCCGGCGGGGTGAAGCCCGCGGGCTCCCGGGTCTTGGCCTTCAGGCCGTACTGCACGAAGTAGGCGAAGCGGCAGGAGGAAAACTTGTCAATGCGGGAGGCGGTCAGCCGCAGCCGCTCGCCGTAGAGCCTGCGCGCCGCCTCCGGCGAGAGACTGCCCCGGCTGATGGCCGAGGCCCGCCGCAGCCGCTCCAGCCGCTCCGGCTCCCGCGCCTCCATCACGGCGGCGGCCGCCCGGGCCCTGGCGCTGCCGCCGCGCAGGCCGCCCGCGGCCAGCTCCATGGCGGGGCCGGGGGCGTTGAGCTTCATCTCGAAGGCGTCCGCGCAGCGGATGGGCAGGCCGAACAGGGCCGCGGCCCTGTTCATCACGAAGGACGGGCGCGTCCCCTCCCCGGAGGGGGCCCAGCACAGCGTCAGGCTCTCCGACGGCAGGGTCAGCGTGTTGTAGATCAGGGAAAACTCCCGCCACAGGCCGTTTTCGCCGCTGTCGCCCAGCTCCACGTCCAGCTCGGCCAGCCGGCGCTTCTCCTCCGCGGAGAATACGCCGCCCTCCTCCCCGGCCATGGGCAGGCGGTCGTCCGACGCGCCAAGAACGAGGAGATGGCGGATGTGCCGGCGGCGCATCCGGTCGAAATCTCCCGCGGAGACCCGGTCCAGGGACACGGGGATGGTGCCCACGTCGTACTGGGACAGCACCAGCGTAAAGAGGCGGCCGAAGGTGTCGCAGTCCATCTCCGCGTCCCCCAGCACGGCCTGGGTCTGCTCCAGCGCGGATACGGTGAGCTCCCACAGCTGGCGGTACTCCTCGCTCAGCGCGGCCCGGCCCTCGCCGGCCAGGGCCTTGGTCCTGGCCTCCAGCTGTCCGGCCAGGTCCAGATCGTCAAAAAACGCGGCCAGCGCCGCAGCCTGCTCCCCGGCGGTGACGGCCTCCCCCGCCGCCCGCTGAAAGCGCAGCAGCGGCGACGCCGCCCGGCGGCGCAGCGCGTTGATGCGGCGCAGCCGCCGATCCGTCTCCTCGTCGTATTCCCCGCCGTAACCGTCGGGATGCTGCCGCCAGTCCCCTTCCCGGCCCCAGGCGGAGCCGCGCAGGCGCCACAGCAGCACATAATTCTCCAGCTCGTCCGTCTCCCCGGCGCTCAGGCCGGCCAGTCCCGTGCGCAGATACGAGATCACGTCGTCCGTCTCGAACCCGCCGGTGACGATGTCGTAGGCGCCGGCGATGAGCGCGGGCAGCGGCTTGGACAGCAGGTCCGCCTTGCGGGTGACAAACAGCGGCACGCCGTAGCGGTCGAAGGCGCTCTCCAGGCTCTCCCGGTAATCCTCGAACCCGCGCACGGCCACGGCGATATCCCGCCAGCGGCAGCCCGTCTCCCGCACCAGCGCGGCGCATTTTGCCGCGGCCAGCTCGCATTCGGCGTCAGGGCTGTCTGCGCGGTAAAGCGAAACGCCCTCCGCCCCCTGCGCAAAGCGGGCCGAGGTATAGGAAAACATCTTCTCGTCGAAAAAACGCAGCGCCGCGCTCTTGCCGCCCCGCTCGGGAAAGTCCGTGGTCTCCGTCCCGATCCCCAGCTCCCCGGCCGCCGACAGCAGCCGCCGCAGGGCGGCCCGGGAGGGCAAAAACGCCTCGTTTTCGGGGTCTTCTCCGTTGAGAGTGAGGCACACGGTCACGTCGGCCCCGGTTTTCAGCAGCGCTTCGATCACCCGCTGCTCCTGGGCCGTGAAGTCGATAAAGCCGTCGATATATACGGCTGAGCCGGGGTCGAAGCCCGACTGCGGCAGGCTCTGCGCCAGCCGGGTCAGCCGGTCGGAGGGGTCGGCGCGGCCGTTGGACACCACCGCGTCGTAGGCCGCGGCGATGAGCGCCATATCCCCCAGCTTGTCCCCCAGCGCGCCCCCGCAGGCAGCGGCGGCGGTCATCAGCGCCTCCGGTGCGACGCAGGAGGTCTTCATCTCGTCCACCGCGGCCAGCAGCAGCTTCTGCAGCTCCGGGCGGCGGCGGGCAGCGCCGTAGACCTTCAGGCGGGAGGCCAGGCCGTCCACGGCCAGCGCCATGCACAGCAGCCGCCCGCCCTTGTCCAGCGTCACGGCCCCGTCCCGGACCGGCGCCAGCTTTCTGGCCAGGCCGGAAAAGCTCAGCGCCTCGGCAGAGAGGGACAGGGCGTTGCCGCACACGCGGCACAGCTCCCGCTCCGCCTCGTGACTGTACTGCTCCGGCACGATCAGCAGCGCGCCGCGGCCCTGACGCACCCGCGCGCCGATCTGCTCCATCACGCGGCCGGTCTTGCCCGCGCCCGCGCCGCCCGTATAGAATCTCAGCATTTCTGTCTCCCCCTTTGCTCCGGATATCCTGCCGCCATTTTAGCAGAAAACGGGGCGGGGGGCAACAGAAACGCCCGATTTTCTCAGGCGAAGGCGATGTAGGCGTAGACCGTGCCGGATTCGTTGAGCTGGCGCGAGGCAGAGTTATTCTCGTACCAGGTCATGGTATTGCCGGAATAAGCGGCCACCTCATTGGTGTACTGGCCGCCATCGATCCATAGTCTTGGGGCGGTTGAGAGGCCCCACAGCGCGGAGAAGCAGTCGCCGATGCCGCAAAAGCCGTGCTGCGCGTTTAGGATCATCACAAGCTTGGGCGTAACGGGGAAGGTCAGGCTGTTTTTGCCGGACGAGCCGTAGACGCCGGTGCCGGTGTAGGTGCCGGTCATCACCCGGCAGAAGCGCTGGCCGACAAGCGCGGCCGGCAGCGCGGAAATGCCGTCGGACAAGGATTTCAGCGCGGCATCCACGAGGGCGTTATCCGCGTTCACGTCGCTATGGGTCAGCGTGTCCTCAGCCGCCCACTGGCTGAGGGCGTAGTTGCCCGTCTTACTGCTGGACCCCATCGGCGGCCTCCTTTTCCCGCGCTTCCTCAAAAGCGCGCTTTGCCTGCGCATTTTCGGCCACGGCGGTCACCGCGCCCTCCTCCGCCGTCAGCGACAGCCACGGCAGCGCCGCCAGCGCCGCCGCCTCCAGCCCCTCCGGCACGGCGGTCCAGCCCTCCGGCAGTATGTCCAACGTATCCGACAGATTCTGGTTTGCCCGGGCGCCGTTGGTTTCGGGTTCAAGTTTCACGATGAGCATCTCGGTATCCCCTTTCGTTTTTTTATTCCACCCTAAACCGCCTGCGGCGGAATACTTTGACGTTCGCATACAAGAAAAAAACGAAAGCGAATTCTGCCTCTTCCCGCGAAGCCGTCCGTCACGGGTCAAAGCATCCGCTGCGCTTTGATCACCGACTGCGCCAGCAGAGCCGCGCCGTAGACAGGCGTCTGCGGATCGGTATGGAAACAGGCGTTATGCCAGGGTATGGGAGGCTCCCCGGGTACACCGGAACCGAGGAAATAGAAGAAGTACGGAAGAGAACGGCCGAGGATGGAGAAGTCCTCCGAGGCCATGTTGACGGATGGGCTGCATACGTTTTCGATCCCCACCGTTTCGGCTGCCGCAGCGGCGGCGATCGGCAGAAGCGCTTCGGCGTTTTCCACGCCCGGTGTGATTTCGTGGATGTCCAGTTCAATCCTGCAGCCGTAGGCGGCCGCGGTGTTTTCCGCGATCCTGCGGACATGCTGCAGCACGCGCTGCCGGACTTCTGCGCTCAGCGTCCGGATATTGCCGGTGATAGCGGCGTCATCGACCGTGGTGGTGTACGGCTTTCCGGCAGAGATCGAACATACGGTCAGCACGGTCTGCTCCAGCGGGCCGACATTCCGGCTCACCACCGTCTGCAGAGAGAGAACGAGCGAGGCGATGGCCACGGTCGGGTCAATATTATTCTGGGGGGTGCTGGTGTGGCCGCTTCTGCCGATGTAGCGGATCATAAAACCGTCCTTGTAGGACATGACGACGCCGCTTTTGACGCCGACGGTGCCTACCGGAAGGTCGGGCAGATTATGCAGGCCAAACAGGGCGGCAGGCTGAACCGCGTCCCAAAGACCGTGGGCAAGAAGCTCCTTCGCACCGCCGAGGACCTCTTCGGCAGGCTGGAACACGAAGACGACGTCCCCCTTGAGAAGCTCCCGATGGGCCGAGAGGTACATCGCGGCTCCAAGCAGGCCGGCCGTATGTACATCGTGCCCGCAGCCGTGCATGACGCCGGGAACCGCGGAAGCGTCCGGGCGTGGGAACTGTTCGGTCTGGCGGATGGCATCGATGTCGGCCCGCAGAGCGATTACCGGGCCGTCCCCGCCGCGGAGGATTCCGATGACGCCGGTATCAAGCCCGGAGGCAGGCATCTCAATGCCGAGCGCTGAAAGCTGGGCTTTCAGCTTCTGCGTGGTGTGGCTTTCCTGAAAGCTGAGCTCCGGGTTTTGATGGAGGTCGGAGGCAAAGCGACGGATGGCTTCGCCATAGTTGAAATTGATCTCTTCATAACACTGCATATCGCCGTACTCCTGTGTCTTGTTTTTTCCCGAGGGGGGGTACATTTTGCACATAAAGTATAGTTATTTCCGCCGGAATAATCAACTTTATTCTGTGCAAAGTGGTAGGGGCAGCAGCCTTCTTTGACAAGTATGACAAAATATTGCCAATGAATCTGTGAAAAGCGCGAATTGAAACCGGCAAAAAAGAGGTATATTGTAGACGCATACCTAAGAACATCCAAATAGATTTTTGCGTAGTGAAACGTTTATATTCAGGTCATGAACGTGTCCATTCCACAATGAGGAAGCACTATGGCGAACAAGATCCACTATGCAACAATTAAGGATGTTGCAAACTTGGCAGGTACCTCTGTAGCGACTGTATCCTATGTTCTCAATCGAACGCCGAACAAATCCATTCAGCAGAGCACGATCGACAGAGTTTTTGCCGCGGCGAAAAAGCTGAATTATACCAAGAGCGGAATCGCCTCCGGCCTGCGCGGCAAGAAGCAGCGCATGGTGTATGTCATCATCCCGCAGTTCAGCAATATTTATTATACCCGTGTCTGCGAGAGCATCGAGAATGTTCTGTATGAAAACGACATTATCCCGGTCATCTGCGACACCCATGAGAACCCGGATCATGAGCGCAGCCTGATCGAGAGCGCAATCAGCCTCCGTGCCGACGGCGTGATTCTCGGCCCCACCTTCAAGGGCTGGGAGAATACGGCGGCCCTCCGCCAGCTGAATATCCCGCTTGTCAGTATCGGACGTGAATTCATCACCGACGAGGACACAAGCAAGGTATTTTACGTGGGGGACGACAGCTTCCAGGCAGGTTTTATGTCGGGCAGAATGCTCGCACGGCGCGGCCACAAGACCATCGGGCTCATTGATTGGGACGGCTATGCGAACAGTGCTTCCGAACGCCGCCACGGGTTTATCAAGGCCACCAGCGAGATCGCGCCGGATGCGGAGGTTCTCCGCGAGGGCAGCATGATTCTGGATGTCGAAACGGGGTACCGTCTGACCAAGAAAGTCTTTGAGAGAAGATCGCCGACGGCCCTCTTTTACAGCTACCATACTCACGCGCAGGGCGGTATCGCCTACCTGCATGAGATGGATCTGCAGATCCCCGGCGATGTGGAAGTCGTTATGGTCGGTACGCCGGTTTGGGCAAATCTTCTCGGCGCGCCGTATACCACTGTCAACCAGCATGAGGAATGGGTCGGCGACACGGCGGGCAAGATCATGCTGAGCCTGCTGGACGAGGCCCATTCAAGCATGCTGACCTCGGAATACCATCATGTTTGCCGCTGCGATTTGGTTGCACATAACCCGCTGACCGATCTGAGCAGCACGGACTAAAGGCGGAAGAAATAGAATATGTCGTAGGCAGAAAACGCGATATCCGCTCGGATATCGCTTCTGTTGGGGAGGTTAATCGATTAATCAATTTCAATTGCTGAACTATTGAGCGAAACCAAAACGGTTATCCAAACTTGGCAAACACAATTCTGTTTGGCCGATGACCGTGGTCTCCCCGGCCTGCGGTATCTGCTCGGATATCGTTAAAATAGGCGAGGTTAAACGATTAAATTACTTGTGGTGATTCGTTCACCGGCATAAAGCAAATCGTTCACCATTGTTATACTGACTGCCCGTTTTCCATAATCCAACGATTTTCGATTCAAGGGATATTAAAAGCTTTGTCAGCAGTTTTAATTTCACATAAAACGCAAAGAACAGCAAACCAACTCAAGGAAAAAAGGAAGGTACAGAAAATGAAAAAGGTAGTTATTGCTCTCGGCGGTAATGCGCTGCAGGCGAGA
>DAOPXW010000029.1:0-15718 GCA_035352555.1 Oscillospiraceae bacterium
ACCCCGGTGGAGATCGTGAGCTTCAAGACCGGAGACGGGGAATAAAAATACGGCGGGAGGGGCTTGCCCCTCCCGCCGTTGTTCTGCTATTCTACAGCGTGATGTCCATTTCCGGGTGTTCCCTGTCCACAAAGCCGGCGACCGCCGCACAGTGAAAGGACGTCTCCAGCGCCGTCTCCATCTCGGCCATGGCCCTGCGTACACGGTCGTCGTTGAAACCCGCGAAGCCGTCGATGGGGAAAAAGACGCGGCTCGTGTCCGCCCCGATCTTGCCGTGCTCCGACTGCCGCCACGTCCAGCGGCGGGTACGCACCTGACTGCCCACGGCATAGACGAGCTCCCCCGGGTCGGGCGTTTCCTCGGTCTCGGCTCCGAAGGGGAGAAACGTGTCCCCCGGGCGGGAAAACCGGATGGCCATGTCGCCGTCCGCCCCCGCGAGGTCGTGGGTGCCCATGGGCAGGGTGTATTTCAGAGAGACGGCGTTGTTCAGATCCACCAGCGGGTTGATGCGGGGCATACCCTTGGCCTTGGCGATGCGAGTAAACAGCGCCTCGATGGAGCACATATATTTGTTAGGGTTCATACCCAGCGCCTGAAAAGCCTCGCGGTAAGGGAGGATGTCCGGCTCCTCCTTGATCCTGCGGTCGAGGAAGCGGGCTTCCGCCAGCTTGACGCCCTCGTCCAGCAGGGTCTCGATCTCCGGGTGGGCGCCGGTATTGTCGATGCCCTTCGCGGTGACAACGCCCACGCAGTAGGCGGGGAGCTTTTCAAAAACGTCGGGTTCGATCACAAATTTCATAGTCGTTTCCTCTCCGCGTTTATCCCAGCGTCTTGAGAATGACAGCCGCCACGGAGGACATCCGGGAGGAGGTCTCCATGCTCTTGCGGCGGATATATTCCCGGG
This sequence comes from Oscillospiraceae bacterium, assembly GCA_035352555.1. Classification (GTDB taxonomy): domain Bacteria; phylum Bacillota; class Clostridia; order Oscillospirales; family Oscillospiraceae; genus UBA2922. Next base: position 905 of record DAOPXW010000029.1, read on the forward strand.
CCTGATCCTCGCTGATATGGGTCTTTTTCACCAGCAGATTTTCGGCCTTGACAATGGTCAGTTCCTCGTCGTGGGGGATGGAGAGCTTCAGCAGGGCCTCTTTCTTGGCCACCAGCTGGGTCAGGGTATTCACGGACCCGGCCAGCTCGCCGCCCTTGACGGGCAGGGCCAGGGTAAACACGTTGGCGCCCCTGCAGTTTTTGATCTCGTCCGGCGTGCCCAGCACCAGGAAGGCGGCGGGGACATCGATCCACAGCGACAGGTCGTCCGCCGACATATCGCTGAACTCCGCCCCGCAGATGACCACGGCGCTGCCGGTCTCCTCCGCGGCGGCGATGATCTCCTGCCCGCTGCGGCAGCGGCAGTTGACGGCGACGCCGTGATTCTCCAGCACGGACGCGATATTGTCGGTGTTCTTTTCCGAGACGAACGCGGCGATTATCCTACAGCTCATTTCTCCGTACCCCCATAAACAGCGCAGCCTGTAAGCGCAACTAACGGCTTTTCTTCGATTATACACAAACCCCGGCGAAATTACAACGCCCATCCGCATTTACTTTTCCTGATGAATGTGGTATTTTCAATAACAGGAACCCGATTGGAGCAGGAAATGGAACTGAGTGATTTTTTCGTCCGGGTGCCGAAAGCGGCGCTGGGACTGTCCGGCGGCACGGATTCCTCGTATCTGCTGTACGCCGGCAGAAAGCTGGGCGCGGACGTGCGCCCCTATTTTGTCAGGACCGTGTTCCAGCCCGCCTTTGAGCTGGAGGACGCGAAAAAGGTCTGTAGCTTTTCCGGCGCGGAGCTGACCGTGATCGAAGCGGACATTCTCGCGGTGCCCCAGGTGGCGGCAAACCCGGAAAACCGCTGTTATTACTGTAAAACGGCCATCTTTTCCGCGCTGAAGGCCCGGGCCGCGGCGGACGGTTACGATGTGATTCTGGACGGCACCAACGCCTCCGACGACGCGGCCGACCGGCCTGGCATGAAGGCGCTGGGCGAGCTTTCCGTCCGCTCCCCCCTGCGGGAGTGCGGCATCACCAAGGCCGACGTGCGCGCCCTCTCCGCCCGGGCGGGGCTTTTCACCGCGGACAAGCCCTCCTACGCCTGTCTGGCCACCCGCGTCCCCGCCGGGGAGATCCTCACGGCGGAGAAGCTGGAAAAGGTGGAAAAGGCCGAAAACGCGCTTTTCGAGATGGGCTATACCGATTTTCGCGTGCGCCTGAGGGGCGGCGCGGCCCGTCTGGAATTCAGCCGGGCGCAGCTGCTGCGCGCCGTACGCGAATGGGACGATATCCGCCGCGCGCTGGGGAAGGATTTTTCCGCCGTCGCCATGGACATGAAAGGACGCTGACTATATGAGTCAGAGAGACATCGAACACATTCTCGAGCAGGTGCGGGACGGCGGCATGACGCCGGAGGACGCCCTGCTGAAGCTGAAGCTGGAGCCCTTTGAGGACCTGGGCTTCGCAAAAGTGGATCACCACCGCGAGCTGCGCCAGGGGACAAGCGAGGTACTCTACGGCGCGGGCAAGACCGACGAGCATATCATCAGGATCGCCCAGGCGCTCCGCGCCCACGGTCAGAAGACCGTGCTGGTGACCCGCATCGCCCCCGCCACCGCGGCGGCCATCGCCCAGGCGGGCCTGCCCATAGATTATAACGAGTCGGGGCGCATCGGCGTCATCGGCGCACCGCCCGAACCCGACGGGGACGGCACCGTCGTGGTGGCCACCGGCGGCACCAGCGACATCCCCGTGGCCGAGGAAGCCGCCGTCACCGCCGAGGCGCTGGGCAACCGCGTGAAGCGCCTGTACGACGTGGGCGTGTCCGGCGTCCACCGGCTGCTGTCCCACGCAGAGGATATCATGTCCGCCCGGTGCATCGTGGCCGTGGCCGGCATGGAGGGCGCGCTGCCCTCCGTCATCGGCGGCCTCGCCGATTCCCCGGTGATCGCGGTGCCCACCAGCGTGGGCTACGGCGCGTCCCTGGGCGGTATCGCGGCGCTGCTGAGTATGCTCAATTCCTGCGCCAGCGGCGTGTCGGTGGTGAATATTGACAACGGCTTCGGCGGCGGGTATCTGGCCAGCATGATCAATCATCTGGGGCACAAAGTTTGAAACAAGTTCAAACTTTATGCAGTTTAAGCGCTTTTTTCTCGCCGATTGCGCGGCAACCGAAAAACAGGCGCATTATGACCATTTCTTTCATGGTTGTTTTGTGGCTTGAAGCGCAGCGAAAGGAATGGTCATAAATATGAAGCTGCTTTTTTGGGACTGCGGCATGGGCTGCGCGGGGGATATGCTGTCCGCCGCGCTGCTGGCCCTGTGCCCCGACCCGGCGGGGATGCTGGAAAAGCTCAACGCGCTGGGTATCCCCGGCGTGCGCTACACGGCGGAGAACGCCGAAAAATGCGGTATCGTGGGCACCCGGCTGCGCGTGACCTGTCTGGGGGACGAGGAGGGCGGGAGCGCCCCCCACGCCCATCACGGGCTGCATCTGGGCGACATCCGCGCGCTGATCGCGTCTCTGGCCATGCCGGAGGCGGCAAAGGTAAATGCAGGCCGGGTCTACGACCTGCTGGCTTCGGCGGAGAGCGCTGCCCACGGAGTGCCCATGGAACACATCCATTTTCATGAGCTGGGCACCATGGATGCCGTGGCGGACATCGCCGCCGTGTGCTTTCTCCTGGAGCTGCTGGCCCCGGAGCGGATCGTCTGCTCCCCGGTGCGCACGGGCTTCGGCGCCGTGAAGTGCGCCCACGGCATCCTGCCGGTGCCCGCCCCGGCCGCCGCGTCGCTGCTGACGGGCATCCCCACCTTCGCCGGGGAAATTGAGGGCGAGCTGTGCACCCCCACCGGGGCCGCGCTGCTGAAGGCCTTTGCTTCCGATTTCGGCCGGCAGCCCGCCATGACCGTTGCGGTCGTGGGCTACGGCATGGGAACCAAGGACTTTCCCGCCGCCAACTGCGTGCGCGCCCTGCTGGGAGAGGCCGCCGAGCAGATTGTGGAGCTGTGCTGCGAGGTGGACGATATGACCGGCGAGGATATCGGCTACGCCATCGGCGCGCTGCGCAGGGCGGGCGCGCTGGACGTGTCGTGGCAGGCCGTGGGTATGAAAAAGGACCGCCCCGGCGTGCGCCTGACCTGTCTGTGCCGGCCGGATCTCCGGGATGCCATGGTGCGGCTGATCTTTCAGCTCACCGCCACGCTGGGCATCCGGGAAGCGCTGTGCGCGCGCTACATCCTGCGCCGCTCCTTTGCAACGGAGGAGACCCCCTGGGGCCCGGTGCGCCTGAAGCGGGCCGAGGGCTGGGACACGGCGCGAACCAAGCCCGAGTACGACGACATAGCCGCCATTGCGGAAAAGACCGGCCTTTCACCGGCGGAGATCAGAAATCAGCTTTCTGGAGGACGAGACGATGCCTGAAGTACTGACACTGAAGAAATCCAACTGCAAGAACTGCCACAAGTGCATCCGCTTCTGCCCGGTGAAGGCCATCCGCTTCACGGGGCATCAGGCCCACATCATCAGTGACGACTGCATTCTCTGCGGCAGCTGCTATGTGGTCTGCCCCCACGATGCCAAGGAGGTCGCCGATGCCCGGGAGACCGTCCGGGGCTTTTTGCGGGGCGACGCGCCTGTTATCGCCAGCCTGGCCCCGTCCTTTGTGGCGGGCTTTGAGGGCGTGGGCATCGGGTCCATGAAGGAGGCCCTGAAAAAGCTGGGCTTTGACGACGCGGAGGAGACCGCCATCGGCGCCACGCTGGTGAAGCGCGAATACGAAAAACAGCTCAACGCGGGCAATCGGGATGTGATTATCACCACCTGCTGCCCCGCCGCCACCACGCTGGTGCAGAAATACTATCCCGAGCTGTGCCGCTATCTCTCCCCCGTGGTATCGCCCATGATCGCCCACGCCATCGACATCAAACGCCGCCTGCCCAACGCCAAGGTGGTGTTTATCGGCCCGTGCCTGGCCAAAAAAAAGGAGGCCGAGGGCAATCTGGTGGACGCCGTGCTGACCTTTGCGGAGCTGTCCGCCCTGTTCAAGGAGGCCGGCATCGAGGTGGAGCAGCGCCTGGATGATAACGCCCACAGCCGGGCCAGACTGTTCCCCACCGCCGGCGGCATCCTCAAGACCATGGACCTGCCAGACAACGGCTACACCTATCTGGCGGTAGACGGTCCCCGGGAGTGCCGCGCCGCGCTGAATGACCTGAAGGAGGGCGGCATCCACAAGTGCTTCATCGAGCTGTCCTCCTGCAAGGGCAGCTGCATCGGCGGCCCCATTATGGAAAAATACGACAATTACCCCATCCGCCACTATCAGATGGCCGTGAATTACGCCGGGCCGGACGATTTCGACGTGGCCCGGGGCAGGGACGAGGTGCTGGAGACCGAATATATGCGCAAGGACGTGCCTAAGCCCGTACCCACCGAGGCCGAGATCAAGGATATCCTCAAGCTCATGGGCAAGACCACCCCCGACGACGAGCTCAACTGCGGCACCTGCGGCTACGATTCCTGCCGGGACAAGGCCGTGGCCGTGTTCCGCGGCATCGCCGACCCCAGTATGTGCCTGCCCTACATCATGGATAAAAGCGAGAGCTTCGCCAACAACATCCTTAACAACTCCCCCAACGGGCTGGTGATCGTCAACGACAAGTTCGAAATCCAGCAGCTGAATCTGGCCGCCCTCGGGATGCTGAACATCCGCAGTCAGGATGACATATTGGGCGAGAACATCGTGCGCATTCTGGAGCCCGCCCCCTTCTTCCAGGTCAGCGAATCCGGCCGCGCCATTAAAAACCAGCGCAGTTATTCCGCCGATTACAAAAAATACTTTGAACAGACCATCGTCTACGACAAGACCTCCCACCTGTTCATCTGCATCCTCCGCGACGTGACGGAGGAGGAGGTCGCCCGCGCCAAGCGTGAGGAGATCAGCCGCACCACCGCTGAGATCGCGGACAAGGTGGTGGACAAGCAGATGCGCATCGTGCAGGAGATTGCCTCCCTGCTGGGCGAGACCACGGCGGAGACCAAAATCGCCCTGACAAATCTGAAGGAGTCGATCAATACCGATGAAAAGGAATGAGTATTTCGCCGACATCGGCTATATGAGCCTCAACCACGCCGGAGAGGAGCTGTGCGGCGACCATGTGGAGGTGGTGCAGCAGGGCGGCAACTCCCGCATCGTGGTGCTGGCCGACGGGCTGGGCAGCGGCGTGAAGGCCAGCATCCTGTCCATACTGACCTCCAAGATCATCTCCACCATGCTGGCCGCCGATATGAAGCTGGAGGACGCCGTGAGCACCATCGCGGACACGCTGCCCATCAACCAGGACATCAATTCCGCCTTCTCCACCTTTACCATCATGCGCATCGTCAACAACGAGCGGGCGGAGATCATCCAGTATGAGAACCCCAACGTCATCCTGCTGCGGGCGGGCAAAAATTGCGAGATCCCGTGCAACACCCTGCGCATCGGCGACAAGGAGATCCTCCAGTCAGAGATCAAGCTGCAGGAAAACGATATCTTTTTCCTCATGTCCGACGGCGTGCTCTACGCCAGCAACGACGGGGTTTACAACGAATACTGGGACCGGGATCATATCATCTCCTACATGGAGACCTTCTACAACATCGGCTTCACGGCCAAAACCCTCACCACCATCCTGCTGGAGGAGACCGGCCGCCTGTACGACGGGCGCCCCACGGACGACGCCACGGTCTGCACGGTCCGTATCCGCCGCCGGGAAGCCGTGAATCTGGCCTTCGGCCCCCCTTCCAGCTACGACGACAACATCAAGATGATGTCCCTGTTCTTTGCCCGGGGGGGGCGTCACATCGTCTGCGGCGGCACCACCGCCAAGATCGCCGCCGCCTATCTGGGCACGGCCGTGGTGGTCAGCGACCTCACCCCCGACCCGGATATCCCCCCCGTCTCCACGGTGGACGGCATTGACCTGGTGACGGAGGGCATCGTCACCATGGACCGGGTGCTGACCTATGCCAAGGACTATCTGGCCGGGAACACCCAGTTCGAGGAATGGAGCTACAAGAAGGACGGCGCTTCCCTGATCTCCCGGATGCTTTTTGAGACGGCCACGGACGTGAACCTGTTCATCGGCAAGGCCGTGAATCCCGCTCACCAAAACCTGCCCTTCAACTTTGAGGTCAAGATGCGGCTGGTGAACGAGCTGGTGGACAGTCTGGAGAGCATGGGCAAGATCGTACTGGTCAATTATTTTTAAACAAAAAAGGTTCGCCGCAGTTTTTAGAACTGCGGCGAACCTTTTTTCGTTCGTCAGCGCTCCGTGCCCACGCAGAAGATGGCCATGGTGCCCGGGCCGGAGTGGGAGCCGATGACCGGACCCACATAGTTAATGATGACGTCCTTGGCGCCGGCGGCCTTGATCTGCTCGCCCAGGGCCCGGGCCTCGTCCGGACAGTCGCAGTGGGTGATAAAAATGGTCTGCTCGGCTAGGTTGATCGCCACCTGTGCGGTGTTCTTGCCGAGGTCGCGCAGGGACTTTTTCCGCCCGCGGACTTTGTAGACGGGCACCAGATGGCCCGCATTGTCCACATGCATCACCGGCTTGATATCCAAAATGGTGCCCACGGTGGCCGCCGTCTTGGAGACCCGGCCGCCCCGCCAGAGGAATTTCAGGTCCTCCACGGTGAACCAGTGGACGATGTGCAGCTTGGTGGCTTCGGCAAAATCCCGGCATTCGGTGATGGACGCGCCGTCAATTTTTTTGTGGGCGGTGAGCCACACCAGCAGCCCTTCGCCCTGAGAGGCGCACAGGCTGTCTACCGTGAGGATGACGCGCTGGGGATATTTTTCCCGCAGATCCGCCGCGGCGATCTCGCCGTTCTGGTAGGCCGCGCTCAGGCCCGAAGAAAACCCGATATACAAAATGTCCCTGCCCGACCGGAGGATGGGCTCCATCAGCTCCGTAAAGGCGGCCACATTGACGGCGGAGGTGGGGGCCAGCGCGGTACCGCGCAGCCTGTCGTAAAACGCGTGGGGGGCGATCTCGCGCCAGTCCAGATAGTTGGTGTATTGCTTTCCCTCCAGCTCGAAGGTCAGCGGCGCCACCACCAGACCCAGCGAATCGGCAAGGGTCGCCGGCAGGTCGCAGGAAGAATCGGTCAGGATCACAAAGTCGCTCATAACAATCTCCTCTGTTAACGTTGTTAACTTCGTAATATTATACGCTAAAAGAGCTCGCCTGTCAATAAAATCAGTCGAGCTCAAATTCCCGTCGAATGCACTTTTCAACCATGGCCAGATTTTCTTTGCTGTATTGCAGCTCCCCGGTGTCGAACATGACGGTGGCGCCGTAGATGAACGATCGCACCGCGTAGGTCTTGCGCACGGACTGCTCCAAAGAATAGCCGGACTTGATGCACCATTTGCTGACCAGCTCCTTGGAGTAGCTGCTCATCTCGGCTCTCTCCTTCATCTGCTCGGGAGTCATATTGTCCCCCCGAAGCCACATCAGCGCCCGGAAATGGGGGTTCTCCGCCAGGAATCGGATATAAGCCATACTCACGGCCACCAGCTGTCTGGAGACGTCGCCGGCGTTTTCCTCGATCACCACGCTCTGCTGCTCGTACCATTTTTCATTCACATAGTCCAGCGCGGCCAGCAGCATATCCTCTTTATCCCGGAAATGCTTGTAGGGCGCGGCACAGCTGACGCCGCATTCCGCGGCCACCCTGCGGATTGTGAACCCGCCCATACCGTCCTTCTGGATAATGTCGATGGCAGCCAGAATCAGCTGCTCTCTCAGCGTCATATCATTTTCGCCTCCCGCCGTATGCAACGTGGCTATTGTATCACAGTTTTGCCGCCCTGGCGACTGTTTTTTACAACGCGGCCGGCAGGAAGGAGCGCAGCCGGTCGTAGATCAGGCCCTGCCCCTCCAAGGTGGGATGGATGCCGTCCCGGCAGAGAAAATCGTTGTAGTCGCCGCTGCGGTAAAACTCTCCCCGGATGTCGGCGAAGGGGATATGCAGCGAAGCGGTCAGCGCGGTGAGCTGGCCGTTGTAGGAACGGTGCCAGCGGTGGATGTATTCCACGTCCCCGCCCAGCCAGCGGATGACGTTGGCCCTGCCGGTGTCGTCCATATCCACGGAAAAATGGTCAAAATACCGTCTGGCCCCGATGGGCGGCAGGTTGAGTACCAGCGGCATAGCGCCGCTGCCCTGAATGAAATAGATGAGCTTGGTATAGTTTTCCAGATAGAGCTCCATCACAGTGTTGGGGTCGTGGTGGGCATCGGGGGCGGCGGCGATGTCGTCCCAGTGGAAGTCGCAGTCGTTGCCGCCGAATTCCATCAGGACCACGTCCGCCCCGGCCAGGCGTGCCTGATGCCGCTGGGCCAACTGTAGCCCCTTGGTCACCGTGCAGCCGAACACGGAAAAATTGTCCACCTCGGCGCCGTCGTCCGCCAGCCGGGCCGCGAAGCTATCCCTGCTGGTGACATAGCGCCTCTCCTCTTCGTCGTAAAGGATGCCCTTGGCGATGGAATCGCCCAGAATACAGATCTTCATTGGCGCCTCCCGAAAAAAACGCCGTCTCCGGCAAATGTAGTATTCAATATTATATTTCGTAATAACGATCTTGTCAATATCCTGAGACACATATTTATCGCTCTGGTCTTTTTGCCGGAAGAACCGCTGGGAACAGGGGGCGAAAGAGGCCGAAAATTATCAATTTGGCTATAGATTCTCTCAGGCTTTTGGTTTATTATACTGTTGTGATAATTGGTCTGCGCTTCTCTGAAAGGTGTGAGCAATTCTGAGCGTATCGGATGTAATTTCTCTGCTGGGCGGCGTGGCGCTGTTCTTGTTCGGTATGTACCTGATGGGTGACGGACTGAAGCGCGTCGCGGGCAATCGGCTGGAGATCGTACTCTATCGCCTCACCAGTACCCCGCTGAAGGGCGTACTGCTGGGCACGGGTGTCACCGCCGTGATTCAGTCCTCCTCCGCCACTTCCGTCATGGTGGTGGGCTTTGTCAACTCCGGCATGATGAAAGTGCGCCAGGCCATCGGCATCGTCATGGGCGCCATCTTGGGCACCAGCGTCACGGGCTGGATTCTGTGCCTGTCCGACATCGGCGGCGGCTCGGCCTCCGGCTGGGTGCAAATCTTTTCCACCGCCACCCTCACCGGCATCATCGCGGTGGTGGGAATCATCCTGCAGATGTTTACCAAAAACCAGACCAAGCAGCACGTGGGCGGCATTATGCTTGGCTTCGCCGTACTGATGTACGGGATGCAGGCCATGTCCTCCGCCGTGGCTCCGCTGAAGGAGAGCGCGGCGTTCATCGGTCTGATCACCACCTTCTCCAACCCGCTGGTCGGCATTCTGGCCGGCATTTTGGTTACCAGCGTCATCCAGTCCTCCTCTGCGGCCGTAGGCATCTTGCAGGCTCTGGCCATCACCGGCGCCATTGATTTTTCCGTGGCGTACCCGCTGATCCTGGGCATCGCCATCGGTGCCGCCGTGCCCGTGCTGCTGTCCGCCGTGGGCGCCACCACGGACGGCAAGCGCACCGCCTTCATCTATCTGCTGGTGGACGTATTGGGCGTGCTGATCTGGGGCAGTATCTTTTATATCGTCAACGCCGCGGTGGGCGGCTTCTCCTTCATGTCCCTGACCATGACCACGGTGAGCGTGGCCTTCGTCAACACCCTGTTCCGTTTCGTCACCGTGCTGGTGCTGACGCCCTTCATCGGCAAGCTGGAAAAGCTGGTGGACCTGTTCATCAAGGACAAGCCCGACGCCCGGCGCGAGACAGAGGACTTCAACCGGCTGGAGGAGCGCTTTGTGGATCACCCCGCGCTGGCCATCGAGCAGAGCCGGCTGACCATCAATTCCATGGCCCGCCGGGCGCAGGAGAACCTGTACGCCTCCATCGCCCTGCTGGGCAATTATACCGACGACGGCTTTCAGCGGGTGAAGGATTCCGAAGACGCCATCGATGGCTACGAGGACAAACTGGGCACCTATCTGGTCAAGGTCACGGCCCAGGAGCTGGCCGACAAGCAAAACGAGGACGTGTCCAAGTTCCTGCACACCATCAGCGACTTCGAGCGCATCTCCGACCACGCGCTGAATATCGCGGAGCTGGCCCAGGAGATACACGAGAAAAACATGCGCTTCTCCCCCGCCGCCTCCCATGAGCTCACCGTTCTTCAGGGCGCGGTGACGGAGGTCCTCTCCACCGCGGTGGAGGCGTTCATCAGCAACGACATGGACACCGCCTACCATGTGGAGCCGCTGGAGGAGCTCATCGACAACCTCTGCGACGAGATGAAGCTGCACCACATTGAACGGGTCCAGAAGGGCATCTGTACGCTGACCCAGGGCTTTGTGTTCAACGACCTGCTGACCAACTACGAGCGCGTGTCGGATCACTGCTCCAACATCGCCGTGGCCATGATCGAGCTGGAAAGCGATATGTTTGAAACCCACAGCTATCTGGACGGCGTGAAGGAAATGCACTCCCACTCCTTTGACCGGTATTACGAAGAATTCAGCAAAAAATATTCACTGTAAGCGAGGTATCCGCGATATGGAAAAATCCAAAGTCTTTTTTACCGATTTTCACACCGTTCCTTTTGGGGACGGGCTGCCCGTGAAGCTGCAGAAGCTCATCCGCAGGGCCGGTATCGGCGATATCGACATGGACGGTAAATTTGTGGCCATCAAGATGCACTTCGGCGAACTCGGCAACGTCAGCTTTCTGCGCCCGAACTATGCCCGGGCCGTAGCGGACGTGGTGAAGGAAAACGGCGGCAGGCCCTTCCTCACCGACTGCAACACCATGTACCCCGGCAGCCGGAAAAACGCGCTGGAGCATCTGGACTGCGCCTGGCTCAACGGCTTCACGCCGTACACCGTGGGCTGCCCCGTAATCATTGCGGACGGCCTGAAGGGCACGGACGATATCGCCGTGCCGGTGGCGGGCGGCGAGTATATCAAGGAGGCCAGGATCGGCCACGCCATCATGGACGCGGACGTGTTCATCAGTCTGACCCATTTCAAGGGCCACGAGATGACCGGCTTCGGCGGCACCTTTAAAAACATCGGCATGGGCTGCGGCTCCAGAGCCGGCAAATGTGACCAGCACTCCGGCGGCAAGGCCAGCATCGACACCAAACGGTGCCGGGGCTGCCGCCGCTGCCAGCGGGAATGCGCCAACGGCGGACTGGTATATGACGAGGCGGCAAAAAAAATGACGGTGGATGCCGCACACTGCGTGGGCTGCGGCCGGTGCCTGGGCGCCTGCAATTTCGACGCCATCCGTTTTCGCAACGAGAGTGCCAACACCGAGCTGAACCGCAAGATGGCGGAGTACGCCAAGGCCGTCATCGACGGGCGGCCCCACTTTCATATCTCCCTGATTATGGACGTGTCCCCCAACTGCGACTGCCACGGTGAGAACGACGTGCCCATCCTGCCCAACATCGGTATGTTCGCCTCCTTCGACCCGCTGGCCCTGGAGTGGGCCTGCGTGGATGCCTGCCTCGCCGCCGCCCCCATGCCGGGCAGCCAACTGGCAACCAATATGGCGAAGCCCGATTTTGTGGATCATCACGACCATTTCACCAACTCCACCCCGGAATCGGAGTGGCGCAGCTGCCTGGAGCACGCCGAAAAGATCGGTCTGGGCAGCCGGGACTACGAGCTGATAAAAATCTGAAAACTGCGGAAACTAAGCCGGCAGGCCCTGCGTCATGCCGGTTCGGTTTCTTTTGAGGTGCGATCATGTTCGAAGGCTTTACGCCCGCCGCAGGCGAATTCCTGCTGGCGCTGAAATTCAACAACGAGCGGCCCTGGTTCCTGGCCCACAAGGACGAATTCGAGACGCTGGTCAATCAGCCCTTCAAGGCGCTGGCGCTGGCCACGGCGGATGAGATGGCCCGGCGGGAGCCCGCACTGGGGCTGAATCTGCACGTGGCCCGCATCTACCGGGACGCCCGCCGCCTCCACGGCGGCGGCCCCTACAAGGAGCACCTGTGGTTCTCCCTGAAGGACTGGGACGGTCTTTTGCGCGGGCCCATGTTCTGGTTTGAGGTGGGCGCCGCGGACTACAGCTTCGGCATGGGCTTTTATTCTTGCTCCGCCGCCCAGATGGCCGCTTTCCGCCAGAGCATCGACGCCAACCCCGCCCGCTTCACCCGCCTGATCCGGCCCCTCGCGGCCCTGGGCGGCTGCGAGATCGACAGCGACCCCTACGCCAAGCCCAAGAAGGATATGGGCGAGCTGCTGAACCCCTGGTACAACGGCCGCCGGGTGGGCGTGGTCTGCTCCCGGGAATTCGGCGGCGACCTGTTCAGTCCCGAGCTGCCCCGGCTTCTTGCGGATGAATTTCAGCGGCTGCTGCCGCTGTACCGGTACCTGATGGAGGTCTGTCCCATGGAGCCCTGCCACAATAAATGAACAAACAATAAATTATTGAAGGATATTCTTATATTTTGCGAATAATAATTGACGAAAACCCTTCGAAATAATATAGTATTGAAAACAATATCTATGCGCCGGCCCGGCCGGGAAAGCGAGGCGACCAATGGATTTCTCTTATGAGATCGTGACCGATTCTTCCAGCAATCTGCAAAAAGCGCTGGTCGAGCAATACCAACTGCCCGTGCTGCCTTTCAAATACACCATGAACGGCAAGGATTATAAAGTCGACCTCTCCTCCGGCCCGCTGGAGCGGCAGGCTTTCTTCGCCGCCATGCGGCTAAAGGTGGAGGTCACCACCTCTCTGGTGAACTTTGCGGAATATACCGAGTGCTTTGAAAAGATCCTTCAGACCGGCAGGGACATCCTGTATATCGGCATGGCCGCGGGCATCAGCGGCTCCTACGCCAACGCCGTCATCGCCGCCCAGGAGCTGACGGAAAAATACCCGGAGCGGAAGATCCTGCTCATCGACACCATGAACGCCTCCTTTGGCGAGGGGCTGCCTGTGATGGCGGCGCTGGAGATGCGCGACGCGGGGGACGATCTGCAGACCGCCTATGAAAAGACCTGCGCGCTGGTGCCCCACACCCGGGGCTGCTTCATGGTGGACGATCTGATGTTTTTGCACCGCACGGGCCGCGTGTCCGGCGTGAAGGCTTTCGCGGGCAAGGCGCTGGGGCTGCGCCCTCTGCTGAAGGGCGACGACACGGGCCACATCGTGGTGTGCGGCAAGGCCCGGGGCCGCAAGGCCGCGCTGGAGTCCCTGCTGGCCGATTTCGACGCCCACATCCTCCCCGACAGCCACCAGACCGTGGCCGTGGCCCACTGCGACTCCGAAAAGGAAGCGCAGTTTATGGCCGACCACATGGCCAAAAATCCCGCCGTGGACAAGGTCATCATCGAGTGGTACGAGCAATGCACCGGCTCCCATCTGGGGCCCGGGGCCGTGGCCATTTTCTACGTGGCCGATCACCGGTAACGATAAAAAAACACCCGGACGGCGTCCGGGTGTTTTTTGTCAGTAAAAGGTTGCCACGGGATTTTCCGGGACCTCGCAGGCTTCGGCGCCCAGATAGGTCAGCACCGGGCCTTTTTTTCCGTAGGCGATGTTGAACTTGAAATGCACCTGTCCCGTCAATATCACCCAGCTGTCGTTGACTATGGTGGAGGCCTCGTCCCACTGCACCACCAGCGCCGCAAACTGGATGTCCTGCACGCAGCAGGTCATCACATGGCGCCCCGCGATGAAGGTCTTGGACGGCAGCTTTTTGCGGGTCAGCAGGCGGCACTTGAAGCGCACGGTCTTGCCCTCGTAATTCTTGGGCGTGTCGGACAGATCCCGGTACCACACGGCGTAATCCTCGTCCTTGATGTCGATGACGGGGGCCTCCAGATCGAAGGGCAGCGGGTCCTCGATGTCGTCGTACTCCACCTTGTTGGCGTCGTACTCATAGGCGATATCGCTGCGGCGGGATGCGCCGCGGACGATCTTGTGATAGGGCATCCGGTCCATGTCGGGCTTGAAGCGATTGAACACCACCAGCTCGCAGCTTTTCAGCTTGTCATAGGTCAGCTGGCGCATATTGGCGTTGTAGGTCAGGAAAGTGGCGGCGTCGGCAAACATGAACTCCTGATACACCACCCAGCTCTCCGGCATGGCGGTGTAGAGCACATCCAGCATCCACATGCCGTTGTATTCCACCACCACCCGCTCGGAACCGGTCTCCTTCTGCCACTTGTCCAGATTGTCCATGGTCAGCTCGGCCTGCTCGGCCACCTCGCGGATGTAGACGTTTTTGCCCGAAAAGGACTCGGGCTCGTATTCCTCCACGCCCGCCTCGCATACCAGCAGCAGGGTCTTTTCGCCCTTGTTGAAGCGCTTGTCCTCCAGGGTCTCCTGGATAAAGCGGGTCTTGCCGGATTCGAGAAAGCCCGTAAACAGATACACGGGGATGTCGTTGTTTTGTTCACTCAATATTAAACAGCTCCTTCAGCGCACCTTCGTCGATCTTGGATCCGATGACGCAGAAACGGCCCGTGACGATGGGCGAGCCCCGGCGGATATTGATCTCGCCCGGCACGTAGTCAAAGTACAGCCACTCCCCGTCGGAAGCGTCCACCATGCCCTTGGCGCGGAGGATCAACCCGTATTTGCCGGTGTCGTCCAGCGCGGTGAGGATGGTCTTCAGTTCCGCCTCACTGAATTTTTTCGGCGTCTCGCTGCCCCAGCTGGTAAAGACCTCGTCCGCGTGGTGGTGATGATGGTGCTCATGCTCGTGCTCGTGCTCATGCTCATGGTCATGCTCATGGTCATGCTCATG
>DAOPXW010000029.1:15818-24044 GCA_035352555.1 Oscillospiraceae bacterium
TCATGCTCATGCTCGTGGCATTCACATTCGTCGTCGTCATCGTCGTCGTCGTGATGATGCTCCTCGGCCAGCTCCGCCAGCGCGGCGGCCAGCGTGGAACGGTGTTCCATGGCCGCGGTGAACTGCGCGCCCGCCAGCTTGTCCCAGGGAGTGGTGATGATGACGGCGTCGCCGTTGAGCTCCTTAAGCATAGCCGCGGCTGCGGCAGTCTTGTCCTCTCCCACGTCGCCGGTGCGGCTGAGAACGATCACGTCGGCATTCTTCACCTGGTCGTTGAAAAATTCCCCGAAGTTTCGAATATACATTTTGCACTTGTTCGCGTCCACCACAGTGACTTTTGCGCCGATCTCAGCCTTGTCCGCCACTGCGGAGACGGCGCGGGCCACGTCTGAGAGCTTGCCCACGCCGGAGGGTTCGATGATGACGCGGTCGGGGGCGTAGGTTTTTATAACCTGTTCCAGCGCTGCCTTGAAATCGCCCACCAGCGTGCAGCAGATGCAGCCGGAATTCATCTCGGTGATCTCCACGCCGGCGTCCTTCAAAAAGCCGCCGTCGATGGCGATCTCGCCGAATTCGTTTTCAATGAGCACGATCTTCTGTCCGGCATAGGCCTCCTTGATGAGCTTGCGGATCAGCGTGGTCTTGCCCGCGCCCAAAAAACCGGAGAAGATATCTATTTTTGTCATGGCATTTTTACCTCCAATGCGCATTAACTTATAACCTGTCATCGACGCCGGTTGCCCCGTTCGGGGCGAGGCGGCGGACGATTCAGATGCGCCATCGCGCGGCGCGCGATGATGCGCGTGATAGAATAACCACGCAGCGGTTATTCTACCACAAAATTTCGGACTGTACAAGTGTTGCCGGAATGGGGTATAATCAATCCGTAGGGCGATCCACAAATTGCCTGTTCTTTGAATTCTGTTCTCAGGAGGTGTCCCATGGTCGTCTACTTTTCCGGCACCGGCAACAGCCGCTACGCCGCCAAATTCATCGCCCACCGTCTGGACGACGAGCTGCTGGACGCGGGCGCGGTTCTGAAGTCCGGCGAGAATATCGTGCTGCATTCCGACCGCCCCTGGGTGTTTGTCTCCCCCACCCATGGCTGGCGCATTCCCCGGGTATTTGAAGCGCTGCTCCGCGCGGGCAGCTTTTCCGGCAGCAGGGACGCCTATTTTGTCATGACCTGCGGCGACGAGATCGGCGCGGCCGCGGAGAAGCTGCGGACGCTGTGCGCCGATAAGGGCTTCGTCTACAGAGGCGTGCAGCAGCTGGTCATGCCGGAAAACTATGTGGCCATGTTTGCCGTGCCCGACAAGGGCGAGGCCGCCGCGATCCTTGAAAAGGCGCTGCCCGATATGGCGCAGGCCGCCGGGTATATCGCCCGGGGCGAGGATATCCCCGGTTCCGCGCCCGGCTTTGCGGACAAGGTCAAGACCCGGCTGGCCAACCCCCTCTTTTACGCCTTCTTTGTAAAGTCGAAAAAATTTTACGCCACGGACGCCTGCGTGAGCTGCGGCAAATGCGCCGCGCTGTGCCCCACCAATGCCGTGACGCTTATAAGCGGTCGCCCCCGCTGGGGCGAGGGCTGCGTCCACTGCATGGCCTGCATCTGCTATTGCCCGAAGAAGGCCATCGAATATGGCAGGGCCAGTCTCGGCAAGCCCCGGTACAAGTGCCCGGAATATGTGCCGGAATGAGAGAGGCCCACAATACATAAGGCGCGCCCAAAAATGTTCGCGCGGCATGGCCATGGCCATGCCGCGTGTTTTTTGTTTTCCGCTGCCGGGCGGTAAGCTTGGATATGCGCCTATCCGCGTAACGGCCGAAGAGCCCTGTTGTGCGCTTTTCTCTCGGGGAAAGGGTCAGCAGAGCTTGTAGCCCGCGGGGATGGTGTCGTCCACCAGCATCAGATGCAGCTTCTCCTCGCCGTTTTCCTCTTTCACGGCGGACAGCAGCATCCCGTTGGAATCCTGGCCCATCATCTTTCGGTTGGGCAGATTGAGGATGGCGATGACATTTTTGCCCACCAGGGCTTCCGGCTCATAGAACCTGTGGATGCCGGAGAGGATCTGCCGGGGGGTGCCGCTGCCGTCGTCCAGCTGGAATTTCAGCAGCTTGTCGGACTTCTTTACCGCCTCGCAGGACAGGATTCTGCACACGCGCATATCGCATTTGGCAAAATCCTCGATGGGAATTTCGGGCTGCACGGGCTCCGCCCCGGGCTTTTTGGCCTTCAGCTCGTCCAGTTCCTTCAGCTCCTTTTCCATGTCGATGCGGGGAAACAGGGTCTCGCCCCGGCGCACGGCGACATCCGCGGGCAGCACGCCGAACTTCCCGGCGTCGTCCCAGGTGGCGAGGTCGGCGGCGCCGATCTGAGAGAGCGCGGCGGCGCAGGTGTCTGGCATCACGGGCTGCAGCAGTGTCAGCGCGATACGCAGGCACTCCAGCAGGTTGTACATGACGGTGGCCAGACGGGCCTTCTTGGCCTCGTCCCTGGCCAGCACCCAAGGGGCGGTCTCGTCGATATACTTGTTGGCCCGGGACAGCAGCTTCATCACAAGGTCGATGCCGTTTTGCAGCTGCAGCTTGTCCATCTGGATCTCGTATTTCCCGCGTACCTCCAGCGCCATGGTTTTCAGTTCGTCGTCGATGGGATCGTCCTGCCGCGCCGCGGGCAGGGTGCCGCCGAAGTATTTTTCCACCATGGCGGTGGTTCGGCTGAGGAGGTTGCCCAGATCGTTGGCCAGATCGGTGTTGATGGTGGAGATCAGAAGCTCGTTGGAGAAGCTGCCGTCGGTGCCGAAGGGGAAGGTGCGCAGCAGGAAAAAGCGCAGCGCGTCCACGCCGTAGCGTTCGGCCAGCATATAGGGGTCCACCACGTTGCCCTTGGACTTGGACATCTTGCCGCCGTCGATAATCAGCCAGCCGTGGCCGTAGACGTGCTTGGGCACGGGCTCGCCCAGACTCATAAGCATGGCGGGCCAGATGATGGAGTGGAACCGAACGATCTCCTTGCCCACGATGTGATAATCCGCGGGCCAGAATTTGTCGTAATCGTCGTACTTCTCGTTGCAGTAGCCCAGGGCGGTGATATAGTTTGAGAGCGCGTCCACCCAGACATAGACCACATGGCCCGGATCGAAATCCACGGGGATGCCCCACTTGAAAGTGGTGCGGGACACGCACAGGTCCTCGAGGCCCGGCTTGATGAAGTTGTTGATCATTTCGTTGACGCGGGAAGCGGGCTCCAGGAAGGTGCCGCTCTCCAACAGCTCCTGCACGGGCTTGGCGTATTTGGACAGGCGGAAGAAGTAGGCCTCCTCCTCCTCATAATGCACGGGGCGGCCGCAGTCGGGACACTTGCCGTCCACCAGCTGGCTCTCGGTCCAGAAGGACTCGCAGGGGGTGCAGTACATCCCCTTGTAGGCGCCCTTGTAGATGTCGCCCTTTTCGTACATTTTCCTGAAGATCTTCTGGATGGCTTCGACGTGATAGTCGTCGGTGGTGCGGATGAACCGGTCGTTGGAGATGTTCATGAGCTTCCAGAGGTCCTTGACGCCTCTGGGGCCCTCCACAATGTTATCCACGAACTGCTTGGGGCTGAGCCCGGCTTCTTTGGCCTTCTCCTCAATCTTCTGACCGTGTTCGTCGGTCCCCGTGAGAAACATCACGTCGTAACCGCACATTCGCTTGTACCTCGCTATCGAGTCCGTGGCCACGGTACAGTAGGTGTGACCGATGTGCAGTTTGTCGGACGGGTAATAGATCGGTGTGGTGATATAGAACTTACCCTTGCTCATGTTTCTCGCTCCTTTCAAAAGTTGTATCATCAAGGCCTGAACAGCCGGGATGCCGTAAGGTTATCCGCCGATGACGCCGGAGGAAGAATCGGCGGGCGTCTCCGTGGCGGCCACGGGCATGGTGGGCTCCGTGGCGGCCACGGGCACGGTGGGCTCCGGCGTGGCCTGCGGTGTCGGCGTGGCGGCGGGCGTCGGTGTCGGGGACGGGGAGGCGCTGGGGTAGACGATGTTCTCGGCGTGATAGTGGTAGGTGCTGGTGGCCTCCTTGGTGCTGCTGAGCTGGGTGCCGTCCTTGTTGAACACGTTGCGGTAGGTGGTGGCCTTATAGCCCAGGGCCACGGTGGGATACTTGGTATCGTAGAACTTCCAGGTGGAGTATTTCATCTCCACATAGCTGCCGTCCACATCCGTGCCCCAGATCTCAATCGTCATGGACTTTTTGGTGCTGTCCACGGTGGCCACGATCTTGACGGGATAATTCCGGTCGTTTTTGAACTTGAAGTCCGGGGATTTCCAGCTCACCGTGGCGTCCAGACCCGCGGGCAGGTAGTCCACGGGGAAGTAATGGCAGGTGCGGTCGGTGATCTCCAGATTGGCGTACAGCACCGTGCAGTACAGGGTGGAGGACACCTGGCAGATGCCGCCGCCCAGCTCCTGCACCACCTCGCCGTTGGAGTAGGCGCCGGCCTTTTTAAAGCCCGCGGCCTCGGTACGCTGGCCCACGGTGTCGTTATACGAGAACTCCTCGCCGGGGTTGAGGATGGTGCCGTTGATCTTCTTCGCCGCCAGCGTGATGTTGTTGATACGGTTGGCGGAGCTGGATTTAAAATAGGACACCTGAGCGCCCAGCTTGTCCTTGAACAGCTTGGCGCTGAGATCGTCGGTGGTGATCTTGGGCTGGGTGATCTCCAGCGGAATGGACACCGTGTCGCCCGCGGCGGCGGCGTCCCACAGCTTCTGGGCCTCGGCCACATCGAAATCCACGCCTACCACGGACTCCGTCACCTTGCCCTTGTCGGAATCGTAGGCGGCGTCCTTGACCTCGGCGTAGACCTCGTCGTGGAGAGCCTGAATATCCAGCTTGGCATCCTCGCCGTAAGAGGACTGGTAGTCCACCTTGCCGAAGCTGCCGGATTGCAGCGCCGCCACCACTAGATCGTAGACGGCGTTTTCGTCCACGGTCACATCGGTGGCGCCCTTGACCACGGTGAGCACGGCCTTGTCCGTATCCACCTTATAGGCCTTGCCGGAGAGGGCGTCCTTCATCTCGGCCACGCCGTCGCTGATCTGGCCGCGGATGTAATCCGCATTCAGATCCTCCGCGGCGGCGGTGAGATTCACGCGCCCGAAAAGTCCCCTGACGTATTTGAAGAGGCTGGAAAAAAGCCCGCCGTCCCGGCCGTAGCGATAGGCGGCCCTGGCCGCGGCCTCGGAGGAGGTGACCGCGCCGGCCTTTCCGGCGTTCACGGTGATCTCAACGTCCGCCGGCAGGACCACGGTGACGTTTTCACCGGTCTTGTTGTCCCAGCCGCTCTTCCCCAGGGCCGTCGCGGCCTGTTCCTCGGTCATGCCCCCCACCGACACGCCGCCCACGGTGACATTGGGATAGATGGCATCCGTAGAGCGCAGGGCAAAGCCCGCGCCCGCCGCCGCCACACACAGCACCGCCAGTACGATGGCGATGATCAGTAAGGCTTTTTTGCCGCCGGAATGATTGTGCCGGGGCGTCTCTCCGTCATCCCCGCCGTTTTCCTCCGGCTCCGGGTCGGGCCGGCGCCGGGGCTGCGCCGGGCGCTGGTCCTTCACGGCGTCGAAAACCATGGTCTCGGAATTGTGGAGATCGTTCTCCTCTTCATCCCTCTTTTGTTCCTTGCTGCTGAATACTTTGATGATACTCCCCGCCTTTCTGCGGTCTTATTTCTATATTTTTTCCAGCGACGCCCGAAAAAGCTCGTTGTCGTCCGGCGGTAGTTCCTGTTTCTCTGTCTGGTCGAAGGCGGGCTGCATCCAAGGGTTGAACTGCACCTTTTCCACGGCCTGCGCCTCCAGTACGGCACCGATGAGCTGATTGGACACCAGAAAGCCGGAGGGCGTGAAAGCCCAGCGATCCTCGGTTTTTTTCGTCCAGCCCCGGTCCGCGAAGGTCTCCATCAGCGCCTCGATGGGCGCCCACTCGCTGAGGTAGAGGGCCCGGTATTCGCTGCTGGAGACACCCCGGGCGGTGCGCAGCCCCAGCATCAGATATTCCGAGGCGCGCTCCATGGGGGACACGCGCTCGTATTCGTCCACAATGCTTTTGTCCGCATCCATGCCGGAAATATACGCGTCCAGATCGCGGACGTAGCGGTAGCGCAGCGTGCCCACGCCGGAGGCCGCCCCGGGGCCGAAGCCCATGTAATCGCCCAGCCGCCAGTATTTCAGATTATGGCGGGATTCGTAGCCGGGGATGGCAAAGTTGGAGATTTCATACTGCTTGTAGCCGTAGCGCTCCAGATTTTCCACGGCGTAGAGGTACATATCGGCCTGGGTGTCGTCATCCGGGATCAGGGGGGAGCCGGAATACTCGGCATACATGGGCGTCCCCTCCTCCAGCTTCAGTCCGTAGCAGGACAGATGCTCCGGCCGCAGCGCCATGGCCTTGGCCAGCGTGTCGGCCCAGTCGGCCTTGGACTGGCTGGGCAGCCCGTAGATGAGATCGAGGCTGATATTGTCGAAGCCCGCGTCCCGGGCGGCCTTTACGGCCAGTTCCACCTGCTTGTAGTTGTGACGGCGGCCGATCATTTTGAGAATATCGTTGTTGGCGGACTGCATCCCGATGGACAGGCGGTTGACGCCCTCCCGCCGGAGCAGCCTGAGGTCGGCAGCGCCGAGACTGTCGGGGTTTCCCTCCATGGTGACCTCGGCGTCCCGCCGGGTGAGCCCCAGGTCCTTCACGGCGCGGAAAACATTGCAGATGCGTTTTGCGCCAAAATAGCTGGGGGTTCCGCCGCCGAAATAGACGGTGTCGATCTGATAGCCCGCCATGGTGGGGGCCGCCTCCCGGATATGCCGGATCAGCGCGTCCTCATACTCCGGCATGCGCTTTTCGCACCCGGCGAGGGAATAAAAATCGCAGTACCCGCACTTTGAGGCGCAGAACGGTATATGGATGTACAGGCCCAATCGCTTGTCCATGGCGTCTCCCAATCGTAAAAAATCAGAACAGGTCGCTGACCAGCTCCACAAATTCCCCCGCGTCCTCCAGCTCCACGCCGGCGATCAGCTCGGCCTCGGCGGCCAGGATCTTGGCGTACTTCGCGGCCTTGTCCCTGTCACCCGCGTCATAGGCGGCCTTCAGGGCCTTCACGGCGGCGTGCTCGGGGTTGAGCTCCAGCACGCGGGTGGCGCGGATGGAGCGCATCTCCTCGCTGGGGCCGGCGCGGAAATACCGCTCCATCTCCAGCGTGACGCCGCCCTCGGTGGCCAGGCAGCAGGGTTTTGAAACCAGCTTGCTCGACAGCCGCACCTTGGCGACACGCTCACCCAGCGACTCCTTGACGAAGTCCAGCAACTCCTTGTTTTCCTCGTTGCGCTCCTCTGCGGCCTTCTTATCCTCGTCGGTGTCGAAGCCCAGATCGTCGGTGACCACGTTGCAGAAGGGCTTGCCGTCCTGATCGCGGAGGGATTCCAGCACCATCTCGTCGATGGGTGCGGCGAGATACAGGATCTCAAAGCCCCGGGCGCGGACTTCCTCGCACTGGGGCAGGTCCATGGCATGCTTCACGGTGTCGGAGGAGGCAAAATAGATCTTCGTCTGGCTCTCCGGCATGGCGGCGGCGTATTCCGCCAGCGTCTCCTGATGATCCTCGCTGGTGTAGTAGATCAGCAGATCGCGCAGGAAATCCTTGTAGCGGCCGTACTCGTCGCACACGCCGCACTTGAGGTGGATACCGAAATTCTTGAAGAATTCCTCGTATTTGGGCCGGTCGTCCTTCATCATTTTTTCCAGCTCGCCCTTGATCTTCTTCTCAAGGTTCTGGCCGATGACATGGAGCTGCCGGGTGTGCTGCAAAATCTCGCGGGAGATGTTCAGGGAAAGGTCGGGGGAATCCACCACGCCCTTGACGAACTCAAAGTAGTCATGCACCAGATCGCCGCACTTCTCCATAATCATCACGCCGTTGGAATACAGGGTGATGCCGGCCTTGTGATCCTCGGAGAAGACGTTCATCGGCTCCGCGCCGGGAATGAAAAGCATGGCCTTATAGGAAATGCTGCCTTCGGCGTCCACCCGCAGGATGACGGCGGGATCTTTCGTCTCGCGGTATTTCTCCTTGAAGAAGGCAGCACAGTCGTCGTCGGATACGTCGGCCTTGGAGCGCTGCCAGATGGGGACCATGGAGTTCACCGTCTCGGTCTCGGTGACCGTCTCGTAGGTCATTTT
>DAOPXW010000030.1:0-8056 GCA_035352555.1 Oscillospiraceae bacterium
TTCGAATCCCTTTCTCTCCGCCAAAAAAGAGGACCGCCATAGGCGGTCCTCTTTTTTGGCGTTCCCATTAAGGGGATTCGAACGGGAGCGGCAGTGAATGGAGCGGGCTGAATTCTTTTTGCCGTCCTACCGTTCACCTTGTCACCGCGCTGTTTCCCTTTTTGGGCGTTTCACTAAAAATCAGACCCCTTGGAAACCGCGTCCTGACAGATCGTACAAAGTCGAAAAAATGCCTTGCCGTCCGGCGAAAATCGTCCTATAATAACACGCGAAAAGATTTTTAACCCCGGTACCGTGATGCCGGCAAAATCGCTCATATTATGGTATGGCGTGGAATGCGCCTGCCTATGCTGCGTATCTTGCCGCCTGCGGCAGGATATTTTTTTGTGTCTGGAGGATGAAATGAAACTGAAAGCACAGCTGATGGACGAGCAGGGACTAAGCCGGGCGCTGATGCGCATCTCTCATGAGATCGTGGAAAAAAACAAGGGCGCGGGCAATCTGGTGCTAGTGGGCATTCGCCGCAGGGGAGAGCCTATCGCGGCGCGCATCTGCGAGAATATCAGGAAAATCGAGGACACGGACGTGCCCTGCGGCAGCATCGACATCGGCTTCTACCGGGACGATCTGACCCATCTGAACGAATCGCCGGTCATCCGCAAAGCGTCGCTGCCCTTCGACGTCGGCGACAGGGATGTGGTGCTGGTGGACGATGTGCTTTACACCGGCCGGACGGCCCGTGCCGCCATCGAGGCGGTGTTTTCCTGCGGCCGGCCGCGGACGATTCAATTCGCCGTGCTGGTGGACAGGGGACACCGGGAGCTGCCCATCCGGGCGGATTATGTGGGGAAAAACGTGCCCACTGCCAAAACCGAGCTTATCGAGGTTCGGATGCCGGAATACGACGGTGAGACCGGTGTGTTCCTGATGGATAATGCGCAATAAAAATAGAGATAGTTGAAGGAGAAAAAAGGTATGAATCTGGTTTATGACATCAAGGACAAGCCCCGTTTCGGGCAGTTGCTGCTATTCTCGCTGCAGCAGCTGCTGGCCATCATGGCGGCCACGATCGCGGTGCCGTCGGTTATTAACTCCACCTGCGGCACGGCCATGACGGCTGCCGCCGCCCTGTTTGGCGCCGGTATGGGTTCCATCGTCTACCTGCTGTTCACCAAATCCTCCAGCCCCGTGTTTCTGGGCTCCAGCTTCGCTTTCATCGGCTCCATGATGTCCGCCTTCTCCGGCGCGGCCTCCATGGCCGCCGGCTATTGGGGTCTGATTCTCGGCACCGTCATGGCGGGCCTGGTGTACGTCATTCTGGCCATCGCCGTCAAGTGCAGCGGCGTGGGCTGGATCAACAAGCTGATGCCGCCCGTCATTATCGGACCTACCGTAGCCATCATCGGCCTGAGCCTTTCCACCAACGCCGTTGCCGACCTGATGAACCCCACTGTCGAGGGCGGCAGCGTCTATGTGGCGCTGATCTGCGGCCTTATCACCCTGTCCGTCACCATGCTGGCCTCCACCTACGGCAAGAAGATGATGAAGCTCATTCCGTTCATCGTGGGCATTCTGGCCGGCTATGTCGCCGCCAGCATCTTCGCCTTCATCGGCCGCGCCACCGGCAGCGCCGCGCTGATCGTCATCGACTACAGCGCCTTTTCCACGATGAAGGGCCTGATTTCCGCCCCGGGCTTTACGTTCCTTATGGGCTCCGGAGACGGGATCACAGGTACCTATATTCTCACGCTGTTCGCGGCCTATGTGCCGGTGGCCTTCGTGGTCTTTGCCGAGCATCTGGCCGACCACAAGAATCTCTCCTCCATTGTGGGTGTGGATCTGCTGGAGAAGCCCGGCCTGACGCGCACTCTTCTGGGCGACGGTATCTGCTCCATGGTGGGCGCGTTTTTCGGCGGCTGCCCCAACACCACCTACGGCGAACCCATCGCCTGCGTCGCCATCACCCGCAACGCCTCCACCACCAGCATCTGGGGCGCCGCAATCATGTGCCTGGTGTTCTCCTTCATCACCCCGCTGATGGCCTTTCTGGAATCCATCCCCCATTGCGTCATGGGCGGCGTGTGTATCGCGCTGTACGGCTTTATCGCAGTGTCCGGCTTTAAGATGTTCCAGACCGTGGATCTGAACAAGAACCGCAACCTGTTTGTTTCCTCCGTCATCTTTATCACCGGTGTGGGCGGCTTGACCGTGTCTTTCGGGGCCGTGACCATCCGCACGGTGGCCTGCGCCCTGATCCTGGGCATCCTGGCCAATGTCATGCTCGCCAAGGAAAAGGACGAGCCTGCCGCGGAATAAGGACAACGAAAAAATCGGCTGCCCGCGGGCAGCCGATTTTTTTGTGCGCTTATTTTTCCTCCAGCTGGGAGGTGCAGTGTGGGCAGCGGGTAGCCGTAAGGGGTATCTCGCTTTGGCAGTAGGGGCAGATCTTTGTGGTCGGCGCCGCGGCCGCTGCCGGCTTTTTGTGGAAGGAGGCCGCCGCGTTGGCCGTCTTGATGACCAAAAACAGCGCGAGGGCCACGATGATGAAATTCACGACGGCGGAGATGAACGCGCCGTAATGGATGCTGACATTGCCCACGGTGATGGCCAGATTCGAGAAGTTGTCGCGGAACAGCAGACCGATCAGTGGGGAGAGGATGTCGTTCACCAGCGAATCGACAATGGACTTGAAGGCGGCGCCGATGACCACGCCGACGGCCAAGTCCAGCACATTGCCGCGCATGGCGAATTCCTTGAATTCCTTCAGAAATTTTTTCATTTTAGCAGGCTCCTGTCAAAATACTTCTGTGCCGTAATTGTAGCATTTCGCGGCGAAAAAGTAAATACGGTAGGGGAAATCCGCGTGTTTTACACTTTTTTCGACGGCGGGAAAAACTGCTTGACAAATCGGCGAAATTCAGTATAATACTCTTTGCGCGTAGCGGGTTTGTGTAATGGTAGCACACCGGACTCTGACTCCGTTTGTGAGGGTTCGAATCCTTCACCCGCTGCCAAAGGAAAGAGCTCATCTTTATAGATGAGCTCTTTCCTTTAACTGCTTGCGCGAGCTTCCCGCACCGGCACGATTTCAATAACCAAACAAAAAATCCTCCGTCATGAACGGAGGATTTTTTGGTTAGCCTATCTGCTGAGATAACTGATCAGCAGCTCCTGCAGCAGTTCGTCCCGGTCGATGCGGCAGATCAGGCTGCGGGCGTTGTTGTAGTTCGTGATATAAGTCGGATCTTCGGAAAGAATATACCCCACCAGCTGGTTGATGGGATTATAGCCCTTTTCCTTCAGAGAATTATACACGGACGACAGTATTTCTTTCATTTCGATCTTGCTGTCAATGGCCGTGAACTGCCTTGTTGCGTCTTCCATGTCAATCCCTCCTTGGACGGCATACCGGGTACGCCGTAATTTCTTACAAATCTATTATACCAAAGAAAAACGACAAGTAAAGGCCGGAAATATTACCGTTCCGTTACAGTTTCCGCCGTTATTACCGGATAACGGCGCCATACTCGGTCTTCAGCGCGGCCAGCGCGGCGGCGACGATCTCGTCCGCGTGTTCGTCGGTGAGGGTCTGATCGTCGGCGCGCATGGTCAGCGCGAAGGCCACGGACTTCTTGCCGTCGGCGATATGCACGCCGGTGTAGATATCGAACAGCTCGCATTCCTTCAGATAGCCGCCGCCGGCTTTCAGAATGCAATCCTCCAGTCTGGCCGCGGGGATGTCCGCGCGGCATACGATGGCGATATCCCTGTGGATGGATGGGAAGCGGGGCAGGGGCTGGTACACGGGTCTCGCGCCGCGCGCTTCATACAGCGCCGCGAAGGAGAGCTCCGCGCAGTAGAGCGCCGCGTCCACGCCGTAATTTTCCGCCACCTTGGGGTGAATCTGACCGAACACGCCCAGCACTTTGCCGTCCACGATCACCCGGGCGCAGCGGCCGGGATGATAGGCGGGATTGTCAGTCACCGGCTCAAAGCCGGCCTTGTGGGTGCGGAAGCTCTTGAGAATGGTCTCCACCCAGCCCTTGACGGCGTAGAAGTCGACATCCTCGCCGTAGGCGCCCATGGAAAGGACCTTCGGCTCGTCGGCCAGCCCGTCGGGCCGCTTGAAGTACACCCGGCCCAGCTCGTACAGCCGCGCGGACTTATTGCGGTAGTTGTAGTTGCGGGTGAGGATTTCCAGCATGGAGGGCAGAACGGTGGTGCGCATGATGGAGGTGTCCTCGCCCAGCGGGTTGAGAATCTTCAGGCTGTCCCGCAGCGGCGAATCCGCGGGCAGGCGGATTTTGTCGTAGTAAGTGGGGCTGATGAAGGAGTAGGTGATGATCTCATCCATGCCGAAGCTGCGGCATAGGACGCCAGCCAGCCGCTCGGCCTCCTGAATCTCGGTGTAGCCGCCGCAGCGGGTGTTGCCGCCGGAGAAGCGGATGGGAATGTTGTTGTAGCCGTAGAAGCGGGCGACCTCCTCGGCAATGTCGGAATAGTGTTCCACATCGCCGCGCCAGGAGGGGACGAGGATAGTATCGCCGTCGAGACCGAACCCCAAGTCAAGGAGAATCTTCTCCATGGTCGGGCGATCGATATCGGTGCCGAGAAGGGCGTTTATTTTATCCGGCTCCAGCTTCACGGTGGTCCGCCCGGCAGGATTGGGATAGACGTCAATGATGCCTTCCACCACCTCGCCGGCGCCCAGTAGCTCCACAAGCTCGCAGGCGCGCTGTACGGCGGTCATGGTGTTCTCCGGGTCAAGACCCTTCTCATAGCGGGCGGAAGCGTCTGTGCGCATTCCAAGGGCTGTGGCGGTGCGCCGGATGGAAGCGCCGTTGAAATTTGCGGATTCAAACAACACCATGTCGGTGTCGCCGATAATTTCCGAGTTCGCACCGCCCATGACGCCGGCCACGCCCACGGGCCTGTCGGTGTCGCAGATGCACAGCATGCTCTCGGACAGGGCCCGGGCATTGCCGTCCAGCGTCTGGATGGTCTCGCCGGGTCTGGCGGTGCGGACATGGATCTCGCCGTTATTGACGCAGGAAAAGTCGAAGGCGTGCATGGGCTGGCCGTATTCCATCATGACATAGTTGGTGATGTCCACGATGTTGTTGATGGGGCGCATGCCGCAGGCGCGGATACGCTGGCGCATCCACTTGGGGGAGGGCGCGATCTTTACATTTTTCACCATGCGGGCGGTGTAGCGCACGCATAGGGGGTCCTCCACAAAAACCCTGGCCAGCCTGGTGATATCTCCGCCGGCCAGCGCCTTGACCCGGGGCGCGGGCAGATTCATCTTCATGCCGAAGGTCACGGCCGCTTCCCGGGCCAGACCCACCATGCACAGGCAGTCCGGGCGGTTGGGCGTGATCTCGAAATCCACCACCTGATCGTCCTTGCCGATGACGGGCAGGATATCGTCGCCGGGCCGGATGCCGTCCTCGTGGAGGATGAAGATGCCGTCGTCGATGCAGTTGGGGAATTCCTTCTGCTCGGCGTGGAGCCCGTCCAGCCCCAGCACTTTATCGGTCTTGGTGTCGTAGGCCACCAGGTCCCACTAGTGGATGTTCTGATAGTCCACGGTCAGCGTCTTTTCAGTTCCGCCCAGATCAAACACGCAGCTCCACAGATTGACGCCGGCCGGGGCCACGGATTTCACACCCGCGCATACGACGCTGCCAAACACCTTGTCGCCGGGTCTGATGCCCGCGGGGATGGAGGGCTTTGCCGGGTCGATGGGGCTGTAGTTATTCAGCAGGGCGGCGGGTTTAATGACACCGTAGGCAAAGTCGTGGGTGTCCAGCTCCAGCTCCTTGAGGGAGCAGAGCATGCCGTCGGACAGCACGCCGCGCAGCTTGCCGCGGAGGATCTTCTTGCCGCCGGGCAGCAGGGCGTTGTGCTTTGCCACGGGGACGAGATCGCCCGCGTGGATGTTCCACGCGCCGGTGCAGATCTGGAGAGGCTCTTTTTCGCCCGTGTCGATCATGGTGACGAACATATGGTCGGAATCGGGGTGCTTTTCGATGGAGAGAATTTTTCCCACCACCACATTTTTGATCTCCGCGCCCAGCTCCTCGGTGGTCTCCACCTTGGAGCCGGCCACGGTCATCGCTTCGGTAAAGGTACGCTCATCCGCGTCCACAGGGACGAAGTCTTTGAGCCATTTTCTTGAAAGCAGCATTCTGTCGTTCCCCCTTTCTCAGAACTGTTCCAGCAGCCGGACGTCGTTTTCGAAGATCAGCCGCAGGTCGTTGATTTTATATTCTCCCAGCGCCAGGCGCTCCAGCCCCATGCCGAAGGCCCAGCCGGAATAGACGTCCGGGTCGATGCCGCAGTTGCGCAGCACCTTGGGGTGCACCATGCCCGCGCCCAGCAGCTCGATCCAGCCCTCGCCCTTGCAGGTGGGGCAGCCCCTGCCGCCGCACTTGTGGCACTGGATATCCAGCTCGCAGCTGGGCTCCGTGAAGGGGAAGTGGTGGGGGCGGAAACGGGTGACGGTGCCCTCGCCGTAGATTTGCTGCACGATGAGGTTCAGCGTGGCCTTCAGGTCGCCCATGGTGATGCCCTTGTCGATGACCATGCCCTCGATCTGGTGGAACATGGGGGAATGGGTGGCGTCCACCTCGTCCTTGCGGTAGACGCGGCCGGGAGCCAGCATGCGGATGGGCAGCGGCTTGGTCTCCATGGCGCGGATCTGCATATTGGAGGTCTGGGTGCGCAGCAGGATGCTGCTGTCCTCGGTGAGATAGAAGGTGTCCGACCACTCCCGGGCGGGGTGATCCTCGGGCGTGTTGAGCTTGGTGAAGTTATAGTCGGAGTATTCCACCTCCGGCCCGTCCAGGATTTCAAAGCCCATGCCGATAAAAATATCCTTGATCTGGTCGAGGACATTGTACATGGGATGCTTGTGCCCCAGGGGCACGGGGGTGCCGGGAACGGTCACATCCACGGCCTCGGCGCGCATTTTGTACTCCAGCACTTTTTCGGCGAGATCGGAAGTGCGCTCGTCCAGCCTGGCCTCCAGTTCACTGCGCAGCTGGTTTGCCAGCTGCCCCATGGCGGGGCGCTCCTCGGCGGAAAGCTGGCCCATCTGCTTGAGGATGGCGGTTAGCTCGCCTTTTTTGCCCAGATACCGGACTCTCAGCGCTTCCAGCGCGTCCACGTCGTCGGCCCTGTCGATGGCCTCGGTCGCGGCTTCCCTGAGCTTCTGCAACAGTTCTTTCATGCTTGTTGACTCTCCTTATCACAAATAGTATTTCCCGAATGCCGGCGGCAGGATAAAAAAAGAAGCCTCCCGTCCCACAAAAAGGGACGAAAGACCATTCTTCCGCGGTACCACCCAGATTTGGCATAAAGCCACACTCGTTGCCGGATAACGGCGGCGCCGCCGGGGATTGGCCGGAGCTCGCGGGCGAACCAAACGTCTCCTGCCGCGGAGAGCTTTCAGCCGGTGGCTCTCCCTCTCTGGGGCGGCGGTATTGCGTTATCTTCCCGTTCAATGCTTGTAACGTGTTCTTTTATAACACTTTTTGCGGCGTTTGGCAACACAAAATTGACTATCCCGCGGCAGAATTATATAATATGCAGAAGAATGCGAAGCCATAGGGGGGCTGACTGTGAAAAATGATGCCGATTCCGTTCATATCCTTGAGACAGGCGACGTTTCGCTGCCCCGCCGTGCACGGGACGTGAACAAATACGACTGCGGCCGGGTGCTGGTGGTCGGCGGCAGCGTGGGCTACACCGGCGCGCCCGTGCTGTGCGCCGCCGGGGCGCTCCGCGCCGGAGCGGGCCTTGTCTGGGCCGCGGTGCCGCAGGCGATCTATCCCATCGCGGCGGGAAAGCTGCTGGAGGCCATGCCCTTCCCCCTGCCGGACGACGGCAGCCGATTTTCGGAAGCGGCCGTCCCCGTGCTGCTGGATAGGCTGCAAAAATGCGAATGCTGCGTCCTCGGCCCCGGTCTGGGCCGCAGCGAAGCGCTGATTGCGCTGGTGCGGTCGGTGCTGGAAAACTGCGCCGTACCGCTGGTGCTGGACGCCGACGCGCT
>DAOPXW010000030.1:8156-23998 GCA_035352555.1 Oscillospiraceae bacterium
GGGCTGATCGGGGGCCTTGCCGCCCAGCTGCCGCTGCGGGATGCCGTGCCCGCCGCCGTGTGCATCCACGGCCTTGCCGGGGACCTGTGCGCCGGGCGCTTCGGGGAATATTCCATGCTCCCCGGCGATATGATAGAAGCAATACCGGAAGTGATGAAAACAATGATCCGGTGACGGAGGACGGCATGAAGCGAACAGCCCTGTTCGCACTGACGATAGCCCTCCTGCTTTTACCCGGCTGCGGCATGAAAGCGGAGGAGACGGCGATCCGGGATTTCCAGACGGCGCTTGCCGCGGCACAGACGGTGTCCTTCACGGCGGAGGTCCGGGCGGAGTTTTCCGATAAGACCGAGGAATATACGCTGAACTATACCAAAGACGCCGACGGCGCCGCGGTGGAGGTGGAAAAGCCGGAGCTGCTGGCGGGCCTGCGGGCCCGGGTGGGGAAGGACGTCTCCGCGCTGGAGTACGACGGCGCGGCGCTGGATACCGGTCCGCTGGCCGCCTGGGGGCTATGCCCGGTCTCGTCCCTGCCGGAGCTGGCCGCCGCCATGGCGGACGGGCATCTGGATCTGGTCTGGCGGGAGGGCGACGCCGTCGCGGCCCGGTTTATTCCCCGGGACGATCTCACGGTGACGGTCTGGTTCGGGGCGGACGGCGCGCCTTATCACGCGGAGGAGCAAAGTGACGGGAAAGTACTTGTATACTGTGATATAATCAATTTTACATTCAGCTAAAAGAAGGCGGAACCAATGAGCGAGCTTCAAAAAAGGACCTGGGCTGAGATCAGCCTGGACAACATCGAACACAACTACCGCGCCGTGAAGGCCGGTCTGCCGGCGGGGTGCAGATATCTGGGTGTGGTGAAGGCCGACGCTTACGGTCACGGCGCGCTGCCGGTGGCCCACCGGCTGGAAAAGGCGGGGGCGGACTATTTGGCCGTGTCCTGTCTGGACGAGGCGCTGGAGCTGCGCCGGGGCGGCGTGGCCATGCCCATCCTCATCCTGGGGCACACGCCGGTGGAATACCTGCCCGAGCTCATCGAAAACAACGTCACCCAGACGGTGTCCTGCCTTGCCAAGGCGGTGGAGTATTCCGAGGGCGCCGTAAAATACGGCGGGACACTGCGCATCCACATCAAGCTGGACACCGGGATATCCCGCCTGGGCTTCCTGTGCGCCGGACGCCATTTTGACGAGGGCGTGGACGGCGTGACGCGCTCCTGTATGCTGCCGAACCTCGATCCCGAGGGCGTGTATACCCACTTTGCCGTATCCGACGAGCCGGGCGCGGACAACCGCGCTTACACGCAGGCTCAATTTGACCTCTTCAACCGGGTGATCGCCGGCTGCGCCGCCCGGGGCGTGACCTTCCGCATCCGCCATTGCGCAAATTCCGGCGCTGTGGTAAACTATCCCGGGATGGCGCTGGACATGGTGCGCCCGGGGCTGACGCTGTATGGCTACGGCGACGCGGGCGGCAGGCTGGGTCTCAAGCCCGCCATGCGGCTGGTCACCACGGTGAGTACCGTCAAGATTTACGATCCGGGCACGGATGTCAGCTACGGCCGCCGTTTCCGCACCGACCGGCCCACCCGCATGGGCGTGGTCGGCATCGGCTATGCCGACGGGCTCTTTCGCGCCGCGTCCAATAAGTGCGCTTTCTGGACGCCTCACGGCTTCGCGCCCCAGCGGGGCACCATCTGCATGGATATGTGCATGCTGGATCTCACCGACCTGCCCGACGTCACCGTGGGCGACGAGATCGAAATATTCGGTGCCAATGCCGATATCAACGCGCTGGCGGCAGCGGCGGGCACCATCTCCTACGAACTGCTGTGCGGCGTGTCCAGACGCGTGCCGCGAGTGTACCGGGACTGATTTTTTCCCATGCCGTGTATAAAATTCTCCGCTCCGTGGGAGAATGATTTTCGTACCCTACATAGTATGTAGCGGGCGACTATCTACCGGAGTGTGAGAAAATTGAGCATGGTCAAACGCGGAGACATTTACTACGCCGACCTCAGCCCCGTTGTGGGCAGTGAGCAGGGCGGTATGCGTCCGGTGCTGATCGTTCAGAACGATACCGGCAACAAGCACAGCCCCACGGTCATCGCCGCCGCAATCACCAGTCAACTGGGAAAGGCGAAGCTTCCGACCCATATCGAGCTTTCCGCCCAAAGCGTGGGATTGAGCCGGGACAGTGTGATCTTGCTGGAGCAGATCCGTACTATCGATAAATCCCGCCTGCGGGAAAAAATGGGCCGTCTGGACGAGGACACGATGACAAAGGTAGACAACGCCATTGCCGTCAGCTTCGGACTTGAATAAAAAAACTCTCCCGGTTTTCCGGGAGAGCCTTGATAGAATATTCCCGAAAGGTACATAAGAGATGAGAAAAAAACAGCTTCGCGTCATCCTCACCGTGGTCGCCATCGCGCTGGTCGTGGGGGGCATCGTGTTCCTCGCGATCAACAACTACCATTCCTCGGCGGACCCGCTGGTATCCATGAGCTACATCAACGAAACGCTGACGCCCGCCCTGCAGGCCAAATTTGACGCCCAGCTCAAGGCGTCCGAGGAGGCGCTGCAGGCCAGCTTTGTATCCGCCATGTCCGAATCCGGCGGCGGCTTCACCTCCGTAACCATGACCAGCGGCCAGACCCTGGCCTGCTCCGCCGGCAGCGAGCTGCTGCTGGTGTCCGGCAGCGCCCAGGTGGTCAACGCCAGCGCCGTCAGCGATGTCACCGCCGGCGCCGCCATGGCCGCGCAGGCCGATCTCGCGGCCAACCACCTCTACCTGGTCACCGCCGCGGGCATCGCCGTCACCGCTGTCAACGATGTCACCGTGATGGTGCGCGGCACCGCCACCGTGGCATGATACCGCATATTGCCGCAGCTCCGCTCATATAGTTGAGCGGAGCTTTTTTGTGGAGGTGTGCCATGGAGCGTTATCCTGTAATCATCGGCGGAGAGGCGCGCGGCGAGCTGCGCGTGACGCTGAATGGGCTTTTCACCGTATTTGAGCTGGAGACCGACCGCGCGGAGGGTGTCATACGTTTTTCGGTCTATGGCGGCGGCCGGGAAGGGCCGCTGGGCGTGGCCGCGCCCCGTGGCGGGAAGCTGTACCTCCGCCGCCGTTTCAGCGCGGCGCAGCTGCGGGATTTCCCGCAGACCATCGACTATGCCGCCCCCAGCGGTGAGCCCGCCGAGAAAAAAGAGGAACCGGCGTCCCCGCCGCAGCCCGCGTCGCAGCCCGCGCCGCAGCCGGAGGAGACCGAAGACGACCTGCTGTGGTTTTCCACACCGGAGGGCGTCCTCACCGCCTTCGACGGCAGGCAGAGCCTGATCGCGGTGCCGTCGGACGCGCCCGGCGCGCCCCGCGGCATCCGCCGGGTGATCGGCGGCAGGGAATATGTGGTGTTCCCCGGTTATCCGGGGCGCAAATAGTATTGGAATTCGGTCCCGCGTATGCTATAATAAATGCGTTACAGTCAATACATGCGGCTGAATTATGTAAACATCATTCAACGGAGGAATCTGCGCTATGCTCATGACAGACCTGATCGCGAAAAAGCGCGACGGCGGGGTACTTACCACCGATGAGATCAATTTTATCATAGATGGCTACGTGAAGGGCGATATTCCCGACTACCAGATGTCGGCGCTGTGCATGGCCATCCTGTTTCGCGGCATGGAGCCCCGGGAGACGCTGGATCTGACCATGGCCATGATGAATTCCGGCGAGACTCTGGATCTGTCAGGCATTTCCGGTATTAAGGCCGACAAGCATTCCACCGGCGGCGTGGGCGACAAGACCTCGCTGGTGCTGTGCCCCATGGTCGCCTCCTGCGGCGTGAAGATCGCCAAAATGTCCGGCCGCGGGCTGGGTCACACCGGCGGCACCATCGACAAGCTGGAGAGCTTTCCCGGCTATTCCACCTCCATTTCCGAGGAAAAGTTCATTGAAAACGTCAACAGGATCGGCATCGCCATCACGGGGCAGACGGCGGAGATCGACCCCGCCGACAAAAAGCTCTACGCCCTGCGGGACGTGACGGGCACGGTGCCCAGCATCCCGCTGATCGTCAGCTCCATCATGTCCAAGAAGCTGGCCGCCGGGGCGGACATCATCGTGCTGGATGTGAAATCCGGCAGCGGCTCCTTTATGAAGACCGAGGAGAAGTCCCGGGAGCTGGCCCGGGAGCTGGTATCGGTTGGCAAGCTGGCCGGGCGCAGGACCGTGGGCGTCATCACCGATATGGACGAACCCCTGGGCTACGCCGTGGGCAACGCGCTGGAGGTCAAGGAGGCGATAGCCGTGCTGCGCGGCGAGGAGAAGGGCGAGCTGCTGGAGCTGTGTCTCACATTGGGTGCCTGCATCCTCACCGAGGCCGGTCTCGCCGAAAACGACGGGGCGGCGAAGGCGCTGCTCCAGTCCCACATTGACAACGGCAGCGCGTTGGATAAGCTGGGCGATCTGGTGGAAGGGCAGGGGGGCGACCGCCGCGCCGTCTACGATATTTCCATGCTGCCCGCCGCCACCGTCACCATGGAGGTGCCCTGCGCGGCGGAGGGCTATGTGGACCGCATCCAGGCCGACAGCGTGGGACTGGTGTCCATGCATTTGGGCGGCGGCCGGGCCACCAAGGACAGCGTCATCGACCTTTCCGTGGGCGTGATGCTGCACAAGAAGGTGGGCGACCGGGTGGAGCGGGGCGACAGTCTGGCCACCATCCACGCCTCGTCCCCGGACAAGGCCCGGGAGGCCGCCAAGCTCCTGCGGGACTGCTACGCCATTTCCGGCTCCCCTGTGGAGAAAGCGCCCTTCATCAAGGGCATCGTTCGATAGAACGATTAAGCGCCGCCTCGAAAGAGGCGGCGCATTTTTCTTTTATGACGATTTTGTCACTGTACCGCGTGGGTGCGGAGATAGCTGAGCATCTGCAGCAGCCCCGAGGAGTTGGGCGTCAGCCCGTCGCCGCTGTCATAATCGGCCTTGAGGTAGCCGTCGGCGTCCGCCAGCGCGGTGAAACTGTCGGCGTATTTGCAGCCGTTGTCCGCGGCGGCCTGCTGGATCCAGTTGTTGGCCAACCTGATGGTGTCCGCGTTCATATTGTTGGCGGTGGCGTAGGTCTTCGTCACCGGCAGAATGGAGTTGCAGAGAATCACAGTCTTGGGGCTTGCGGTCTTGATGCCGGTGAGCAGGGAAGTATATTCCGACGTGAAATAGTCCTTGCCCATGAAGGCGCAGCCGTTCTCACCCAGCGTGATCACCAGAATGTCCGGCTTGGCGGCGGCCACGGCGTCGGTGATGGACGGGGTGTCCTTGCCGACGGTGAGCTTAACGCTGCTGATGCCCGAGAGAGACACGACCCCGTCGGCGGTGGACAGCACCTTGGCGGTGTTCTCCTTGTCCGCCAGCAGCCCATAGCTCTTAATGCCGGCGGTGGTGCCGTCGGCCAGGAAGGTCATGCGGGCAACGTAGCTGTCTCCGCCGTCCGCCGTCTCGCCCAGCAGGGCGGAGGTGGTCAGGGCCTGCGCGGTCTCTGTGGCCTGGGGC
The DNA here is from genome assembly GCA_035352555.1 of Oscillospiraceae bacterium. Taxonomy (GTDB): domain Bacteria; phylum Bacillota; class Clostridia; order Oscillospirales; family Oscillospiraceae; genus UBA2922. Next base: position 13,719 of record DAOPXW010000030.1, read on the forward strand.
GCCGCGGTCTGCGCGGCGGCCTTGGTGCCCGCCTTGGCGGCTTTTGGGGTATAGTCCTTGGTAAAGGACGCGAACAGCAGCGCAAACAGTACCAATGCCACGCTGAGGATCATCAGAATCGACCAGACGGAATACAGGGAATCCCTTTTTTTCTTGTTCATAGCAGGCACCTTAACCTTATACCGATACGGCGGACTGAAATCAGTCCGCCGTCGTTGATTGTTGTGGGATTACTCGGCCTCGGCCAGCTTTTTGGCTTCCTCGATGACCTTCTGCTGCACGTTGCCGGGGGCCTCCTCGTAACGGATGAACTTCAGGGTGAAGGAGCCGCGGCCCTGGGTCATGGAGCGCAGGTCGATGGTGTAAGAGGACATCTCCGCCATGGGGACCTCGGCCTCCACGGTCTGCATCCCGTCCTCGGCGGTCATGCCCAGCACGGTGCCGCGGCGCTTGGAGGAAATATCGGACATGATATCGCCCAGATTGGCGTCGGGGATGGTGACCTTCAGGTTGCCGATCGGTTCCAGAATGGTGGGCTTGGCGTTGGGGATGCCCTCCTTGTAGGCCAGCTGCGCGGCGGTCTTGAAGGCCATTTCGTTGGAGTCCACGGGGTGATAGGAGCCGTCGTACAGGGTGGCTTTCAGCCCCACCAGCGGGTATCCGGCCAGCACGCCCTTGTTCACGGCCTCGCGCAGGCCCTTTTCCACGGCGGGGAAGAAGTTCTTCGGCACGCTGCCGCCGAACACTTCCTCGGCGAAGATCATCTCGTCCTGCTCGTCCTGGGGCTCAAAGCGCACCCACACGTCACCGAACTGGCCGGAACCGCCGGTCTGCTTCTTGTGGCGGCCGTGGGCCTCGACCTTGGCCTTGATCTTCTCGCGGTAGGGCACGCGGGCGGGCTTCAGCTCGGCTTCCACGCCGAAACGGGACTTCAGCTTGGCGCACAGCACGTCCAGCTGGATGTCGCCGGCGCCGGACAGCACCTGCTGCTTGGTCTCGCCGTTATTGACGAGCGTAAAGGAGACGTCCTCCTCGTTGAGCTTGTTCAGACCGGCGGCGACCTTGTCGTCCTGCCCCTTGGTCTTGGAGAAGATGGCCATGGAGTAGCAGGGCTCGGGCAGCTCCACCGGGGGCAGCTCCACTTCGTTCTTGGGGTCGCACACGGTATCACCGGTCTTCCAGTCCATCTTGCCGATGGCCACGATGTCGCCGCAGGCGACTTCCTTGACCTCGGTGTTCTTCTTGCCGGACATGATATACAGACGGCCCAGCTTATCGGTGCTGCGGGCGCGCATATTGCGCAGGGACATATCGGCGCTGATCTTGCCGGAGAGCACCTTGACAAAGCTGTACTTGCCGAACTGGTCGGAAATGGTCTTGAACACGTAGCCCACGGTGGGGCCGTCCACCTTGATGCCCTCAACCTCGGAGGGGTCGGGAACGTAATCCGCGATAGCGCGCAGCAGTACTTCGGTGCCCACGCCGGTGAGGGCGCAGCCGCAGAACACGGGAACGACGGAGCAGTCCTTCACGCCGGCCTTCAGCCCGGTGACGATATCGTCCTCAGACAGCTCCATGGCGTCGAAGAACTTTTCCATCAGCTCCTCGGTGGCGCCGGCGGCGGCTTCCATCAGCACGGCGCGCAGCTCCTCGACCCTGCCCGCGTCGGCGGCGGGGATGTCGGCCTTGGCGGTCTTGCCGCCGGCGGTCTTGTAGGCGCAGTTGTGCACCAGATCAATGACGCCGGTGCCGTCGGACAGGGGGGCTACCACGGGGCAGATGACGCCGCCGTACTTGCCCTTCAGGGCTTCCAGCACGGCATAATAGTCGCCGTGTTCCTCATCCATCTTGGAGATATAGAACATGGCGGGCTTGTTGGCGGCTTTCAGATATTTCCAGCAGCGCTCGGCGCCCACGGAAAGGCCGTCCTTGGCGCTGCACAGGATGAGACCGGCTTCAACGGCGCGGATGGCGGCCAGAACCTCGCCCACGAAATCCTGATAGCCGGGGCAGTCCAGCACATTGATCTTGACTCCGCCGAATTCCACGGGGGCCAGCGCGGAGGAAATGGTGATCTGGCGTTTGATCTCCTCGGGGTCGTAATCGCAGACGGTATTGCCGTCGGTGACCCTGCCGAGACGGTCCAGCACGCCGGTGGCGAACAGCATACTCTCGGCCAGGCTGGTCTTGCCGCTGTTGCCGTGGCCCATAAGGGCAATGTTGCGGATTTTCTTTGTGTCGTAGCTCATGAGTCGTTTCCTCTCCTGTATATAAGTTTATTCGTTTTCACAAAAACCGATAGACGGTCAACGAATTGATTATACACTATTCCAAATGTGATGGCAACAGAAAATTATCAGCGGCGCAGGCCGAAAACCAGCGCGGCCTCGGGCAACATCCAAAGGAGCATATACAGCAGCAGATTGCCGGCCGTGACGGAATCGAAGGCCGCGGACAGGCACAGGAAAAACATCAGGATCATACCGATCACGGTGCACAGCACACTGAGCATCACGTTCAGCCGGACGATGGTATAGAGCCGGTGCCCGACGTCGGACAGCTCCACCAGCGCGGACAGCCCCTCCCGGGAAATCACGGCGGCCACTTTGGAGTCGTTGGAGCGCTGGGCGGCGGAGATCTCGTAGCGCTTGGCGAAGCTGGGAAAATCGAAGCCGTCCGTGGGCATGCGGAATTTGTGGCGGATCATTTCCGGGGTGATATTGAAGTCCCTGATGGCGAAGATGGGCTGCCGGCGGGTGTGCAGCAGGGAGGCCAGCGCCCGCTGGACGGTCACCACGGGAGTATAGCTGACGGTGAAGATAGCGGAGATCATACCGTTGACGGAGACGAACACGGAGTTCTTCGACGCCAGCTTCTGGGGCAGGCGGACGCCCATCAGGCGCATGAACCCGGAATTGCCGCACAGCACCTCCTCGCCGCGGATCATGGCGGTGAGACCGCCGCCCTCGTGGCAGCGGAAATCGTCAATCTGCTCCATGGCGCAGCCGTTCTTTTTCATCAGATCGGTAAAAATGCCGGACACGCCGGAGCCGGAGGCCGCGATGACGCTGCCGGTGTAGGAGATGATCTTTTTGGGGTCCATCCCCTCCAGGATGCGGATGCTCTCAAAGGCCACGGTGTCCCGCGGAAAGATATCCCGGTCGGTGATCACGATGTGGCGGCTGCTGCCGATGTCGTAGGTGCCGGACCAGCCCGCGATGGCGGAACCGGAGCGGAAGATCCTGCGGGAAACGGCGGCGTAGGGCAGGGGGAAGCCCAGCAGGGCGGAGAGGGGGGCCGCCGGCATAAAGATCGCGGCGAGGATATGGACGAAGTTTTTGAAATCATGGCCGGCCATCGCCGCCACCAGCGCCAGCGCCACCGCCGCCGCCATCAGCCAGGGGGCCATGGCGGAATAGACGATCTCGTCCGGCGTGATCTCCTCGGTGCGGCGCAAAAAGTTTTCGGTACTGGATTTTGTCTTCAGCAGCGTGATTTCCCTGTCCGCGATGCCGGCCTCCGCCGTCACGGCGAAGGGGTCGCGGCTCAGCGCCAGCGTGCGCAGGGTAATGCGGTTGCCCTTGCACATCAGCAGGGAGGACCACAGCGCCCCGGTCAGGGACAGCGCGGACACCGCGCAGAAAGGCAGCCCGGTGGTCTCCGTACCGGTGACGGCGATGATCACGGCGTCCAGCGCGGAGAGCACGCAGGACACGGCGATCAGCGACCCCGCGCCGGGCTTTTTGCGCACAAGATCCATGATTCCGGCAGTAAAGACATCCAGACACAGAACCACCACGGCCAGCTCCAGAATCAGGCACATGAGGGTGCAGACGGTGGTGTTATGTAAACGGCCAACGACAGGCAGCCCGAAGGACAGGTACATCAGTACCAGGCACAGCGCCGCGGAGAGCTTTGTGCGGGTGCGCAGGTGGTTGATATGGGAGCCGTAGTAGCGGGAGGCGCGGTCGGCGTCCAGCTCGGGGCCCAGATCCTCGGCCTCTTCCGGGGGCGCGGCCTTTACGGTGGTCCTGCGCTGCTGCCGCTTGAGGGAGATCATCGCCATCAGGGCCAGAAACGGGGAAGCCGCCCGCTGGCCGAAGGGACGCTCGGGCTTCTGCGGGCGCAGAGGCTCGTCGTAGCGCGCGTCCGACGCGGGCTCGTACTCGCCCTCGTCCATCGGCTCGTCGGGGGAGGCGTATTTGGCTGGCGCGGCGTCCTCGTCGGAGACGTAATCCAGCCGCACTTCCCGCAGCAGCTTGTCCAGATCGCCGCCGCCCACGGGCTTATAATCCTTGATGATATCGTAGTCGGTCTTTTCCGCCGCCGCGGGCGGCTCCGGCGCTGCCCGGCCGTTTTCCTCCCCGGATTGAATGGCGGCGGCAAAAACCCCGCCCTCCCGCTCCGGGACGATCTTCTTCGCCGTGGGCTCCGCCGCAGAGGACGTTTCCGTCTCCGCTACGGCCAGATTCTCATCGCTGAATTCATTGAGGATGTCGTCCAGCGAGAATGCCTCTCCCAGAGGCTCGCCGTCCGGAGACATCTTATTTTCAAAATCATCCATCTCTATCCTACCCTGCCTTCTCGTGATTGGGCGCGCTATTTTGATCGCTGGCGCAGAACCTCATACATGGTGACGGCTGCGGCAGCCGCGGCGTTGAGGGAGGTGACCCGGCCTTTCATGGGGATGCTCACGATAAAATCGCAGCGCTCCCTGACCAGCCTGCCCATGCCGTCCCCCTCGGAGCCGATGACCAGCGCCATGGGCCCGGTGAAATCCGTGTTCCAGAGATCGGAACTGCCGTCGGCGGCGGTGCCGTAGATCCAGAGGCCCTTTTCTTTCAGCTCTCCGATGGCGGCGGGGATGTTGGGCACTCTGGCTACCAGCGCGTGTTCCGCCGCGCCGGCGGAAGCCTTGTCCACGATGGCGGTCAGGCCCGCGCTGCGCCGCTTGGGGATGACGATGCCGTGGGCACCCGCGCATTCGGCGGAACGGATGATGGCTCCCATGTTGTGAGGATCGCTGACCTCGTCGCAGACGATGACGAAGGGGGCCTCGTTCTTTTCCCCGGCGGCGGCGAGAATATCGTCCACAGAGGCGTATTCCCGCACGGCGCACACCGCGACGACACCCTGATGGGCCTTAGTCACGCTCATAAAGTCCAGCTTGCGGCGGTCGGCGTCCACCACCACGATGCCCAAGGCCTTGGCCTTGGAGGCGATGTGTCCCAGCGTCTTGTCCGTGTCGCCGGCGGCGATATAGATCTTGTCGATGGTACGGCCCGCGCGCAGGGCCTCGATCACGGCGTTCCGCCCTTCGATGATTTCGTTTTTCAAGCCGTTTTCGGCGTTATCAGTATCCATAGCTGCTCCATTTTCATAATAATACAGCTATCATGTTACCATATCGCCGCCCAAACATAAAGGGAAAAATTCAGGAAGGGACAATTTTTTTGTGGACTTTGTTATTTAATGAAGGTATCATAAGATCATCACAATTGGAGGACAACGTATCCAATGAAAAGCTTTATGAAAAAAATTGATCTCTTCTGCTACCGGCATCCGCGTTTCGGCATCCCGAATCTGATGCTGTACATCGTGCTGGCCAATGCGGCGCTGTGGCTGCTTTCCGCCATGGACACCTCGGGCCTGCTGCTCTCCAGCCTCAGCTTTTCCACCGGGGCCGTGCTCCGCGGCCAGGTCTGGCGCCTGGTCACCTTCGTGCTGGTGCCGGATGGCGGCGGCGGACTGCTGTATTTGCTGGTGCTGTATTTCTATTACTTTATCGGCAATGCGCTGGAGCGGGAATGGGGCCCGGGCCGCTTCACCATCTACTATCTCATGGGCATGGCGCTGACCGTGATCTACGGTGTGATCGCCTATTTCGCCGCGGGGCAGGATACGGGCCTCACCGCCTCGTATCTCAACCTGTCCATGTTCTTCGCCTTCGCCACGCTCTACCCGGACAACATCGTCCTGTTCATGTTTTTCCTGCCCATCAAGGTCAAGTGGCTGGCCATTGCCGACGCGCTGTATTTCGCCTATGCCATTTTCCGGAGCCTCGGCGCCGGTATGGGCATGATGGCATTCCTGCCGCTGATCGGCGTGCTGAACTATTTCGTGTTCTGCGGCGACCATCTGTTTTACAGGGTCATCCCTACGGGGCGTGAGCAGCGCAAAAAGACGATGAATTTCAAGCGAGAGGCACGGAAAATCCAATACGAACAGAAGAATGCCGCCTACACTTATAAATGCGCCGTTTGCGGCCGCACGGACCGGGACTATCCCGAGCTGGAGTTTCGCTATTGTTCCCAGTGCGCGGGCTATCATTGCTTCTGTCAGGATCACATCAATAACCATGTGCATTTTACGGAGTAATTCAAAAGAGGTCTGAGCGGTGGCAAAACATCTGAAGAAAAAATCAAAAACCACGCGGCTGTTCAGCAGCAAACCCGGCCGGACGGCCCGGATTCCGGCGGCTGAGCCGGAGGAGCAGGACATTCTCCCGCTTAAATCCGGGGAAAGGGAACAGCCCGTCTCCGATCTTCCCGAGCTGGGGATGGAGGACGCCGGTCCGGACAGTTTGCAGGTGGAGGATATCGAGCCCACCGCTATTACGGCGGAGGACTTGCCGGCCCGGCCCGCGTCGGCGGTTGTTTCCGTGCCCGCGCCGCCAAAGCCGGAACCCGAACCTGAACCAGAATCTGAACCGGAACCGGAACCGGCCCCGGTCCGCCGGGTGGACAAAAAGCCATCGGAAAAGACGCATCGCCGCCGCCGCACCGCTCACAGCCGCCGCAGCGGCAGGCGGGTCCTGATGGTGCTGGGACTGCTTCTGGCGGCCGGAGCCGTCACGGTGGTGATTGTGCGCAACTGCGGCGGCAGCGGCGCACTGTCACCCCTCAACGACAGCTATGTCTTCTCGCCAAAGGCGGTGGAGAGTTCCGCCGCGTCGAAATACATCTCCGATACGGCGGTCATGGTGAACGACGGGGAGGTGGAGCGCTACACCGCCTCCGACGCGCTGACCGTCAATTTTGGCCTTGGCAGCGCCTATACCTCCGTCAAGGGCATCACCACCTTCCGGGGCGACAACTTCCGCTCCTCCGCCTCCTACGGTACCGCCGCGCTCACCGCGGGCAAGTTTACCCAGAGCTGGAGCAGCGGTACAGGCTCCCTCGCCGACGCCTCCGGCGGCACCTGGACCGGCAGCGGCTGGACGGGCCAGCCGCTGATCGTCTCCTGGCCGGACGCCGTGCGGGAGAAGATGACCAGCCTGTATGACTGGGCCCGCAAGCAGACCGGCCTGGTGGAAGTCATCTATCCCACCATGGACGGAAAGATTTATTTTTCCGAGCTCTCCACCGGCAAGGCCACCCGGGACCCCATGGATCTGGGCTTCACCTTCAAGGGCACGGGCTCGCTGGACCCCCGGGGCTATCCCATCCTGTATGTGGGCTCCGGCGCGAACAGCACGGCGGGGAAGTCGCGGGTCTTTATCATTAATCTGCTCAACTGCACGGTGATGTACCGCTTCGGCTATTACGAGCCCTTTGCGCAGCGCGACTGGAATATGTGGGATGCCGCGCCGCTGGTGGACGCCGCCACCGACCAGCTGATCTATCCCGGCGAAAACGGGCTGCTGTATATCCTCCATCTCAACACGCTGTACGACGAGGCCGCAGGGTCGCTGACGGTGAACCCGGACAACGTGGTCAAATGGCGCTACAACGGCGTGCGCACCAGCACCTATACCTATTGGACGGGCTTTGAGGCCAGCCCGGTGTGCTGGCAGGGGCGCATCCTCATGGCCGACAACGGCGGCAACCTGATCTGCCTTGATCTGAATACGCTGAAGGTGGACTGGGTGTGCGACGTGCTGGACGATACCAGCTGCTCGCCGGTGCTGTCCGTGGAGGAGGACGGCGTCTACCTTTATCTGGGCGGCGCGTTCCATCCCGGCTGGCGGGCGAAGACCTCCGCCGCGGTACCCATCTACAAGATCAACGCCGTCACCGGCGAGGTGGTCTGGGAGACGGACTACACCTGCACCGGAGACGGCGATCTCTCCGGCGGCGTTCAGGGCACGCTGGCCATAGGCAAAAACCAGCTGGCCGGCCTGATCTTCGTGCCTCTGGCCTCCACGCCCGACGCCAAAAGCGGCAAGCTGGTGGCGCTGGATACCAAAACCGGCAAGGAGGTCTGGCACTTCGATACCGACGCGTACAGCTGGTCGTCGCCCGTGGATGTGTACGATGCCGCCGGCAAGGGGTATCTGACCTACGCCACCGGCGACGGTACGCTCTATCTGCTGGACGGCAAGACCGGCAAGACGCTGGATACCTTCGATCTGGGCGGCGCTGTGGAAGCGTCCCCCGCCGTCTATAACGACTGGCTGGTCATCGGCACCCGATCGGGCAGGATCTGGGGCGTCCGGCTGGGTTAAGAAAAACGCAGACCGTTATACGGTCTGCGTTTTGTCGTGTTTGTCATCCGGCGGGGCTTCTGTGCCTTCGGGCCCGGTACCGCCGCATTTATTCGTGACGCTGGCGATGATCTTGTTTTTATAGACCAATACCACGCCCACGATCACGGCCGCCGCAGCGGCGATCACAATGGCCGCCGTATAGCTGCCCTTGGACAGGCGGTCGCCCATGTAGGTGCAGATAAAGGTGGAGGGGATGCTTCCGGCGAGGATAGCCAGAACGTATCTGCCCTGTGAAATATTGGTTCGGGCGAACAGATAAGGCATGATGCCGTTGGGGATGCCGGGGATCAGAAAAAACGCGAAAGCGATCATTTCCGGCTTTTTGATCTGGGAGAGCTTGTCGAGGTAATGCATCTCTTTGCGTTTGCTCATGCGCTGCACCGCGGGCTCCAGCAGATTTTTCAGCTGCCTGACGGAGATGAATACCAGCAGGTTGCCGAACACACAGCCCACCAGATTGATCAGGGTGCCCCACCACACGCCGTAGCACAGACCGGTGAGCACCTGAATGACGGCGGAGGGGATGACCGCGACAATGATCTGCAGGGCCTGCAGGCCCATGAGGATGGGCACGCCCTTGGCGCCGTAGGAGCCGATATACTGCGCCATGCGGCTCTCGTCGTCGGCGTCGGAAATGACCTCCCTGAAAAGCGGCAGCAGATCCACGACCATGATGGCGATCAAGCCGATCATGGCCGCAAAAATAAGGAACGCGAGAAGTTTTTCTTTCTTTGTTCCCTTCATCCGCGTCGGCCTCCTGATGTTGGTTTATGCAGAATACTTGTGGCCCATTATATCAAAGCCGCCGGAGTTTTACCAGAATTTATTTTAACACGGCGAAGAACGGCAGGCAGAGCCGGCCCATAAATCAAAAGTCCGCCGTTCTTATGAACGACGGCCTTTTCAAATGGTCCGAGCGGATAAATTGAAATATATTTGCTTCGTATTTTGCTCATTTTGTGTACGTCAATGTTGTAATGTCATCAGCAAATGTTACATTGAATTGGGCATTTTCCGCGAATGTTACTTCCGAGGGAAAATCTATACGGTAACCTAAATCTGTGCTATATCCAAGTATACTTGCTACTACTTTTTTGTCCTTAACAAAAAGCAAATGTACCAACCCTTCATTGATATTGTTTTCTTTAATATCAGCACTTTTAAATCCAATAACCTCTTCTAATGCTTTCTTTACTTGAATAGGGCTCAAAAGTATATACTGTATCCCAGTCAAAAGGTACAATATCATTTAACTTTACGGTATCACTATTAATCGATTTAACCGATTTTTCTAATTTATGATTGTTAAGAAACACAGCAGGGTTACCTATAACTAAATAGCCTGCGATGACCACCAAACAGGCACAAGACAATATAATTGTTGTTATTTTTGTTTTCTTTGTCATACTAAACATTTCCCCAATTTATAAAATTATATAAATAATTTGCATATATACATATACCAGTTTAATTATAGCAGATCAAAATGCAAGAAGAAATACAAAAAAGCAAAAACAGGCCGACGATATGTCAGCCTGTTTTTGCCCTTATGAACATTTGAAGTTCATTTCAATTGGTCCGAGTGACTGGATTTGAACCAGCGGCCTCTTGACCCCCAGTCAAGGGAAAATCGTTTTTTATCTTTTTGAATCGTTCAAAAAGTTGCGTAATATCAACGAAATTTAGCATTATCCATTTATTATCATTTCGGCGTGTCAACTATTATTTCGTAAGTTTGTTGACACTTTCTGTTGACATTCATAGTTATAAAGCCGTATACTATGTTCATCAA
>DAOPXW010000031.1:0-23917 GCA_035352555.1 Oscillospiraceae bacterium
GAGCGCTCTGGCATACTCGCAGGTATAGTTGGACATATAATATGTCGCTATATCAATGGAGCCGGTGTTGGGCGCTCTCAGACGTACTGAGAAGCAGTTGTCCACGTTGAGCAGTGGTTCGGGAATGTGGAAGCAGGTATAGCCCATGGCAAGTTTGCCATCCTTCTGGGCTTGCTGCACCAACTCATTGTTCGCGCTCTCAAGCAGACCTTCAAAGTAAATCAGATGCTTAAGATCCTTCAAATGTTACACCTCTTCTTCAAAGTATTTCTATTTTCTGGAGTGCTTCCTTGACTCCATTGAGCATTGGGTTGTCCTCGGGCAGCTTCATCACACTGTTGCCCTTGATGTCGTTGGCCGCGAAGTCGCTGTCAGCCGGGATTTTGGCCAGAATTTCCACTCCCGGGATCGTGATCATGTCCGCAAGTTCGGGATTGGTCATGCGGTTGATGATCGCGCCGATGCGCTCATACACGATGAGATCACCGGCTACGCCTTTGATGGTCGTGATAACCTGGGTGCCCTTCTTGGACTGATCCGTAATCAGCAGAAGATGGGTCACCTTTTCCATTACGCGCCGTTGGATCTGTTCGATACCGGCTTCCCCGTCGATCACGACGTAGTCGAAGCTGTTGGCAAGGACGCTGATGACCTCCTTGAGGTAGGAGTTGACCTTGCAGTAGCAGCCCGAGCTTTCCGGCCGGCCGATGGCTAAAAAAGCAAAGCCGGGCATCTCAACCAGCGCATCAAAAATTTTGAACCGCGCTTCACTGAGAAGCTCCAGCGCCTCCCTCGCCTCGCCGTTTTCCACACTGTCCACGACGCTCATTCGGATGTCGTCCAGCGTCAGCTTAACGTCCACGCCAAGAGCTACGGATAGTCCCACAGCAGGGTCCGCGTCGATGGCCAGAATTTTCTTATCGGGATATTTCTCGGTAAGAAGTCTGACAATCATGGCGGAAATCGACGTCTTTCCGACGCCGCCCTTGCCGACCACCGCAATAATCTTGGCCGTATTATCCATAGACTGTCCCCCCCTCACGCGCAGCTCACACCGCGGTGTACATACCGCGCGCTATTTTGATAACATCTTAACATAATGAGTAATAATATGCAAGACAAACCCCTTCCATTTTATGAAATTTGTTGATATTTACAGGGCTTGCGGCTGCTGAAGCGCAACCAGCTTCCACCGGTCCGTTTTTCACGGCATGTGAAAAAAGCAGCTCCGCCGGAGCGGAGCTGCTGGATGATTTCCGGGTCAGGCTTCCTGTTCTTCCGTGTCCGGGTGGGCGGCGCGGTATTCTTCAACAAAGCGGTGATAGGAGCCGGCGTACATGATGAAGCAGAAAATGATCATGGCCCCGCACAGGATCATCAGCCCGGTGGACAGCGTCACCGGTATCTGCGGCCAGACAATGTGCAGCATCATCACGGCGTACAGCAGCGCGGTGCAGACCTTGCCGTACCACTTGGCGCTGTTCACCGTGCCCGTTTTGTCCAGCACCCGGTAGCCCAGCCAGAACATTGTCAGTTCCTTGACGCAGTGGATGGCCAGCAGAATAAACATATACGGGAACCGCAGTCCCACGCAGAGGATCATGGCCGCCTGGGTCACCTTATCCGCAATGGGGTCGATGACCTTGCCGAGATTGGTCACCATATCATATTTCCGGGCGATCCGCCCATCCAGAATATCCGTCAGCGCCGAGACTGCCAGCGTCACGAAAGACCAGGTCCCATCCCCGCGCACATAGAGGACGATGAACACCGGGATCAGCAGGAAACGGAAATAGCTGAGAATATTCGGTATAGACCGCGCCTGCGTTTTGGCGTTGCGCAAATACCCTTTCGCCTCGTTAGATGTCATGCCTCTTCCTTCCCGCCGCACAGCGCTTGTGCGCGAACGATTCTCCTGACGTTAGTTTATCCCAAATATTATTATATTCAAGATGCACTTTCTTAATTCTGTCTGAAAAATCACAAAGCACGGGAAATACGGGGAAAGCAGGGTGCTGCGGGCGCCCTGCTCTCCGTTTTCCGATCACTTGCGGCTGTTGTACCAGGAAACGAACTTGCTCACATCCCAGGCGGCGGGTTCGCCCACGCCGTTTTTGGCCATGTCGTAGGTAGCCTGCTCCTGGGCGCTGCGGCTGGACTTCAGGGCCAGGCCCGCGGCAATCTCCTGGGTCTTTTTCTTCATGATCAGCTTCAGCGGCAGCGGCAGCTTGTTGAGATTGAACGCGCCCTGGAAATAGAACACGGGCACCTTCTTGAAGGGCAGGAAGTTCTTCTTTCGGGCGATCCCCTCCAGCGCGGGCATTTCCGGGCCCATGCCAACTTGGCACACAGCCTTGACCCCGCCGTGCAGTCTCGCCTTGTTCAGCCCGACGATCATGCCGCCGAACAGCCAGCCGACATAGACGATGGACCGTCTGCTCTTCAGCCGTCTGTACTCCTTCAGCGAATAGGCGGGCAGGCCGGTGGCTTCGCTCATCAGCTGGGCATACTTCTTGCAGGAGCCGGTACAGGAATTATAGACGATGGTGTTAATCATGTTAGCGATGTCCTTTCATGTTGTTGGGGATAAAATTGTAAAAAATATTATACCTATTTACACCTAAGCTTGTCAAATCAAAAAAAAGCCCCGCCTCCCCAAAAGCGCCAAAAATCGCTTCCCTTTTGCGTCAGAATACACAATTCTCTTGGTTTAAGCAAAAACACCCGGGCAAGTTGTGAAACTTGTCCGGGTGGCTGACCGTTATCTTACAGGTCGGGGTACAGAGGATACTTTTCGCACAGCGCCAGCACCTGCTCCCTGCAGGCGGGCACGGCGGCCTCGCCCTCGTCCAGCAGCTTCACGATGATACCGCCGACGGCGGTCATATCCGCTTCCGTCATGCCGCGGGTGGTGGCGGCGGGAGTGCCGAAGCGCATCCCGCTGGCCAGGCTGGGCTTCTGCGTGTCGTAGGGGATGGTGTTCTTGTTGGCGGTAATGTTGGCCATATCCAGCAGATTTTGAACTTCCAGCCCGGTCTTGCCGCGGCTCAGCACGTCGGCCAGCATCATGTGGTTGTCCGTGCCGCCGGTGACCAGGCGCACGCCGCCGGCGCTCAGCGCGCCGGCCAGAGCTTTGGCGTTTTTAAGGATCTGCTCGTTATAGGCCCTGAATCCCGGCGAGAGAGCCTCCCTGAAGGCGACCGCCTTGGCGGCGATGACGTGCTCCAGCGGGCCGCCCTGCGTGCGGGGGAACACGCCGGAATCGATTTTTTTCGCGATCTCCTCGTCGTTGGTGAGAATGATGGCGCCCCGGGGGCCGCGCAGGGTCTTGTGGGTGGTGGCGGTGACCACATGGGCGTAGGGCACCGGCGATGGGTGCAGCCCCGTGGCCACCAGACCGCCGATGTGGGCGATATCCGCCAGAAGGTAGGCGCCGACGGCATCCGCGATCTCGCGCATTTTCTTGAAGTCGATGATACGGGGATAGGCGCTGGCGCCGCAGATGATGAGCTTTGGCTTGTTCTCCTCCGCCTCGCGCAGTACCGCGTCATAGTCGATGCGCTCGGTCTCGCGGTCCACGCCGTAAAAGGTGCTGTGGTAGTACCGGCCGGACATGGAGGCCTTGGAGCCATGGGTGAGATGGCCGCCCATGCTCAGATCCATGCCCAGGATGGTGTCGCCCGGGGCCAGCAGCGCCGCGTACACGGCCATGTTGGCCTGAGAGCCGGAATGGGGCTGCACATTGGCAAATTCGCTGCCGAACAGCTTTTTGACCCTCTCGATGGCCAGATTTTCCACCTCGTCCACATACTCGCAGCCGCCGTAAAAACGCGCCCCGGGATACCCTTCCGCGTACTTGTTGGTCAGATGGCTGCCCATGGCCTCCATCACGGCACGGCTGGCAAAATTCTCCGAGGCGATCAGTTCGATATGGCTGCGCTGGCGCTCAAGCTCCCTCATGAAGGGAATGTAAAGCTCGGGGTCCTGCTGTTTCAGTATCTCATAGCTCATTCGCGCGGTCCTCCAATTCATATTTCGGGCGACCCATGCCACATGTTGTAGATTATACAGGGAATTTGTCCGTTCGGCAAGATATATAGTACTCAAAAAGCCCCGCTCTCTGTGCCTGTTTTTTCGTCACAGCGCCTAAGATTACCGGGATAATCGGTATATGAAAGTGGCGGCGGCCGAAGGCCGCTTCCCCCTCCTCGCGCCTGGCGCCGACGGGGCGCCCCGAGCTCGGCGTCTGCCTGTTCAAGTTTCAGTTGAAGCCCTCCCGTTCCTGTGGTAAAATACTGTCATTGGAAATGGAGGGGTTTTTATGGTCAGAAAGATTTTCAGGATTATCGGCATCCTTCTGCTGGCGGTGATCGTCCTGGTGGGCGCACTGCTGCTGTGGCTGACGCTGACGGAGTACAAACCCGCCGCGACGGAGGATGTGACACCGACCGCCGGCACCGCGAGCTCCGCCGCCCCCGCCGCGGGCGACAGCGTCTCCATCCTGTCGTGGAACATCGGCTACGCGGGTCTGGGCAAAGGCTCCGACTTCTTCATGGACGGCGGCAAGAATTCCCGATCCGCCGACAGGGATACGGTGAACGCCTACCTTTCCGGCATCGCCGGTACAATCAAAACCGTGGACCCGGATGTGACCCTGCTGCAGGAGGTGGATGAAAACTCCACCCGCACCTACCACATCAACGAGCGCGACACGCTGTCCGCCGGCGCCAACAGCACCTACGCGCTGAACTACTCCTGCAAATTTGTCCCCTATCCCCTGCCGCCCATCGGCACCGTGAACAGCGGTCTGCTGACCATGACCGGCTATTCCATCGAAAGCGCGCAGCGCGTGGCGCTGCCCTGCCCGTTCAACTGGCCGCTGCGCATCGCCAATCTCAAGCGCTGCCTGCTGGTTAACTACATCCCGCTGGCGAATTCCGACAAATATCTTGTCATGGTGGATCTGCATCTGGAGGCTTACGACAGCGGCGAGGGCAAGATCGCCCAGACCAAGATGCTCAACGAGTTCATCCAGAGCGAATACGAGAAGGGCAACTACGTCATCGCCGGCGGCGACTTCAACCAGGAATTCCCCGGCGCACTGGATGCCTATCCCAACAACCACCCCGATCTGTGGAGCCCCGGCACACTGGACGCCGGCACCCTGCCGGACGGCTGGCATTTTGCCTGCGACCTGTCCGTGCCGTCCTGCCGGCTGGACAATCAGCCCTACAATGCCGCTGATACCGCGAACACCCAGCACTACGTCATCGACGGGTTCATCCTCTCCCCCAACGTGGAGCTGGAGACCGTCAACACGCTGGACGAGGGCTTCACCAATTCCGACCACAACCCCGTGCTGCTGAAAGTCACGCTGAAAGCGGGATAAGGTTCGCAGCGAAGGGCGATTGGGGAATCGCCCTTGCGTCTGCGCGGTACCCGGGAACGGGCAAGTCCGTTCCCGGCATGGCGTTTTTTGTCTGCACAACATAAAAACCGGGCGGAATTTCGAAAATTCCGCCCGGTTTTTATTTATTCCTCGTGGCAGCCGCACCCGCAGGAGCCGTGGTCGTGGTCTTCCCCGCCGCAACAGGAACCCTCCGCTCCGCAGCAACCGCCGCCGCAGCTGCCGCAGCCGCCCTCGGCCGTGATGCTGTCCAGCCCGCCGGCCACCAGCACGTCCGCCGCGACATCGGCCTCGCCCTGAAAAAGATCATGGACGCTGATGCCGTAGCCCTCGAGACCCTTGCGGCTCTCCCCGCTCACATCACAGCAGACCACGGCTCTCACACCCAGGCCCGCCAGCACTTCCACCGCGTCATGGGTGATCTCCACCAGCTTTTTCATGACGACTTCCTTCCCTTCCTCGTCCGTGTAGTACACGGCGAAAAGCGTGCAGGAATCAAAATCTTCATGGATGGCGCCATCCTGATAAGGTACGGCAATTTTCATTCGCTTTTCTCCTTTTCAAGGTAATCGGCGATGGGCGCGATGCCGGAGGCGTCCACGTCCTCCACCTCGCCCGCGTCCACCATGGTGGCAATCACCGGGTCGATGGGCAGCTTGGCAATGGCTTTGATGCCGTACTTTTCAGCCTCGGCGTCCACCTTGCTGTCGCCGAAGATGTGGTGCACACTGCCGCAGTCGGGGCATTTGAAATAGGACATGTTCTCCACGATGCCCACTACGGGGATATTCATCATTTTCGCCATGTTCACGGCCTTGGCCACGATCATGCCCACCAGCTCCTGGGGAGAGGTGACGATAATGATGCCGTCCACCGGGAGGGACTGGAACACGGTAAGGGGCACGTCGCCCGTTCCGGGAGGCATATCGACGAACATATAGTCCACGTCGTCCCACAGCACCTCGCTCCAGAACTGGGTGACGGCGCCCGCGATGACGGGGCCGCGCCAGACGACGGGGTCGGTCTCGTTTTCAAGGATCAGGTTGATGGACATGACCTGTACGCCGGTACTGGTGAGGGCGGGATAGAGATACTCGTCCGTGCCGGTGGCGTGCTGGTCGAGACCGAAGGCTTTGGGGATGGAGGGTCCGGTCATGTCGGCGTCCAGCACGGCGGCCTGATGGCCCCGGCGCTGCATCTCGGCGGCCAGCAGGCTGGTGACCAGAGACTTGCCGACGCCGCCCTTGCCGGAGACCACGGCATAGACCTTTTTTACGCTGGCGTCCGCATGGAGCTTGACGGAAAAATCCTCATGCTCGTGTTCGGCGCAGGCTTCGCCGCAGTTGGCGCAGTCATGGGTGCATTCTTCGCTCATAAGACTAAACCTCTTTCTACGTGTGGAATACAGAAATAGCTTTGCTGACATATGTCAAAATTATACCGCCTGTTCCCGTATTTTGCAATCCCGTATGATTGAAAATATCTCCTGCCGGCTTTATAATTATAAAAATTATAAAAACTTTTAGGGGATGAACACATGGAGTACGAAGCGGCGGTGGTTCCCTGCGCCGATTACGGCGCGGAAACGGTGCGGCGGGCGCTGCGCGAGGCGTTGGACGCGGTGGGCGGTCTGGATTGGGTCGCCCCGGGCATGACCATTGCGGTCAAATGCAATCTGGTCGGGGCTTACAAGCCCGAAGCCGCCGCCACGGTGCATCCGGCGGTGGCCGCGGAGCTGTGCCGGATGCTTGTGGCGCGGGGCGCGGCCGTTACCCTTGGCGATTCGCCCAGCGGACCGTTTTCCGCCGCAAAGCTGAAAAACATCTACACCGTCACGGGTATGCGGGTCGTGGAGGGGACGGGCGCGGCGCTGAACGAGGACTTTTCCCAGGAAACGCGCGCCCTGCCCGGCGGCGTGCGCATCCAATCGGTGCCCGTCACCGCGTGGCTGTTCAAGGCCGACTGCGTGGTCGATCTGTGTAAGCTCAAGACCCACGGGCTGGTGGGCTTCACCTGCGGCGTGAAAAATTTCTTCGGCATCCTGCCCGGCACGCGGAAAACCGAGTTCCACTTTCAGCATCCCCGGCCGGCGGACTTTTGCGATATGCTGGTGGATCTGGCGGAGCTTGCCGCGCCGCGGCTGACCCTTGTGGACGCCGTGGTGGGCATGGAGGGCAACGGCCCCACCGCCGGGACGCCCCGGCCCATCGGCGCGCTGATCGCCGCGAAAACGCCCTACGCCGCCGATCTTGTCGCGGCGCGGCTCATCGGGCTGGACGAGCGCGCCCCCACCATCGTCGCCGCGGTTCGCCGGGGGCTGTGCCCCGGCAGGCTGGAGGAGTTGCCGCTTTACGGCGACGCCGGCGCGCTGACCGTGCCGGACTTCCAAAAGCAGCCGCCCCGGGACAATCTGAAGCCGCGGGAAAAGTTTCCGGGCTTCAACCGGCTGGCCTCGGCCTGCTTCGGCACCGGGCCACGGGTGGAAAAGGCCCGCTGCGTGGGCTGCGGCAAGTGCGTCGAGGTCTGTCCGGCCGGCGCGGCAAAGCTCCGGGGCGGCAAGGCCGCCATCGACACGGGCAAATGCATCCGCTGCTTCTGCTGTCAGGAATTTTGCCCCAGAGGCGCCATCACCCTGCACCGGCCGCTCCCGGCGCGGCTTCTCGGCAGGCTCTGAGGCTCTCACCTCTATGGCTTGCCCTGCGGGAAAAAATATGTTATAATTATAAAACTATGCAATCCGGCAAAGGAGGTGGAGCGCCATGGACGCATTGACCCCATACATTCTCGCTGCGGCGCGCTATGTGCTGCCCGTTCTGGCGCTGTGGGTACTGGCCCGCTGCGTCCGCTCCATGCTGCGCGAAAAGTACGAGCCCGAGGTCTGGGGCTACGTGCTGGACGGCGACGGCGACAAGGTCTTTCCGCTGACCCACTGGGAGAACCTGCTGGGCCGCGCAAAATCCGCCGACGTCTCCCTTTCCGACCCCTCTGTGAGCCGTGTCCACGCGGTGCTGATCCGCAACGACAAGGGCCTGTGGCGGCTGTATGACACTTTCTCCAAGGGCGGGGCGTGGGTCAACGCCAAAAACGCCGAGGACGAGGAGGGCGCCGCCGTCCGCAGCGGCGACACCCTTGCGCTGGCCGACAAGGAGCTGGTGTTTGAGGATATCTCCCCCGCCAAGCGGGCGGAGCTGGAAAAGGACCGCACCCCCGCCGGGCGCAACATCGGGCCGGGTCTGACCCTGCTGGGGCTGACCGTGTTTCAGGCTTTTCTGGCGCTGGAGCATTCCGTTACCGCCGATGCCGACCACATGCTTATCGTGGTGCTGGGCTTCGCGGCGCTGATCCTGATCGAATGGTTCTGCTATTTCGCCATGCGCAGCATCCGCCGCACCGGCTTTGAGGTGGAGACGCTGGCCTTTTTTCTGACCACGCTGGGGCTTTCGGTGGTGGCCACTTCCGCGCCGGACGATATGTACAAGGATGTGATCCTGATTATCGCGGGCGTGGTGCTGTTTTTCATCACCGGCTGGTGGCTGCGCGATCTGGAGCGCACCAAGAAGGCCCGCACGGCCGTGGCGCTGCTGGCGCTGGTGCTGCTGGCGCTGAATCTGGTCATCGGCAAGATCTCCGGCGGCGCGCGCAACTGGATCTCTCTGGGCGGCTTCACCATCCAGCCCTCGGAGCTGGTGAAGGTGGCCTATATCTACGTGGGCGCGGCCACGCTGGACCGGCTGTTCCGCACCCGCAACCTGATCGTGTTCATCGCCTTCTCCGCCATCTGCGTCATCGCCCTGGCTCTCATGGGCGACTTCGGCACGGCACTGATCTTCTTTGCCACATTTCTGGTGATCTCCTTCATGCGCTCGGGCTCCATCGCCACCGTGGCGCTGGCCATCACCGGCGCGGGGCTGGCCGGCTTTCTCATGCTGTCCATCAAGCCCTACATCGCCCAGCGCTTCGCTACCTGGGGGCACGCCTGGGAGGATGTTTACGACAAGGGCTATCAGCAGACGCGGGCCATGTCGGCGGCCGCCTCGGGCGGCCTGTTCGGCAAGGGCGCGGGCGCGGGCTGGCTGAAGGACGTGACCGCCGCCAACACCGACATGGTGTTCGGCGTGCTGTGCGAGGAGCTGGGGCTGATCGTGGCGGTGTGCGCCATTCTGGCCATCCTTATCCTCGCTTTCTTCGCGGTGCGCTCCGCCGCCCACGGGCGCAGCTCCTACTACGTCATCGCGGCCTGCGCCTCCGTGAGCATGATGATGGTGCAGCTTTCGCTGAACGTGTTCGGCTCCATGGATATCCTGCCCTTCACGGGCGTGACCTTCCCCTTCGTGTCCAAGGGCGGCACCTCGCTGCTGTCGTGCTGGATGCTGCTGGCTTTCATCAAGGCCGCCGACACCCGAAAGGGCGCCAGCTTTGTGGTGAAACCGCCCTCCAAGTCCGGCGGAGAGGAGGATGACGACGAATGAAAAAAGTTACCCGCAGGGCCATCGCCGCGCTGGTCGTGGCCGCCTTCGTCATCACCGGCGTATTCGTCTACTGCTTTGATTATGTAAAAAACGGCGCGGTCTGGGCCTCGTACTTCGGTGTGAGCAACGTCACCGGCACCAGCACCATCACCGACCGAAATGGCGTGGTTCTGGCTTCCGAGACCGGCGGCAAGGTGACCTACGCCGCGGATTATACCACCCGCCTCGCCTGCTACCAGACCGTCGGCGACCTCTCCGGCAACGTGGGCACCGGCGCGCTGACCATGTTCCGCAGCAAGCTGGCAGGCTTCAATCTGGTCAGCGGCACCACCCAAAGCACCGGCACGAAGCTGTCTCTGACCATTGACTCCGCGCTGAACGCCACGGCCTACAAGGCGCTGGCCGGGCGCAGCGGCGCGGTGCTGGTATGCAATTACAAGACCGGCGAGATCCTGTGCATGGTGTCTGCCCCCAGTCAGGACCCATCCAACCCCTCCTCCTCCCCCGCCGAGGGCACCTATCTCAACAAATGCATCTCCTCCACCTTCACCCCCGGCTCGGTGTTCAAGCTGGTCACGCTGACGGCGGCCATTGAAAACGTGTCGGATCTCGACAGTCAGACCTTCACCTGCAAGGGCAGCGTGGATGTGGCTGGGGTCACCATCCACTGCACCGGCACCCACGGCAGCCAGACCGTGGAGCAGGCGCTGGCCAATTCCTGCAACTGCGCCTTCGCCAAGATCGCGCAGGAGGTGGGCGGCGCCACGCTGGAGAAGTACGCCCAGAAGCTGGGCATGACCGAGGCGCACACGCTGGACGGCATCCGCACCGCGGCGGGCAGCTTTGAGAAGGCGGACGACGGCAGCTCCGAGCTGTCCTGGTCGGGAATCGGCCAGTCCACCGATCTGGTGTGCCCTTACTCCATGCTGCGGCTGGTCTCCGCCATCGCCAACGGCGGCGAACTGGCGGAACCCACCCTGCTGGGCCGCGCCGCTATCGGCGGCAAGACCAAGCTGCTGTCCCAGGCCACGGCGGACAGGCTGAAGGAATTCATGAGCTATAATGTGCAGTCTTCCTATGGCACGGGTTCTTTCCCGGGCCTGAAAATCTGCGCCAAATCCGGCACCGCCGAAGTGGGCGACGGCACCAGCCACGCCTGGTTCACAGGGTTTCTCGCCGACGACGCCCATCCCTACGCCTTTGTGGTGGTGGTGGAGCACGGCGGCGGCGGTCTGCGGCAGGCCGGCCCCATCGCCAACGCGGTTTTGCAGGCGGCGGTAGCCAAATACTGAAAAGGAACTTCAAATGACAGATATCTCGGTCAACGGACTGGTAAAATCCTTTGAAATTGGAAAAAATATACTGGACGGCCTGTCCTTCGATATTGCGGAGGGCGAGCACGTGGGTATCCTGGGCCCCAACGGCTGCGGCAAGACCACGCTGTTCCGCATTCTCACGGGCACGCTGGATTACGACGAGGGCGCGGTGGCCGTCGGAGGCGGCAAACGACTGGGCCTGATCTCCCAGATCCCCGTCTATCCGGAGGGCTGGACCACGGAGGAAGTGCTGAAGGACGCCCACCGGCGGCTGTATGAAATGCAGCGGCGGCTGGACGAGCTGGCGGAGCGGATGGCGGCGGATGCTTCCAAAGCCCTGCTGGCCGAATACGACCGGCTCTCGGAAGCCTTCCGCCTGATGGGCGGCTATGAGATGGATGTGGAGCGCGGCCGGGTGGCCAGCGGGCTGGAAATCACGGAGGCCATGCGCGCCCAGCCTTTCGACAGTCTCTCCGGCGGGGAAAAGACCCGCGTCAATCTTGCCCGTCTCCTTTTGGAGGACACGGACATCCTGCTGCTGGACGAGCCCACCAACCATCTGGATCTGCATGCCACGGAGTGGCTGGAGGACTACATCCTGCACTTCCGCGGCACGGTGCTGGCCATCAGCCACGACCGCTATTTTCTGGACGTGGTGTGCCAGCGCTGCATCGAGATCAGCGAGGGCAAGGCCGAATTCTACAGCGGCAATTACAGCTTCTACGTCGCCGAGCGGCAGCGCCGCTTCGATGAGAAGATGAAGCAGTACGAGCGGGACCAGGCCAAGGTGGAGCAGCTGACCCGGGCCGCGGAGCAGATGCATCTGTGGGCCTTCATGGGCGCGGACAAGCTTCACAAGCGGGCCTTTTCCATGGAAAAGCGCATTGAAAAGCTCAAGACCTCCGAAAAGCCCGCCGAGGCGCGGAAAATGACCGTGAAATTCAAGGAGCGGGAGTTTCTGGGCGACGAGGTGCTGGTGACGGACGGTCTCTCCAAGGCTTTCGGCGGCAGGCGGCTGTTCAGCGGCCTCACCGTGACGGTGGAGGGTAAAGAGCGCATCGCCCTCATCGGCGACAACGGGGCCGGAAAATCCACGCTGGTAAAAATGATCCTCAATCAGGAGCCGCCCGACAGCGGCTATCTCTATCTGGGTCCCACGGTCAAGACCGGGTATTTGCCCCAGATCGTGACCTTTGAGAACCTCTCCCGCTCCTGTCTCGACACCATGCTGTACGAATGCCGCTGCCAGCCGCAGGAGGCCAGGGACCGGCTGGCCGCCTTCGGTTTTCGCGGCGAAAACGTGCTGACCCCCGTATCCGCCCTCTCCGGCGGCGAGCGCAGCCGTCTGAAGCTGTGCATGGTCATGGGCTCGGACATCAACTTCCTCATTCTCGACGAGCCGACCAACCATCTGGACATCGCCAGCCGCGAATGGATGGAGGACGCCCTTTCCGACTATGACGAGGCGCTGCTTTTCGTCTCCCACGACCGTTATTTTATTGAAAAATTCGCCACCCGGATCTGGAGCGCCGAAAACGGCGGCATCGTGGATTTCCGGGGCGGATTTGGGGAATACAAGGCCTACCGCGCCCGGCAGCAGGTGTTCGTCCAGAACGAAAAGGCCGGGCAGAAGAAGAAGGAGCCCCGCAAAAAAGGCGCGCCCAGCGCGGAGAAACAGCTGGCCAGGGCGGAGCGGGACATTGAAAAAACCGAAGCCGCCATCCGCGAGCTGGATGGACAGGCGGAGGAATACGCCGCCGATTATCAGAAGCTGCTGGAGATCGACAAGCAAAAAGCGGCGCTTTCCGCCGCGCTGGACGCGCTGTATGCGCAATGGGAGGGCTTGTCCGAATGAAGAAGTCAAAACACACATCCGGCTGGGCGTTTGCGGGGGGCCTGCTGGCCGCGGCGGGCCTCTTTTTCCGCTTCGCCCTCATCGGCTACGACTTTGTCGGCTACGCGCTGCTGTTCGCGGCGGCGGTAGTCGCCGCGTACCACCTTTTCGGCAGGACGCTGAGGATCGTCTTATCCGTCCTTCTGGCGGCGGGCGTGACCTATTTCATCATCGTGGAGATCCCCATCGTCTCCTCCGCGCACACGGACGCAAACCCCGAGGCCCCCTATGTGATCGTACTGGGGGCCGGCGTCAACGGTGATTCGCCTTCCCTTTCCCTGCTCAACCGCCTCACCGCGGCGCTGGACTATCTTGAGACCTATCCCGACGCCGTGTGCATCGTGTCCGGCGGGCAGGGCGAGGGCGAGAACATCTCCGAGGCCGATTGCATGTACAGCTGGCTCACGGGAAAGGGCGTTTCACCGGACCGTATTCTGAAAGAGGAAAAGGCCGAAAATACCGAGGAGAACTACCGGAATTCCTTTGCCATCATCCGCGGCCGGGGCGGCGACCCGGCGGCCGGCGTGGCCGTGGTGAGCAGCGAGTACCACCTTTACCGGGCCAAGCTGCTGGCCGAAAAACAGGGCGTGTCCGTCAAGACCGTGGCCGCCCACACCAGCTACCCCCTGCTCATGATTAATTACTTCATCCGCGAAGCTTTCGCCGTCACCTATCTGTGGGCGTTTGGATGAACACACCGGAGGTACAATGCTCAATTCACTGAAGAAGAACGGAAAAGGGATGCTCCTGATCCTCATCACGGCCCTGTGCCTGTGCGTCGGGCAGCTTCTGTGGAAGACCATGCGCGACTTTGACCATACGCGCATGATGGTCCAGTTTTTGCTGGGCTTTGCCATCTGCGGCGGCGGCGGCATCGCCATGACCTATGCCTACCGCATGGGCGAGCTGTCGGTCATCCACCCCATGAACAGCATCAGCTACGTCTTCTCCTCCATCATCGCCGTAACGGTGCTGGGTGAGGCGATGACCGCGCAAAAAATCATCGGCGTCGTCGTCATCATCGCGGGCGTCATTCTGATCGGGGGGTCGGACGAGGTATGACTTATTTACTGATTGTTTGCATGACCCTGCTGTCCGCCTTCGGCGGGTACTTTCTGAAAAAAGCCTCCGGCGCCACCAAAAACTTCTGGAAGCTGATGATAAACAAAAACCTCTGGATCGGCGGCGGGATGTATGTGACCTCCACCGTGTTCATGATCTGGCTTTTGCAGGTGACGGAATACTCCGTGGCCGTGCCGCTGGGCTCCATGACCTATGTGTGGTCCATCTTCATCGCCAAGCATCTGTTGGGCGAGACCATCACGAAGAGGCGCGTCGCGGGCATCTGCTGCATCGTGGGGGGCGTGCTGCTGATGGCGACGGCATAAACAAAAAAAGGCAAACCGAAAAAACAAAACCGGGCTGTTTTTACAGCCCGGTTTCTTTGTTGACCGCGTCGATGAATTTCAGCAGACCCTCGCGGCCCCTGGCGTCCCGCTTGTAGACGCCCGCGTCCTCCAGAACCTGACGGAACACCTGCCCGGTCTCCTGCCGGAGAATCCCGGCGGCATTCTCAGGGCCCAGTTCGGGGTGTCTCTCCGCCACCGCCATGGCCCATTTCGCATGGCGGCGCAGCGCGGGATCGGCGGTGAGATCGCCGCCGGTGAGCAGCGCGTCCGCCACGCCGTCCAGCTCCGCCTTCAGGCGGCCGGGCAGGATGGCCAGCCCCATGACCTCGATGAGACCGATGTTCTCCTTCTTGATATGGTGCAGCTCCTCGTGGGGGTGGAATACGCCCAGCGGGTGCTCCGTGGAGGTAATGTTGCACCGCAGCGCGAGGTCCAGCTCAAACTTTCCGTCCCGCACCCGCGCGATCGGCGTCACCGTGTTGTGTGGTTCGCCGCCCGCGGCGGCATAGATTCCCAGCGCGGGGTCGGAGTATCCCCGCCAGACGCGCAGCAGCTTGTCCGCGAGCGCGATCAGCCGCTCCCCGTCCGCGCCAGTCAGCCGCAGCACCGGCATGGGCCAGCGGACAATGCCCGCCGTCACGTCGGGAAAGCCGGTGAAAACCACCGGGGCCTCCACCGGGGCCTTGGCCATGGGCATATCATGGCGGCCGCCCTGAAAATGGTCATGGCTGAGGATGCTGCCGCCCACGATGGGCAGATCGGCGTTGCTGCCGATAAAATAGCGGGGAAACTGCCGCTCAAAATCCAGCAGCCGGGCAAAGGCGGCGCGGTTGAGGGCCATGCGCCGGTGGGTATCGCTCATGACGATGCAGTGCTCGTTATAGTAGACATAGGGCGAATACTGGAATCCCCAGTTCTCGCCGCACAGCGTCAGCGGCACAATGCGCAGATTTTCCCTTGCCGGATAATCCGGCCGCCCGGCGTAGCCCTCGTTTTCCATACACAGCTGGCAGGCGGGATACTGGCCGCTGCCCGCGTTGGCGGCGGCGGCGATGGCCAGCGGATCTTTTTCCGGCTTGGCCAGATTCACGGTGATCTCCAGCGCGCCGTATTCCGTCTCCGTCGTCCACTTGAGGTCGCGGGCCGTGCGGTCCCGGCGGATGTAGTTGGTATCCTGGCAGAAGCCGTAAAACCAATCCGTGGCCGTCTCCGGCGAGACGGCGTATTTTTCCCGGAAAATACGCCCGACATCCTGCGGCCAGGGCGTCAGCGCGCCCATCAGCGCGGTGTCGAAAAGGTCCCGCTCCGTGGGGCTGCCGCCGATGACGTTCCTGGCGGCGGCGTCGT
The DNA here is from genome assembly GCA_035352555.1 of Oscillospiraceae bacterium. GTDB lineage: Bacteria > Bacillota > Clostridia > Oscillospirales > Oscillospiraceae > UBA2922. The sequence goes on from DAOPXW010000031.1 coordinate 15,843, forward strand.
CGCACAGCGTGCCCAGCAGTTCCGGCAGCGGCGCGTCCATGGGCCGCGCATCGAGGTCCATGTCGGGCTGTTTCAGGAGCTGCAGCAGCCGGTTCGTCACATAGCGGCGGTCTGAGGGCGCGGTCAGGCCCCGGGTCTCGCCGTAGCGGACCAGGGCGGCGACGGCGGCGTCGGTCATGGCTCACGCTCCCTGACCAGCACGGCATCCAGAAAATAGCGGGGACGGCGCTTCGTCTCCAGGTAGGTCTTGCCCAGATATTCGCCCACCACGCCGATGGCGAGCAGCTGCGCCCCGCCCAGCAGCCACACGGCGGCGCTGACCCACAGCCAGCCCGGCGCGGGGCGCAGGCACAGGCACACAATAAAGATCGCCAGCGCGGCAAGCAGCGCCAGCGCGCCGCAGAAAACCGGGGCCAGCAGGGGCTTGATGGAAAACGAGGTGATCCCGTCCGCCGCGAGGGCCAGCATCTTTTTCAGCGGATATTTGGACGTGCCCGCGAACCGCTCGGCCCGGACATATTCCACCGTGTCGCAGCGGAAGCCCAGCGTGGGCACGATGCCCCGGAGGAAGAGATTGACCTCCCCGTATTCGGACAGCGCGTCCAGCGCGCGTTTGGACATCAGCCGAAAATCCGCGTGGTCGGGGATGGTCTCCACCCCCAGCCGGGACATGGTCTTATAAAAGGCGTGGGCCGTGCTCCGCTTGAAGGCGGCGTCGCTGCTGCGGTCCCGGCGCACGCCGTAGACAATGTCCGCCCCCACGAGGTATTTTTCCACCATCTGCGCGACGGCGTCCACGTCGTCCTGCAGGTCGGCGTCCATGGAGACGGCGGCGTCGCAGTAGGCTCTGGCGGTCATCAAGCCAGCCAGAACGGCGTTCTGGTGGCCACGGTTGCGGGACAGCTTGATCCCGGCATAGACAAAATCATTTTCATAGAGCCGGCGGATCAGGTCCCAGGTGCCGTCCCGGGAGCCGTCGTCCACAAAGGCGATACGGCTGTCGGGCGAGATGCGCTCCCCCTCCACCAGCGCGGCCAGCGCCGCTTTCAGCCGGCGGGCCGTCTCCGGCAGGACTTCTTCTTCATTATAGCAGGGTATCACCATCCACAAGATCGGTCTGTTCATGGCGCACCTCCTTATCACCCGCTCATTCTACCATCGGTAGATGCGATTTGCAATCCGCTCTTTCCTTCTCCCGCCGTTTCTGGTATACTGAAATTTATTGACACTGTATTTTGGAGGCTGAGAGAGAGAAATGCCGCAGCCCGCCGGGACGAAAAACATGACCACGGGTAATTACCGCCGGGCCATTATCGATTTTGCCATGCCGCTGATGCTCAGCCTGCTGTTCCAACAGCTGTACAACGCGGCGGACTCCCTGATCGTGGGCCAGTTTCTGGGCAAGGCCGCGCTGGCCGGCGTAGCGTCCTCCGGCACGCTGATCCTGCTGCTGGTGAATTTCTTTTCCGGCGCCGCGCTGGGCGCGGGCGTGGTGGTGGCCCGGTATTTCGGTGCCGGCGACTATGGCAAGGTCTCCCGCGCCGTCCACACCAACATCGCCCTGGGTCTGGTCTCCGGCGCGGCGCTGTCGGTTTTCGGCGTGGCGATGTGCCCCGCCATCCTGCGCTGGCTGGGCACGGCGGAGAGCGTGATGCCTCAGTCCGTGTCCTATCTGCGCTTCTATTTTGCCGGGGTGCTGGCCAATATCCTGTACAACATCTTCAACGGCATCCTCGACGCCGTGGGCGATTCCCGGCATCCGCTGCACTATCTTATCATTTCCTCCTGCCTGAACATCGCGCTGGATCTGCTGTGCGTGGGCGTGTTCCGCTGGGGCGTGTGGTCCGCCGCCGTGGCCACCGTCATTTCTCAGGCGGTCAGCGCGGTACTGTGCCTGCATCACCTCATGGAAAAGGGCACCGTCTATCAGGTATCCTTCCGCGGCGTCCGCTTCCACAGGGACATGCTGCGCCAGATCGTCAAATACGGCCTGCCCACCGGGGTGCAGTATTCCGTCATCGGCTTCGCCAACGTGCTGGTACAGGCCAACATCAATACCTTCGGCGCGGACGCCATGGCCGCCTGCGGCGCATATTTCAAGATCGAGAGCTTTGTTTTCGTGCCTATCACCAGTCTTGCCATGGCCATGACCACCTATGTGGGGCAAAATCTGGGGGCAAAGGAATTCGCCCGCGCCAAGCGGGGCGCCCGGTTCGGCATTCTCTCTGCCGTCGGCATGGCGGAGCTTGTGGGCGTAGCCATGTTCTTTGCCGCGCCCTGGTTCGTCCGGCTGTTCAGTTCCGACCCGAACGTGATCGCCATCGGCGCGCTGCAGTTCCGCACGGAAGCGTTGTTTTATTGCCTGCTGGCCTTCTCCCACAGCGTGGCCGGCGTGTGCCGCGGCGCGGGCAAGGCCGTGGTGCCCATGCTCGTGATGCTGTGCGTATGGTGCGTGTTCCGTATCGCGTACATCACGGTCATCATGCATTATATCCATGAGATCCAATATCTTTTCTGGGCCTATCCCATCACCTGGGGCATCAGCTCCGTGATCTTCTGCATCTACTTCTGCCGCTCCGACTGGCTGCACGGGCTGGACAAGATGGAAAGCTGACTTTACCGGCATGACACGGCAAAACCCGGCATAGTATCTACCAATACCATGACCGGGAGTGATGCAGATTGACCAAACTTTCGATAGCTCTGAAAAAACATCACCGGCTCGTCTCCGCGCTGGCGCTGGTGCTGGCGGTGGCGGCCATCTTCTGGGTGGTGAACAGCCCCGCCGTGGTGGGCGCTGCCGCCGCGGAACGCGTACTGCCGATCTATTCCGTGAAGCGGCAGGATAAGACCATCGCCATCTCCTTCGACGCCGCCTGGGGGAATGAGGATACCCAAACGCTCATCGACATCCTCAACAAGTACGGAGTGAAGGCCACCTTCTTTGTGGTCGGCGCATGGGTGGATAAATACCCGGAGTCCGTAAAGGCCATCGCCGACGCGGGCGACGAGGTCATGAACCATTCCGACGATCACGCCCACTTTTCCAAGCTCTCCACCGAGGATATCACCGCCAACATCAACGCGGCCAACGACAAGATCGAGGCCGTCACCGGCGTCCGTCCCGCGCTGTTCCGCTGCCCTTACGGCGAATATGACGACCACGTCATCACCGCCGTGAAAAGCATGGGCATGACCGCGATACAATGGAGCGTCGACAGTCTGGATTGGCAGGGGATCTCCGCGCAGAAGATCACCGAGCGGGTGCTGAAAAATGTGCAGCCGGGCAGCATCGTGCTGTTCCACAACGCGGCGGAGCACACACCGGAGGCCCTGCCGGGTATTCTGGAAGCCCTGCAGAAGGACGGCTACAACATCGTCCCCATCTCGCAGCTCATCGTGTCCGGGGACTACACCATCGACAGCACGGGCTGCCAGTGTCCCGTGACCTGCGTCTCGCCGTCCCCCGCGGCTTCCCCCGCGGTCTCGCCAACGCCCACCGCCGCATGTTCAAAGACACCAAAAGCATAAAAAAAGCGCCCCGCCGCGGGGCGCTTTTTTTGCCTTTCTCTTTGTTGCAAACACGGCTGCTGTGCCCGGAATGCGGCGTCCATCCGCTTTTTTAACCGCATACTCCCGTTCTGTTACAGCATACTGCCGGTGTTTTGAAATTTTCTGTGGAAGGAAAAGCATTCGTCCAGCAGGATAGGCGTCTGGGAATCGCCGCACGACGCGCAGGCGCGGGCAAAGTATTCCCGCAGCGGCGGGCGGTAATCGGGGTGGGCGCAGCATTCAATGACCAGCCTTGCCCGCTCCTTGGGGGACAGGCCCCGCAGATCGGCCAGACCCTGCTCGGTGACGATCACGTCGACATCGTGCTCGGTGTGATCCACATGGGTCACGCAGGGCACGATGCTGGAGATTTTGCCGCCCTTGGCCGTCGATGGGGTCATAAAGACGGACACTGCCGCGCCGCGGGCATAGTCGCCGCTGCCGCCGATGCCGTTGTAAATCCGGCTGCCGAACAGATGGGAGGAGTTGACATTGCCGCAGAGGTCCGCCTCCACGGCGGTATTCATGGCGATGAGACCCAGGCGACGGATGACCTCCGGGCTGTTGCTGATCTCGGAATCCCGGAGGATGATCCTGCCCTTATAATCGTCAAGCCGTCCCAGCAGGCGGGCCAGCGCAGGCTCGGACAGGGACAGGGACGTGGCGGAACAGAAATCGGCCTTTCCGCCGTCCAGCAGCGACAAAACCGCGTCCTGCATGACCTCGGAGTAAAATGAGAGATGGGTAAAATCGGAATCCGCCAATCCCTCCAGTACCGCGTTGGCAACGCCCCCTACGCCGGACTGGAGCGGGACGCTGTCCGCGGACAGTCTTCCGGCGGCGCGCTCGTTTTGGAGGAACCGGACGATGTTGGACGCGATGGCGCGGCTCACCTCGTCCGGCGCTGCAAGCGGGCGGGGCTTATCGGGGGTGTCTGTCACCACGACTGCCGCGATCTTGTCCGGGCCGCAGGGAATGGCCGTGCCGCCGATACGCTGTCCGGGCCGGGTAAGCGGGATGGGCCGGCGACGGGGCGGGTCGGCGGCTGGAAAGATGTCGTGAAAGCCCTCCAGCGCGGCGGGCTGAGCAAGGTTCAGCTCCACGAGTACTTTGTCCGCCAGCGCGGCATAGGTCTGGGCGCAGCCCACGGCGGTGGTGGGCACCAGCGAGCCGTCTTCGGTGATGGCGCAGGCCTCGATCACGGCGACGTCCAGCTTTCCGTAGTACCCATAACGCGCGTTCTGGGCCATCTCGCCCAGATGGACGTCCTGATAGGCGCACGCTCCCCGGTTGACCGCCCCGCGCAGCGACGCGCTGGTGATATAGGGCGCGCGGCGGGCGATCACGCCGGCGTCGGAGAGCGCGGTGTCAAGCTCGTCGCCGGTGGAGGCCCCGGACAGCAGCGTGATGCGTACCGTCCTCTCCCCTTCCCGCACCTGCCGGGCCAGCGCCGCGGGCACGGCCTTGGGGCAGCCGGAGGGGGTGAAGCCCCCCACGGCCACGGTCATGCCGTCTTCAATAAGCCTTGCGGCGCGGTCGGCGTCGGTGATTTTATTCTCCAGCCCGGAGCAGCGGATGCGCCGTCTGACTTCCGCTTCCATCAGGCCACTTCCCGCCTGAAGCGGGTCCTTACCTCGTCGGACACCAGTGCCTTACCCTCGGCCAGGGCCCTGTCGTTCAGCGCCGCGGTGCCCCTGGGAATGTGGCGGCGGACGGCCTGTATAAGCACCTCGTCGGAAAAAAGCCCCAGCGCGGCGTTGATGGCGCCCACGGCCACGATGTTGGCCGTCATTTCTTTGCCCACCGTCTCACGGGCGGTGCGCAGGATGGGCAGGGCGATCACGCCGGCGGGGTCCAGCCCCTCCGGGACGGTCAGCGTATCGTCGATCATCACCACGGCGCCCTCCGCCAGCTGCGGGGCGAACTGATCCAGCGACGACTGGTTGAGAGAGAGCAGGAAATGGGGCCTGACAACCTTGGAAAACCAGATTTCGTTCCTGGAGAGAATGGTTTCGGCCTTGCTGGTGCCGCCCCTGGCCTCCGGGCCGTAGGCCTGGGACTGGACGGCGTGCTCCCCGGCGATGACCCCGGCCTCCGCGAAAATGACGCTGGCCAGGATTACGCCCTGTCCGCCGGAGCCGGTGAAGCGCATTTCAAACTGTTTCACGCCTCAGTCCTCCCCGCCATGGCTTTGTCGATCATTTTCTGGTATTCCGCCGTGAATTCGGGGTAGTTGGAGTGGGTCAGGGTACCGATGACGTACTTGCCCACCCGGTCTTCCTCTGACAGCGCCGAATAGGCCTCTGGACGGACGCCGTTTTCCTTCTGCCGGGTCAGCATTTCCACCGCGTCGCCCTTCCTGTTCTTGCGTCCGTAGTAGGTGGGGCAGACGGAGTAGCAGTCGATCAGGGAAAAGCCCTTGTGGCGGATGCCCTTCTTGATGAGGTCGATGGTCTCCCGCACATGATAGGTGTCGCCTCGCGCGGTGAGAGACGCGCCCGCGCCCGCCGCCAGACCCGCGATGTCGAAGGGTCGGTCGATGACGCCGTAGGGCGCGGTGGTGGCCAGGTCTCCGCGCGGCGTGGTCGGCGAATACTGGCCGCCGGTCATGCCGTAGATATTGTTGTTGTAGACCACCACGGTCATATCCACATTCCGCCGGGCGGCGTGGATGAGATGGTTGCCGCCGATGGCGGAGCAGTCGCCGTCGCCGGTGACCACGATGACGGTGAGCCCTGGGTTTGCCAATTTGATGCCCGTGGCGAAGGCAATCGCCCGGCCGTGGGTGGTGTGGATGGAATTGAAGTCCAGATAGCCGGCGGCGCGGCTGGAGCAGCCGATGCCGGACACGATGACCACCTTTTCCCGCGCGATGGGGTGTTCGGGGTCATGGCACAGCTCGTCGATGGCCACGGCCACATCCCTTGTCAGCACGCCGTTGCCGCAGCCCGCGCACCAGATGTGGGGCAGATGGTCGATGCGCATGTATTGGCGGATGAGTTCACTTGGCATGGCGGGACACCTCCCTGAGCTTTTTCAGAATTTCCTCCGGCGGGATGACCGTGCCGTTGATACGGCCGATAAAGTCGATGGGTACCGACCCCGCCGCCGCGCGCTGCACCTCCCGGAGCATCTGACCGTAGTTGTGCTCCACCATGAGGATGCCTTTGAGCTGGGGCAGCCGCTCCTGTAATCTTTCATCCGGGTAGGGCCAGACCGTGACGGGCCGCCACAGCCCCGCCCTGATGCCGGCCTCCCGGGCGGAGCGCACCGCCTCCATGGCGGCACGGGTGGTGCCGCCGTAGGCGACGACGGCGTATTCCGCGTCATCCATGGCGTATTCCTGGATCTGGACGATATCGTCCTTATTTTTCAGCACCTTTTCCATCAGGCGGGTGATCTCCTGCTGGGCCACCTCGTTGGAGTTGGTGGGGAAGCCGGAATAGTCGTGGACGAGGCCGGTCATGTTATAGCGCTCCCCCGCGCCGAAGGGCTTCAGGCCGGGCACCCACTGCCCCTCGGGCACTCTGTAGACGAATTTGTACGCGCCGTCGTTGCCCGCTACCCGGCGGTTCCAGACGGGATAGGAATCCGGCTCCGGAATCTCGATGCCCTCCCGCATGTGGCCGACGATCTCGTCCATGAGGAAAATCACGGGGGTGCGGTACTTTTCACTGAGATTGAAGCAGCGGATGGACAGCCGGTAGGTCTCGGCAACGGAGGCCGGGGAAATGGCGATCATGGGGTGGTCGCCGTGGGTGCCCCAGCGGGCCTGCTGATAGTCGCCCTGCGACGGCGCGGTGGCCAGGCCCGTGGACGGGCCGGAGCGCTGCACATCCACGATGACACAGGGAATTTCCGCCAGGCACGCATAGCCGATGTTCTCCTGCATCAGGGAGAAGCCCGGGCCGCTGGTGGCGGTCATGCTCTTGACGCCCGCGGCGGACGCGCCGATGACGGCGGCCATGGAGCCCAACTCATCCTCCATCTGGATGAAGTGGCCGCCCACCTGGGGCAGCCGCGCGGCGCAGCCCTCGGCGATCTCCGTGGAGGGGGTGATGGGGTAGCCCGCGTAAAACCGCATCCCCGCCGCGATGGCACCTTCCACGCAGGCCTCATTACCCTGCATCAAAACCGTTTTGCCCACGGTTCACGCCTCCTCTTTCAGCCAGATGGCGTAGTCCGGGCAATGCTGCTCGCACGCCCCGCACAGCACGCAGTCGTTATCCGCCCGGAGCCTGGCCTTTTCGCCCACCAGCTCCAGCGCGCCCCTGGGGCAGAAGGCCGCGCAGATACCGCAGCCCTTGCACCAGTTGGGGTCGATCATCAATACTTTTTTTCCCATAAAACCAGCGCTTCCTTCCATTGGCTGTTTTTTCTTTTCTGACTTGAAAATAGCACAAGCAGTGCCACAAGTAAAACACTTATTTGCTTTTATTTTTCACAATAATTTACCTGTTATCGTCTGTCTATGGACGCGAGGCGGCAGGAGGGCAAAAAAGCGCCCCGGTACCGGGGCGCTT
>DAOPXW010000032.1:0-20977 GCA_035352555.1 Oscillospiraceae bacterium
GCCCCGCCTCAATTTGGATAAATAGCCGCCAAACCCTTGCTGACCAAGGGTTTGGAGAGCGGAGCGATATTTTTTGCGAAGACACGGTTTCGCAAAAAATTCGGCGTTCTGAGGCTGTCATAAATGCTTTTTTGACAGCCTCAGAAAACCCGGACGGCTTTTGCCGTCCGGGTTTTCCGTTTATAACCTTATTTGAGCTGCGGAATGTCGATGCCGCCCTCGATGCGCTTGCGCAGCACGTCCGGCCGCAGCGCGGCGGACAGGGCGGTGTCCAGCGTGATACGCCCGGCCTTGTACAGGTCGTGCAGTCCGCCGTCCAGACTGAGGATCCCGTCGCCGGAGTACATCCCCAGCGAGGAATCCAGCTGATAGGTCTTGTTTTCCCGGATCATGTTGCGCAGGGCGGAATTGACCTGCACCACCTCGAACACTGGGGCCAGCGCGCCATCCACGGTGCGCACCAGCTCTTGGGTGACCACGGTGCACAGCTGGGAGGCCAGCTGCACCCGGATCTGCTGCTGCTGATCCGGCGGAAAGATATCGATGATGCGGTTCACGGTGCTGCCGATACCGACGGTGTGCAGCGTGGAAAAGATCAGATGGCCGGTCTCGGCGGCGGTGAGGGCCGTTTTGATGGTGTCGTAATCCCGCATCTCGCCCACAAGGATCACGTCCGGCGACTGGCGGAGGCTGGCCCGCAGTGCGGCGGCGTAGCCTGCGGTGTCGGTGCCCACCTCCCGCTGGGTGAAGATGCAGCGGTCGTTTTCATAGATAAATTCGATGGGGTCCTCGATGGTGATGATGTGCTTGGAATAGTTGTGGTTCACCTTGTCCATGACGCAGGCCAAAGTGGTGGACTTGCCGCTGCCGGCGGGGCCGGTGACCAGCACCAGACCCTTTTGCAGATGGGCGGTGTCCATGACGCACTCAGGGATGCCAAGCCGGACATAGTCCGGGATGCCGGAGGCCACGGGCCGGATGACGGCGGCGCAGCAGCCGCGCTGGCGCAGGGCGCTGACGCGGAACCGCATCCCCGCCATCGTCACGGCAAAATCATCGTCCCAGGTTTCGTGATAGCGTTTGGGGCTGCGCCCCGACATGGCGTAAATCTGGTCGATGACTTTTTCCGCCTCGTCGCCGGACAGGGGCGCACCCGCGATGTCGTGGATCTCCCGGCGGCATTTATAGGCGACGGGCTGCCCCGCGATGAGAAAAATGTCGGAGGCGCCGCGGAAGACGGCTTCCTTGATGATACTGAGAAAATCCATGCTGTTTATCCAGTCCTTTCGGTAAATTCCGTTCAGTTTCCGTCCCAGACGTGGAGGCTCTCGTCGGCCTTCCACTCGCCCCGGGGCACGGTATTCCACGCCGCGATGGAGAATTCGCTCCCGGCGTCCAGCTTCACCGACAGCAGCCGGGAATCGTCCACGGCGCAGGCCAGCCGGATGACGCCGCCGGCATAGGTGCCGCCGTATTTCGCGGCAGCGGCGGCCAGATCGCCCCCGTCCCGCCACACGGCAGCCAGGTCGTTGACCGCGTCGGTGCACCACGTGTCCGCCTTGTAGTAGGCCGTGGCGGCGTCGGCGTTTTTCTGGGCCAGATTCCGCTCGTACTTTGCGGTGGAGTAGGAGAGAACGGCCAGAATAGTCAGGCACAGCACGGAGAAGATCACCAGCAGCGTCAGCAGCCCCACGACGGGCCGGCGCCGGATACCGTCATTTTTCATACGCCGCCGCCTTTACCGTGAGGGCGTAAAGCCCCTCGCCGCCCCGGGTGACCTCGATCCGGGCGGAGCCGTCCGCCACGGTCATGGACAGGGCGTACGCCCCCGCCGTCTCCGCAGGGGCCCAGTTTTTGTCATAGTACGCGGTCCACACGCCGCCGTCCTCCGTCAGACCCGCGGCCTCGCCGCCGCCGGTCTTTTTATAGCATTCCGCCGCCGAGACGGCGCATTCCACCGCCCGGTTCAGGTCGGCGCTCTGCCGGGCCATGTTGTCGGCGCGCACCAGCATCAGCGTGTCGATGGCCGCCGCCGTGACGAACACGCACAGCATGATCACAAGCTCGATGAGGAAAAGGGACACGCCGGAACGGGAAGCTCTCATGCCGCGCCTCCTTCCGTGCGGGTGGACAGCAGGATGGAGCCGGTGCGCCCCCTGTCGGTGCAGGTGAAGCGGATCAAGCCGCCGCCCGCGTCGGCAAAGTCGGCGCCGTCCAGTTTCAGCAGAACCTCGCCCGCGTCGGCGGTGAAGTCCAGACCCCGCTCATAATACAGCTCCCGCAGGGCCCCGCCGTAGCAGTAGATCACGGTGGCGTAGCCGCCGTCGTCCGAATCCTCCAGGCAGTACAGCGCGCTGCACCCGTCGAACTCGCCCACGGCCACGCAGCCCCGGATGTCGCCGGCGCGGACGCGGGACTGGACATAGTTCAGCGCGGTGTGGACGCCGAATTCCTCGTCCACCACCCCGGAGACGTTTTTATAGATCACGGCGCCCTGCAGCAGCGTCGCCGCCACGCAGGCGGCGAACGCAAAAAAGAGCAGTATCCAGATCAGGTTCCCAGTGGCGCGGGCCCTGCTCTCCATGGTAAAACCTCCCGTTATCGCAGCGCGACGGTGATGTCCGGCATGATGTTGGACGCGAAGATCGAATAGTAGACGATGTACTTGCTCTCGTCCACGGTGACGTTATAATGCTCCATCAGGTAGTCCAGCGTGTCGGGGTAGCTGCCCTCCAGCGCGTAGCAGGCCACGGCCCCGCGGCGGAGATTATCCTCCGTGGTCTCCAGCCCGTTTTCCAGCAGCGCCTGCCCGGCTTTCTGAATGCCCGCCCACGCGCCCCAGAAGATGCCCGCGGCAAGGGCCAGTCCAAGCAGGAGCTTCACGATGGCGCGCGCGTTCTTGCTTTTCATCATGTCGGCCCCTCCTCAGGTGATGGCCGACATGATGCCCAGCAGCGGGAACATGACGGCAACCAGAACGACACCCACAATGACGGCCATGACCAGTACGATGGCGGGCTCCACCCGACCCACGGTTTTCTCTAGCGCCTCCTGCGCCTCGCTCTCGGTGCGGCAGGCGAGCTCCTGCAGCACCACATCGGTGTTGCCGGTGGCGATGCCGGTCTCCAGGATGGAGGAATCCACGCTGTTCAGAAGGCCCGCGTTTTCCACGGCCCTGGCGAAGCCGGTGCCGGCGGCGATGTCCGCCCGGCAGGCGGTGACGGCGTTGGGGCCGAAGCGGTTGTCAAAGCTCGCCTCGATCATTTTCATGGTCTCGTCCATATCCAGCCCGCCGGACACGCCCAGCGACAGCAGCGACACAAAAAAGGCGGCGTTCAGCTTTTTCCCGGCGGAGCGTTTATAGAAACGGGCGCGCCAGCGGGCCAGGGTCTTGCCCCGCAGGCCCGGCGGCAGCAGGGCCGCGGCAAAGTACAGCGCGATCAGTCCCAGCGCGCCCAGAATGTACCCGTGGGCGCTGCCCACGGCGGCGGCAATGTTGAGCAGCGCGAAGGTGAAGGGCGGCATGGTGCCGCCCAGCTCGGCGAAGGCCTGATTATAGATGGGCAGCACCTCCGGCAGGATGACGAACACCACCAGGATGGTGATCGCCAGCAGGATGGCCGGGTAGAGAATGGCGCTGCGCAGACTGTTGCGGGTACGGCGGCGGCTCTCATAATAGGCGGCCAGATTGCGAAAGACCTCCTCCAGATGGCCCGTGCGCTCGCCCGCGTCCACCATAGAGAGCAGGTGGTCGGGGAAAATTCCGGTGAGGCACATGGCCTCGTACAGAGGGGTGCCCATCTCCGTTTCGGAATAGAGCTCCACCACGGAGGCCTTGGAAATGTAGGGCTTCTCCTGCTTGAGGAAGATATAAAAGCATTCCGGCACGGGGTTGCCGGCCCGCAGATACAGCGAAAGCTCCGAACAGAAAGCGATCAGCTCCTCCGCTTTCAGCGGCCGGGGTTCCCCCTTTTGCTTTTTTGTAAAAATGGCGTTCAAATCCGGATTCTCCCTCAGTAAAGATATTTTGCGGAGTAGTTGGCGGTGTTGCCGATGTACTGCAGGGTGGAGGAACTGGAATTGCCCGAGGAGGCGAAGGTGGGGTCCATGAGCTTCCAGGCGGTGCCGTCGAAATAAATGACGCTGTCCACCCAGCCGCCGGACTGGGTATATACGTCGATCCAGGCGTGATACAGCTCGCCGGTGTAGCCCACAACCAGCTTGGTGGGCACGCCCTGAGAGCGCAGCATGGCGGTCATCAGCGCGGCATAATCGTAGCAAATGCCCTTCCCGCTGTCAAGGGTGGCGTCAATGTCGGAGAGATAGCCGCTCCGCACCGACGCCGCCTTGGCATAATCGTAGGTCAGGTGGGAGATGACGAAGCTGTAGACGGCGCTGATTTTGTCCAGGTCGGTGCCGCACGAGGCGGTGAGCTCCGCGGCCTTTTTCACGGCCTTGCTGTCGGCGGAATAGTTTACGTACTGGTTGGGCCGCAGGAAGGGGGCAAATTCGTCCTCCAGTTTCACGGAGATGGTCTTGGACAGCTGGGCGGCGTATCTGGTGGTGTCGCCCTTCTGCTTGTAGATGCCGATGGTGTAATCGCCGCTGCCGTCGGACAGGGGAAAGGTGGCGTACTCGCCGCCCGGGGCGATATTATAAGTATAGCGTACCTCGCTGGGGCCCTGGACGATGACCTTCAGGCGGCTGTCGCTGGCGGCGGTGTACTTGAGCATCACATAGCCTTCGGCGGCGTTGGAATAGTCCATAATGCCCTTCTCGTTTTCATAGACCTTTTTGCCGCTGGCCTGGGGCAGGAGCACCGTGTCCACGGCTGGGCCGCCGGAGCTGAGGTCCTGCAGGTCCCGCGGCGCGCTGCCGGAACCGGACAGAGCGGCGGCTTTCTCCTCCCTGGTCTGGATGGCCATGGGGTTGGCGCAGGCGGTGAGCAGGCAGAACAGCGCCAGCGCCAGCGCCGGGGTCCTTCTTTTCTTCATGGCGATACCCTCCTTTTCGCAGGGGGAGCGTTATTGCAGCAGCGCCAGCAGCTCGTCCGCGATCTTGATGGCGCCCAGGTAGTCGATCATCTGAATGGCGGTGCGCAGGGCTTTCATCTTCTCCGCGCATTCGCCCTCCAGCTTGTAACCGGCGGCGGTGTCGGACCACACCTCGGCCCCGTCCAGGTCGAAGTCGGCCAGCATGGCCTTGAGCTTGCCCAGCTGTTCGATCAGCGCGCCGGTGCAGATATCCACGGCGGCCACGCCGCCGGATCCGGCCTCCACCGCGGGGCGAAGCTTTTCGGTGTAGCTGCGGTACAGCGCCAGCAGCCGGGGCGTCAGCGCGCGGATTTCGTCCAGCTTGTTTTCGTGGCCGAACTTCTCCAGCTCCGCGGCCAGACCCGACAGCTCCGCGGCGCCGATGAGCCGGGAGGAGCTTTTCAGGGCGTGGACCTCCACGGTGTAGCCCGCCGCGTCGCCCGCCCGGGCGAAGGCTTCGATCTGGCCGGATTTCAGGTCGATGAGCCCGGCAAAATCGCAAAGGATGGACAGCAGATCGGCGTAGCTCTCGGAATATTGCAGCGCGGCGTCCACGTCGATGCCCTCGCAGTCGCTCAGGGCCTTGGGGAAAGCCTCCTCCGGCTTCGCGTCGGGCTCCCGGACGGTCAGCCTGTCCGCCGGGACCCACTTGCGCAGCTTGGCCGCGATGGAATCCAGACTGATGGGCTTGGGCATATAGTCGTCAAAGCCGTTTTTCAGGAAAAATTCCCGCATCCCCTTCATGGCGTTGGCCGTCAGGGCGATGACCGGAAGCTTATTGTCCCCGGGCAGCTTGCGCAGCCGGCGCAGCGTTTCCACGCCGTCCAGCCCGGGCATCATGTGATCCAGCAGCACGCAGTCGTAGCGGTTGGTTTTCAGCAGCTCCAGGCATTCCTCGCCGGAGGCGGCGGTATCCACGTCCAGCTCAAAGCGGCGCAGCAGCCGCTCGGCCACCGTGAGGTTGACGCTGTTGTCGTCCACCAGCAGTACCCGCACGCCGGGGGCCGCGATGGACTGGGGCTCCGCCCCGGCATCGGCGGCAGGGGTGCCCGCCGCCTGGGGGAGGGACACGGTGAAGGTGCTGCCGGAGCCGAAGACGCTCTCCACGCCGATGCTGCCGCCCATCTGTTCCACCAGCTGCTTGGTCAGCGCCAGTCCCAGACCGGTGCCCTCGATAGAGTGGTCGATGTTGGCCTCCAGCCGCTCGAATTTGTTGAAGATGCGCGCCTGATCCTCGGGCTTGATGCCGCTGCCGGTGTCCTTGACCTGCGCGATCACGCTGCCGTCCCGATAGTCCATGCGCAGGGTGATAAAGCCCTTGCTGGTGTATTTGGCGGCATTGGACAGCAAATTCATGATGATCTGCTTCACCAGCACGGCGTCGCCGTAGAGATAGGGAGGCAGATCGTCGGCACATTCGGCGGAGAAGCTGATGGGCTTGTCCTTGATGCGCAGGATGGTGCTGCCGGAGAGCTCGTCCACCAGCTTTTTGGTCTCGTAGAGATCGTCGCGGATCACGAACTGGCCGCTCTCCACCTTGGACAGATCCAGAATATTGTTCACGATCTCCAGCAGGGTGTTGCCCGCGTCGGCAATGCGGCGGATGTCCGCGGCCGCCTCGGGGGGCAGGGTCCCGCCGGTGAGCAGCAGCTCCGCGTAGCCCAGAATGGCGTTCAGCGGGGTGCGGATCTCATGGCTGACATTGGCCAAAAACAGGGACTTGGAGCGGTTGGCCTGCCGCTCCACCTCGGCTTCCCGGCGGGCGTTCTCGGCGTCCTTGCCGGCGGTGATGTCCTGCTGGCGCAGGAACAGCGTGTCGGGGTCGCTGGGCAGGCGGTCGATAAGCCACAGGGTCCAGCGCTTCGCGCCCCTGCCCACGTCCCGGGCCTCGATCTCCAGTGTGCCGCGCTTGTCCAGCTCCGCCAGAAGATACTCCGGCTCAAATTTCTTCGCCAGCTTTTCCGCCCGCTTGCCGGAGGCAAGGCGCAGATAAATGTCCCTGACGTAGTCGTAGGGCGCCGTGTCGGGGATCGACTCCCCGAAAGCGGCGGGCTTTTTGATGAAGTGCACCTGCCAGTCGGGCAGCGTGATGGTGGCGGCGCACAAAAAGCTGCTGCCGACGATGGACAGCAGTTCCTCCAGCCGGGCCTGAGACTGGGCGGAGGGGGCGGCCGCGTCGGAAGATCCGTTTATTTCCATTGAATTCACTCCAAATCAGCGATGAGCCGGATGACTAAATACATTTATATGATTGTAGCACAACGGCGGCCCACATACAAACCAATTTTCCTGAAGGTACCGGGGAAATCCCCCGAAACCGGCGGGCGGCTGTTGACAAACCGCCGCGGCGGTAGTAATATAACAATGTAAACAAACAGATGGGGTGCTGGGTAATTCCCGGCTGAGACGGTGCCAAGCGAGGCCCGAGACCCTCGAACCTGATCCGGATAATGCCGGCGTAGGAAACAAAGCATCCGCTTTTTACCGCAGGTTCAAAAACGAACCTGCGTTTTTTGCGTTCCTTTGTTCCCAAAAGAAAGGAAGGAAAAAATGAAAGTCGAACCTGAAAGCAATCGAAACGGCAAAGACAATTCAAAGAAGCAGCGTAGACCCCTGGATTCTCACCTGAAGCTGCGGGCGCTGTGCGAGGGCGCGATCTTCGTGGCCGTGGCGCAGGCCGTCGGCTACCTCAAGCTCTTTGAGCTGCCCCAGGGCGGCTCCATCTGCCTGGGCATGCTGCCCATCTTCCTCTACTGCGTGCGCTGGGGCTTCGGCCCCGGTATGCTGGCCAGCGCGGCCTATGCTGTATTGCAGCTCCTGTTGGACGGCGCCTATGCCTGGAGCTGGCAGTCCATTATCGGCGACTATCTTGTGGCCTTTTCCGTTCTGGGCGTGTCCGGCCTGTTCCACGGCGTGAAGGGCGGCTTCTACTGGGGCACCGCCGTGGGCAGCGTCCTGCGTTTCCTGTGCCACCTCGTCACCGGCGCCACGGTCTGGGCGGAGTATATGCCGGAAAAGTTCTTCGGCCTCACCATGACGAGCCCGTGGTTCTATTCCTTCCTGTATAACGGCAGCTTCATCGCCGCCGATATGGTGCTATGCATTGTGGTGGGCGCGCTGCTGCAAAAGCCGCTGGGCAGGTACATGAGGGGCGGGGATCTCGGCTTTCCCGGGCCCCGTCAGGGGCGGCCGCAAAACGGCTGAAAAAGCCAGTTGACAGCAAAGCAAAATATAGTATATAATGACCTTCCGGCGTCTGGAAAGACTGCCGGAAGGTTTTTGTCAACTACTTCCGCCCCTTGAAGGACGGATGTTGAGTAATACGATCCGAAAGGAGTGTAACACAGAATGAAACGCACCTATCAGCCCAAAAAGCTCCAGGCCAAGAAGGAGCACGGCTTCCGCAAAAGAATGGCCACCGCCAACGGCCGCAAGGTTCTCGCCCACCGCAGAGCCAAGGGCAGAGCAGAGCTCTCCGCCTGAGGCGGGACTTGAGCACAACGGCATAAACCAATATTTTCCAGGGCGGGTGTCAATCCGCCCTTAAAGGCGTACTGTTGTATACGGAGGCGTGAACGCGTGGAGACCTTAAAGAAAAATTACGAATTCCGCCGCCTGTACACCAAGGGCAAGAGTGCGGTGACGCCGCTGATGGTGGTGTATTGCCGCCCCAATGCGGCGGAGCGCAGCCGGATCGGCTATACCGTATCCAACAAGCTGGGCCACGCCGTCACCCGCAACCGCATCCGCCGCAGGCTCCGGGAGATCTACCGGCTGAACCTCCCCCGTCTGGAGGGGGGCTATGATCTGGTGGTCGTGGCCCGGTCCCGCTCGGCCGAAGCGGAGTACGCCCAGTTGGAGCGATCGTTTTTGTCCGCCTGCGACAAGCTGAGTCTTGTGCGAAAGGAAATGAAATGAAAAAGATCCTTTTGGGCCTGATCCGGTTTTACCGGCGCTATCTCTCGCCCCTCAGACCGCCCTGCTGCCGGTTTATACCCACCTGCTCGGAATACGCGCTGGAGGCCGTGGAAAAGTACGGCGCCGCCAAGGGCGGCTGGCTGGCTCTCAAACGCATCCTGCGCTGCCACCCGTTTCACACGGGGGAGCACGATTTCTACGATCCCGTCCCGTGACGGAAATCTGCCACCAAAGAGGAGAAACTTGATTTATGTGGGCAACAATTATTAAACCCTTCGCATGGCTGCTGCTGGCGTTTTATAACTGGACGGGGAGTTACGGCCTGTCCGTGATCCTGTTCGCGCTGGCGATCAACCTGATCCTCATGCCCTTCATGGGCAAGAGCAAAAAGAGCATGATGCGGACCTCCCGCCTGCAGCCCAAGCTGCAGGAGCTGCAGCGCCGGCACGAGGGCAACCCCCAGCGGCTCAACGAGGAGACGTCCAAGCTCTACCGCGAGGAGCACATCAATCCCATGTCGGGCTGTCTGTGGTCCCTGATCCCGTTCCCCATCCTCATCGGACTGTACAGCGTCATCCGTCAGCCGCTGACCCGGATGCTGTATATGACCGCCGATCAGGTCGCCACGCTACAGACCTATATGGTCAACATGGGCTGGTTCACCGCGCCCAAAGCCAACACCTACGCCGAGATCGGCCTGCTGGAGCAAGTCCACAACCACTGGAGCGCCGTGATGAGCTCAAACATCGCCGGGCAGCTCTCCGGGCTGAAGGACATCGACTTCAGCTTCCTCGGCTTGAATCTGGGCGGTATGCCGGACTGGAAGTTCTTCACCACCGCCGACTGGAGCAGCGTTTCCAGCTGGCTGCCGGCGCTGGGACTGTTTCTGATCCCGCTGGTGGCCGCGTTCATGTCCTGGCTGTCCATGAAGGTCAGCAACATGGCCAATCCCCCCGACCCCAAGACCCAGGCTCAGATGAAGAGCATGAACCTGATCATGCCCCTGATGAGCGTGTGGTTCTGCTTCATCATGCCCGCCGCCCTGGGCGTCTACTGGATCGCCAACAGCGTGTTCGGCATTGCCCGCGACTATTACCTCACCATCCATTATCGCAAGCAGCTGGACAAAGAGGACGCGGTGCGTCTGGAGCAGCGCAGCGAACGTGAAAAGGAACTGGAGTCCAAACGTCTGGAAACCGAGCGCCTGAAGGAGCTGGGCCAGACCGAGCAGAACTCCAACACCAGCAAAAAGAAAATGCAGGCCAAGGAAAAGCAGAGCTACGAGGAGCGCCGCGCCGCCGCCGAAAAGGCCGATCGGGCCCAGCGCCGCGCCCGCAGAGGCATCGCGTACGACGACGCCCCCGCCTCCCAGGTGGGTTCTCGCCACTTCGCCCGTGGCCGCGCCTACGATCCCGAGCGCTTCGGCGCGGATGAGACCGCGGAAGAAAATGTCATCCCCGAGCTTGACGAGACCGGGCGGGCCGACGACGCGCAGGAAACCGGCACCGTCTTTGAAGACGAACCCGCCGAAGAAACGGCTGGGGTCGAGACGGACGAGTCCGGGGACGAGCCGGAAGACGAGCCCGAGGAGGATGAATTCGCCGACGAAGACGACGATACGGATAAGTGACAGGAGATAACCGATCATGAAAAAAACATTGGAAAAGAGCGGTCGCACGGAAGACGAAGCCGTCAAGGCCGCCCTGGACGAGCTGGGGCTGGAGCGCGACGATGTGTCCGTGGAGATCCTGGAGCGCGCCAAATCCGGTTTTCTTGGCATTGGCGCGGTTCATGCGCTGGTTCGCGTGACCTATGACGCCCCAGACGAACCCGAAGTCAGGGTCCCTGTGCGCGCCGAGACCCGCCCTGCCCCGCAGGAGACCCAGAGACCCGCACCTCAGGAAACGAAAAAGCCCGCGCCTCAGGAAGTGAGAAAGCCCGCGCCGGAAAAGAAGCCCTCCGGCGAGCGCGTCGTCCCCGCGGACGAGCGTCCCGCCACCGGCGAGGACGCCGCCAAGGCGCGTGAATTTCTGGACGGACTGTTTATTAAAATGGATGTGCCGGCCGAGCTGAACATCACCAACAGGGACGACGGCAGCATCAATGTGGAAGTGGCCGGCCCGGGCATGGGTACCATCATCGGCCGCCGCGGCGAGACGCTGGACGCCATCCAGCATCTGACCAACTATGTGGTCAACCGCGGCAGCGAAAAGCACGTCCACATCTCTGTGGATGCCGAGAACTACCGCGAAAAGCGGGAGGAATCCCTGGTGCATCTGGCGGAAAAAATGGCCGCCAAGGTGCTGAAATACAAGCGCAGCATGGCGCTGGAGCCCATGAATTCCTATGAGCGCCACGTCATCCACACCGCCCTGCAGGACTTTGAGGGCGTCTCCACCGGCTCCACCGGCACCGAGCCCAACCGCCGTGTGGTGATCTCCTACGAGCGCGGCGGCGCCGTCCAGGCTCCACGCCGGGATCGCCCTGCCGCCCCCCCCGCCCCCCCCCCCCCCCCCCCCCCCAACCCCCCCCCCCCCCGCCCCCCCCCCCCCCCCCCCCCGCCCGCCCCGTGCCGACAGCGCTCCGAAGACGGTCCCCGCCCCCGCCGCGCCCCAGCCGGCTTCCGCCGCCGACAGCGGCAGCGATAACAGCAAAATACCTCAGAGCCGCGAATGGGCCTGAGAAACTGATTTTCGGAGGATAGAATCATGATTTTTGAAAAGGTTAGAGATGTCCTTGCAAAACAGTTTGAGATTGACCCCGACACCATCACCCCGGACACCAATCTGGTGGACGATCTGGGCGCGGATTCTCTGGACGTGGTGGAGCTCATCATGTCCGTGGAAGACGAGTTCGGCATCACTATCGACGACGAGGCGGCCAGCACGCTGTTCACCGTGCGGCAGATCGTGGACTTTATCGAAAAACTGCAGTGAGCACCCCAAAACCTCCAATGGGAGAGCCTTTCGGCTTTCCCATTTTTCGTTGCATTCGGCGGGGCGGAATGATAAGATAGGCCCAAAGGAGGGATCACCCCTATGAAAGTTTTGCTGATCAACGGCAGCCCCCACGAACACGGCTGCACCTATACCGCCCTGCACGAGGCGGAGATGAAGCTCAATCAGCGCGGCATTGAGACCGAGCTGCTGTATCTGGGCACCGCGCCCATGGCGGGCTGCACCGGCTGCGGAAGCTGCGAGAAAACGGGCCGCTGCGTTTTTGACGACGCGGTGAACCGTGTGCTGGATAAGCTGGACGGATACGACGGCATGATCGTAGGCTCCCCGGTGTATTACGGCTCCGCCAACGGCCATCTCTGCGCTTTCCTGGACCGGCTGTTTTATGCGGGCGGAAACCGCATGGCGGGCAAATTCGCGGCCAGTGTGGTCTCCTGCCGCCGGGGCGGCGCTACCGCGGCCTTCCAGCGGCTCAATATGTACTTTGGCATGAAGAATATGCCCGTCGTGTCCTCCCAGTACTGGAACCAGGTCCACGGCTACAAAGCCGAGGATGTTTTGAAGGACGAGGAGGGCCTGCAGACCGTGCGCACCATGGCGGAGAATATGGCCTGGCTCATCCAAAGCGCTGCGGCCGGCAGGGAAGCGGGGGTGCCCGCCCCCGTCTACGAGCCCGTCGTTGTCACCAATTTTATCCGATGAATGCAAAAATGACCGCCCCTCGGGGCGGTCATTTTTAATCGGTATAGATGGCGTAGCTGTCCTTGCCGCGCTTTTTCGCGTCGTACAGCGAAGCGTCGGCCTTGGCCGCCAGCTCGGCGATGCTTTCGCCGCCGCGGCCGGCATAGCAGATGCCCACGCTGCAGGTGACCTTGGACAGCCGCTGCCCGGACAGCTCGGCGATGGAATCCGAAAAGCGCCGGGCCTTCTGCTCGGCGGTGTCTCCGCCGGGAAGATCCTTGAGCAATACCACGAATTCGTCTCCGCCGAAGCGGAAGACGATATCGTCCTTTCGGCACAGGGCCTGCAGGGCCCCGCCGATGGCCATCAGCCAGCGGTCGCCCTCGATGTGGCCGTGGGTATCGTTGAGCGCCTTGAAATCATCGATATCCACGAACAGTACGGCGCAGCGCTCCTCGGGACCCATGGCGGCCAGGTAATGATCGGCGGCGGCCAGCCCGGCGGATTTATTCAGCACGCCCGTCAGCCCGTCCAGTCGGCTCAGATCGTAATATTTTGTCTTGAGACTGTCGCTCTGCACCCGCAGCTGCATCATCAGGATAATGACGATCAGCGCCAGAAACAGTGCGGTGAATGCCTCGAACAACTCGTGGGACCAGCAGACGGGATTTTTGAACTTCAGCACCAGTACATAAAACAAGGTAAAGCCGCCCAGCGTGACAGCCAGCTGGCGGCGTACCGGCAGAATGAAAGTGACGGGCCCCATGATGAGAAACAGCGGGAAGTATACGGAGGGCACGTTCGGGTGGGGAAAGACACTGAGTGCAATGACGTTGAGCATGATGCCGGCATACATCAGCGTGGTGGCCGTCATGGCGGGGGCAGCGCGCACCGCGCCGCCGCGGAGCCTGCTGTGGGCATAGAGGTAAAAACCCAGCAGCATGGGCACAAAAACGCTGTACACCGCCGAGATTCCCCACTGGGGGAAGAAAAGCTGCGTGACCACAAAGTACAGGGCGTACATGATGATGCCCGCACAGCACAGCGTGCACATCAGCTCCAGATTGCGTATGGCAATCTCCTGCCCGCATTCTGAAAAGTAGCTATTCTGGGCGGCGAAGACTTTTTTGATGGTAGACAGCAGCTTTTTCATGGCATCTCCGAGATGAAAAGGATACAGCGGGTCCTGGGCTGACCGACTGCAAAAAACATTTTATCACAGTGAAACGGGAAATGCCATCCTGTTTTATGCAACAGACCGCGGGACTTTCGTCCCGCGGTCTGTTGCGGTGTCGTGTGTCGGAATTATTTTTTGAAAAACTTCCCGTACACGAAGCAGCCTCCGCCCACCAGGACGCTCAGGCAGGTGAGCACACCAATGGTCTTGAAGACGTTTTTCTTTCCAGTGCAGCACTTTTTCATGATGGATCCTCCTAAAAAATATTTTTACGCGTCTCGCGAGGGCGCGCTTGCGAACTCAGATGGCGTGGGAGCCGAACCGGGCGGTCAGCCCCTCTGAAAGATCAGTGCGCTCCCAGCGCATGTTCTTGGCGTTGTCGCCGAAATGGCCGTAGCAGGACAGCTGGCTGTAGATGGGCCGGCGCAGATCAAAGCGCCGGATAATCATGGCCGGGCGCATATCCACGTTCTCCCGGACCCAGCGGGCAAGGGCCTCGTCCGGTACCCTACCGGTGCCGAAGGTGTCGATTTCCACGGATACGGGGTCGGCCAGACCGATGGCATAAGCCAGCTCCACCTCGCATTGGGAGGCAAGCCCGGCGGCTACCATGTTCTTGGCGATGTACCGGGCCATGTAGGCACCGGTGCGGTCCACCTTGCTGGGGTCCTTGCCGGAGAAGGAACCGCCGCCGTGGCGGGAGTAGCCGCCGTAGGTATCGGCGATGATCTTTCGCCCGGTGAGACCGGAATCCGCGGCGGGGCCGCCGATGACAAAGCGGCCGGTGGGGTTGATATAATAGAGCGTGGCGTCCGTCAGCAGGGAGGCGGGCAGCGCGGGGCGAACGACCTGCTCGATGATCTGCTCCCGCAGGGAATCGGTATCCACCGCCTGCTCGTGCTGGGCCGAGACGATCACGGTGGAGATGCGTTCGGGCGCGCCGTTCCGGTATTCCACGGTAACCTGGGCCTTGCCGTCCGGCAGAAGATAGGGCACCAGCCCGGCCCGGCGGGCGTATTCCAGCCGGCGGGTCAGGGAATTGGCCAGGGTGATGGGCAGGGGCATCAGGCTCTCTGTCTCCCGGCAGGCGTAACCAAACATCATGCCCTGGTCGCCCGCGCCCGCGTCCTCCTCGGCCCGGCGCAGCACGCCTCTGGCGATGTCCGGGGACTGCTCGTGAATGTCCAGCGCCACCTGACAGCTGTCGGCGTCGAACCCGGTGTAGGGCCGGGTGTAGCCCACGCGGCGCACCACCTCCCGGGCGATGGCCTCGTAATCGGGGGTATACCCGGCGCTGATCTCGCCCATGATATGGATTTTGTCGGTGCACACGGTGACCTCGCAGGCTACCCGGGCATAGGGGTCCCCGGCCAGAATGGCGTCCAGAATGGCGTCGGCGATCTGGTCGCAGACCTTATCGGGGTGGCCGCAGGTCACGGATTCCGATGTAAAGCACGAGCTCATCTTGCGTCCTCCGGGAAACAAAGTTTATTTGGCATCCTTGCCGCTCTGGTGCCACAGCGTATCCGCCACGGGCGCCCAGGCCTTGGCCTCCTCGACGCAGCGGTCGGAGTAATCCTTGGGGTCCTCGGGCGCCATTACGTCGGTGGAGTGGGCGCCGGACTGCTTCACCATGAGGGTGAGACGGCCGGGGTTGTCCAGCACGGGGCAGGGGCGGAGCATATTTTTGTTAAAGGGCTGGTTGTTCTTGTACGCCATGAACAGCGGCTTGCAATAAGCCTCCAGCAGCGTGTCGGTGCGAATGTTGGAGTCCGCGTAGTGCATAAACGCGCAGGGGTCGATATCGCCGTTGGCGTTGATGTGCAGGAAGCTGCGCCCGCCGGCGATGCAGCCGCCGACATACTCGCCGTCGTTCCAGAAGTCCATGGTGAACAGCGGCTTCTCCTTGCGGAACTTGCGCACCTGATGGTACATATACTCCCGCTGTTCGGCGGTGGCGATCAGCGCGGGGACGGCGTCCCTGCCGATGGGCATATAGGTGAAGAACCAGCAGAACTTGGCGCCCCACTCGATCATGGCGTCGAAATATTCCGCGCTGCCGATGAACTCCGCGTTCTTGCTGGTGTAGCAGCAGGAGATGCCGAACAGCAGCCTGTGCTCCCGCAGGATCTTCATGGCGCGCTGGGTGGCGGCAAAAGTGCCCTCGCCGCGGCGGAAGTCGGTGTCCTTTTCAAAGCCCTCCACGCTGATGGCGGGGACAAAGTTCTTCACCCGCAGCATCTCGTCGGCAAAATCCTCGTCGATGAGGGTGCCGTTGGTAAAGCAGGTGAACAGGCACTCGGGGTGCCGCTCGCACAGGGTGATGATGTCCTTTTTCCGCACCAGCGGTTCGCCGCCGGAGTAGAGGTACACATAGGTGCCCAGCGCCTCGCCCTGCCTGATGACGCCGTCCAGCTCCTCCAGGGTCAGGTTCAGCTTGTTGCCGTATTCCGCGGCCCAGCAGCCGGTGCAGCGGAGGTTGCAGGCGGAGGTGGGGTCCATCAGAATGGCCCAGGGTATGTTGCAGCCGTGCTCTTCCCGCAGCTTGGCGCGGACGGGGCCGGAAAGCAGCATGGAATTGATGGCCATCGTCTCGTACATCTTGCGCAGCTGGGCGGGGTCGATGTCGCGCCACAGGCTCAATGTCAGCTTGCGCATACCGTTGTTGGGGTCGGCAAAGCTCTTTTTGATGCCCGCAAGGTGGGTGGACAGCGCGCCGGAATCGTCCAGCCCCCTGACCATGTCAAGAACCTTGGGGATGTTGCGCTCGGGATCCTTGCCGATGTAATCGAAGGCCTTCATTGCGGCGGCCTGCTTCACTTTTTCAGCTACAGTCATGGATTATCCCTCCATTTCCCGGATTTAATGATTGTATTTTAACAAGCCGGGCAGGAAAATGTTACAGGCAGAAAAAACGCACCGCACAAATTTTGTGCGGTGCGCCATTTTTGCCTGAAAAGTCAGCCGGGGTGATGTTCGAAGGTGAAGCGGGTATTGCCGTCCAGCAGGCGGCCCGGGCTTTCGGTTTCCCGGCAGGCGTAGCCGAACATCATGCCTTGGTCGCCCGCGCCGGAATCCTCCTCCGTCTGGCGCAGAACGCCTCGGGCAATGTCCGGGGACTGATCATGGACATCGAGCGCCACGCGGCAGGTCGAGGCGTCGAAGCCGGTGCAGGGACGTGCATACCCGATACGGCTGGTGACCTCCCGGGCCACAGCTTCGTAATTGGATGTAAAATACGGGAGCATGAGGCGCCCTCCGGAAGAGCGTTTCTTATTTTTCATCCTTGCCGCTCTGGTGCCACAGCTCAGCGGCGACCTTCGCCCAATCCCTCGCCCGTGGGACGCACTTATCAGAGTATTCCTTGGCGGTCTCTGGGGCCATGATGTCGGTGGACTTGGCACCGCTCTGCTCCACCATGAGCGTCAGGCGGCCCGGATTGTCCAGCACGGGGCAGGGCCGCAACATATTTTTGTTAAACGGCTGGTTCTTGTGGTAGGCCATAAACAGCGGTTTGCGGAAGGCGTCCAGCAGCTTGTCGGTGCGGATATTGGAATCGGCGTAATGGATAAAGCCACAGGGCTCGATGTCGCCCGCGGCATTGATATGAAGGTAGCAGCGGCCGCCGGCGATGCAGCCGTCGATATATTCGCCGTCATTCCAGAAGTCGATGGTGAACAGCGGCTTGGTCTTGCGAAATTTTCGGAGCTGATAGTACATGTATTTGCGCTGCTCGGCAGTGGCCATCAATTCCGGCACGGCGGCTTTACCAATGGGTATATAGGTAAAGAACCAGCAGAATTTTGCCCCCCATTCGACCATGGCGTCGAAATACTCCTCGCTGCCAATCAACTCCGCGTTCTTGTTGGTATAGCAGCAGGAGATGCCGAAAATCAGTTTTTTGCGGCGCAGCACCTCCATTGCGCGCATGACGGCCTGATACGTGCCCTCGCCGCGCCGAAAGTCGGTTTCCTTCTCAAAGCCCTCCACGCTGATGGCGGGAATGAAATTACCGACGCGAAGCATTTCGTCGGCAAAAGCATCGTCGATCAAGGTACCGTTGGTAAAAGCGAGGAAAGCGCACTCCGGGTGCCGTTCGCACAGCGTGATGAGGTCTTTTTTCCGCACCAGCGGTTCGCCGCCGGCATAGAGATAAGCATAGCAGCCAAATTCCTCGCCCTGCCGGATAACGTTATCCATTTCCTCCAGTGTCAGATTCAGCTTGTAGCCGTATTCGGCAGCCCAGCAGCCAGTGCACCGGAGATTGCACGCGGAGGTGGGGTCCATCAGGATTACAGTGGGGATGTTGCAGTCGTATTTTTCCATGTACTCTTTGCGGTGGCACCCGCCGATCAGCGCGTCATTGACCGCGAAGCCCTGGAAGATGCGCCGGATCTCTCCCTGATCCACATCGCGGAAGACGTTTAGAATGAGCTGTCTCCAGTTGCTCTCTGGATCCATGAAATATCCCTTGATTGCGGCCACCTGTTTTGCGATGGAATCGGATTCATCCAGTTTGGCTATCGCGTCCATCACTTTAGGCAGATTTTTGTCCGGGTCTTTGCCAATGTAATCGAAGGCCTTCATTGCGGCGGCCTGCTTCACTTTTTCAGCTACAGTCATGGATTATCCCTCCATTTCCCGGATTTAATGATTGTATTTTAACAAGCCGGGCAGGAAAATGTTACAGGCAGAAAAAACGCACCGCACAAATTTTGTGCGGTGCGCCATTTTTGCCTGAAAAGTCAGCCGGGGTGATGTTCGAAGGTGAAGCGGGTATTGCCGTCCAGCAGGCGGCCCAGGCTTTCAATATAGGCGTCGGCGTCCTGCTTCATGCCGTCCCGCAGCCATTTCATCAGCAGGCCCACCAGCGCGGCGGCGTAAAAGGCGGACAAGTCGTGCTTATCCTCCTCGGCCACGTTCAGCCCCTCGGCCTTCCGGGCCACAAAGGAGGACACCGCCACCATCACCACGTCGTAAAGGTAATCCTCCAGCCGGTCGCGGGCGGCGGAATTGTACAGATGGTACACGGCCTGCCGGTTTTCCCGGGCAAAGCCCGTGGCCTGCATGAAAACCTCCTGCCAGGAGCCGCAGCTGAGATTCAGCTCCACCATCTTTCGTGTCTCGGTCTGAAAGATCTCGTCTACCAGCGCGTACACATCGGCGTAGTAGTAATAGAAGGTGTTGCGGTTGATTCCACATTTCTCCGCGATGTCCACTACGGAGATCTTGTCGAAGGGCCGCTCGTTGAGCAGCTCAATAAAACTTGACACGATCGCTGCTTTCGTAAACTGCGCCATACGGGTATCCCTTTCTGCATATTGTGATTCATAATACCGCGTTTCGTCAGAAATTGCAAGTGGTTTGACCCACGGCTGTGAACCGCCGGAGAATTGATGCGCGCCCGGCGGGCTCCTGTGAAAAAACAAAAGCCGGCGCTGTACGCCGGCACCGGCTTTTTCAGGCTTATTTATCCTTTTTCTCCTCGTTTTCCAGAAGACGGACGAGCTCCCGGCAGGCGAGCTGCTGTGCATAGGCGGATACCGCCAGCTTCAGCGCGGCCTGCGCGACGGCGGCCCGGTCGTCGGCGGCGGGCAGGGCTTCGGCGGATTTCAGCAGCTCCTCGTCCAGCAGAGCAAGCATCTTGCTGTAGATCCGCCGCACGTCGATGTCCTCGTCAACGCTTTCCTTCAGGAGGGTTTTCACGTCGTGTACCTGCAAAACCTGTTTCAAAAGGCATATTGCCGTGAGGTACGCGATATGCTCTCTTGAATAGCGTTTCCCGGCGGAACGGGGCAGCAGCCCTTCCTTGGCGTAATTGTGCATCATGGACGCCGTCACGTCCCCGCTCTCCCCGAGGTCGATAAGCTGACGGGGCATATAGGACATGACCTGATCCATGTACAGATGGATATCGGGAAGCTGATCCCAGGTCACGGGACGTTCCGATTCAAGCTTTTCCTTCAATTCGGCAAGATCCTTCATACCAATCATTTTCCTTTCGCGTTGTTGCCTTATATCAGGATACCACGTTATCTTCTGCGTTACAATATTCTGTTTTTCTTCCGGACCAGGAACTTATTGACAACAGAGTAACAAAAAGCTATACTGAAAATAGTATTGAAAACCAAATCAGGGAAAAGATGCCTTTTGCCAATTCCCCGGAAAAGCTGAGAAAAGAGGAGAATGTTATGCGCTTACCGAACGGTGTGACGGAGTTCGCCATTAAACAGGCGGTGAACTTTCTTACCAAGGATCCGGAAAAGAATCTGCCGAAACTGATGGACTGGGTGGACAAAATCTCCAGAGGAGAATTTGAAAACCAGCGCAGAAGCGCGCGCGATGCCATCGAAAATCCAGCGAACCCGTATCACGGCTATATCCTGAAGATCATCAACAATATCGACAGGGAAGTGCTCAAGACCTTTTTCGTCAACTTCATCCTCAACGCCAACATCATCGGATGGGACAGGGAGGAAGAACTGCGCGACCGGTATGGCTGCAACATCCCCTGGGTCATCCTTCTCGACCCGACCTCCGCCTGCAACCTCCACTGCACCGGCTGCTGGGCCGCCGAATACGGCAACAAGCTCAACCTCAGCTTTGATGAGATCGACGACATCATCGAGCAGGGGAAAGCCATGGGCGTGTATTTCTATATCTACACCGGCGGCGAGCCGCTGGTGCGCAAAAAGGACCTGATCGCCATCTGCGAAAAGCACCCGGACTGTGAATTTTTGAGCTTTACGAACGGCACCCTCATCGACGAGGCCTTTGCCGACGAGATGCTGCGGGTGAAGAACTTTGTTCCCGCCATCAGCGTGGAAGGCTTCGAGGAGGCCACCGACGGCCGCCGGGGCAAGGGTACTTATCAAAAGGTGCTCCGCGCCATGAGCATACTCAGGGCCAAGCGGCTGCCCTTCGGCATCTCCTGCTGCTATACCCGGGAGAATTTTGAATCCATCACCTCGGAGGAATTCTACGACACGATGATCGGGATGGGTTCGCTTTTCGTGTGGTTCTTCCACTATATGCCCGTGGGCAACGACGCTTCCACCGACCTGCTGCCCACCGCCGAACAGCGGCGGGAAATGATCCGCCGCATCCGCGACTACCGGCACCGCAAGCCCATGTTCGCCATGGATTTCCAGAACGACGCGGAATATGTGGGCGGCTGCATCGCCGGCGGTCGGCGTTACTTCCACATTAAC
>DAOPXW010000033.1:0-19946 GCA_035352555.1 Oscillospiraceae bacterium
CAGGGCCTATTCCATGGCCCCGGACTATCCGGAACGGGCGGCGGAGGCCATCCTCGAAATGTACCGCCAGACGGGGCCCTTCGTCCTCGACGGGGAAGGCATTCTGCACAGCGGCGTGCTCATCCGCCACCTTATTCTGCCCGGTGCTCCCGACAATACCAAGGCCGTCATCGACTGGGTGGCCCGCGCCTTCCCGGAAAACGGTGTGCTGTTTTCCCTGATGAGCCAGTTCACGCCCATGCCGGGGACGGAGCGCTTTCCCGCGCTGCAAAAACGAGTCTCCCGGCGGGAAAACGAGACGCTGAAAAACTATATGGCGGACTGCGGCATCACAAACGGCTTCTGGCAGGAGCCGGATTCCGCCACCGGCGAATTCATCCCCGCCTTCGACGGCACCGGGGTGTAAATGTCTTGACAATCTTCTCTTTCCCGATAAAATGAAGACAGAATAATTATTTGGAGGTCACCATGGATTATAACGAAATTCTCGCCGAGGGCAGAAGCTGCGTCGGACCCATCTGCAAGGCCTGCCCTGTCTGCAACGGCCTGGCCTGCGGCAACGCCATCCCCGGCCCCGGCAGCAAATGGCCCGCCAACACCGCCGCCCGCAACTACGCCAAGTGGCAGGAAATTTTTGTGAACATGGACACCCTGTGCCCCAACGGCCCCATCGACACTTCCCTTGAGCTGTTTGGCCGGGAATTCGATTATCCCGTGTTCATCGCTCCGCTGGGGGGACTGAAGCTGCACTACGGCGGCAAGCACTCCGACCAGAGCTACAACAGCATTCTCGTCCCCGCCGCGGTCCACTACGGCATCGCCGCCCTCACCGGCGACGGCATGGACCCGGACGTGATGGTCAGCGCCGTGAAGGACATGGTCAAGGTGGGCGGTCTGGGCATCCCCACCATTAAGCCCTGGAACAGAGAATTCATCTTTGAAAAGCTGGACGTGCTCAACCAGAACAACATTTTCGCCGCCGCCATGGACGTGGACGGCGCGGGACTTCCCTTCCTGAAAAAGTACAATTCCAATGCGGGCAGCAAGTCCGTGGAGGAGATGAAGGAAATCATATCCTACGCCAAAATGCCCTTTATCATCAAGGGCATCATGACCCCGGCCGGGGCGGAGAAGGCTGTGGAGGCCGGCGCCGCCGCCATCGTGGTGTCCAACCACGGCGGGCGCGTGCAGGGCTGCTGCCCCGCCACCGCGGAGGTGCTGCCCGGCATCGTCAAGGCCGTCGGGGGCAAGGTCAAAATCTTCGTGGACGGCGGCATCCGATCCGGTGTGGACGTGTTCAAGGCGCTGGCCCTGGGCGCGGACGCCGTGCTGATCGGCCGGCCCGTGGTGCCCTTCATCTATGCCGAGGGCGAGGAGGGCTTCAGGGTCTACATGGACCGGCTCACCGCCGAGCTGCGCGACACCATGACCATGTGCGGCGCGCGCTCCCTGGCCGACATTACGCCCGGCAAGGTCTTTATCCCCTGATCGGCCGGAAAATAAAGCCGGAAAACAAAAAAGCTCACCGTTGAAAAACGGTGAGCTTTTTTTAATCTTTCCCCGACGTTTTCGCGCGCCTGCGCAGCGCAAACACCGGGATCAGCACCATCAGCAGCACGGCGGCGGCCGCCAGATAGATGCCGGGGGTGGGTACGCTTTTGATCTGACCCAGCTCCACATACGTACCCTCGCCGCCCCGGATGATAGCGGCCCCGATCCACGGTCCGATAATCATGGGCAGCAGCACCGCAAAGATCATACGGATGCCCTGAAAATGCCCTGCCTTGTCCACGGGCGTCCAGTCCCGGATGTTGGCGCTCAGTACGGCCGTCATCAGCATATAGCCGCTCATCATCACGCTGCCCGCAAGGATCACACCCACGGCGGAGCGCACGAAATACATGGCCGCGAGGCCGCAGAACATCACCAGCATGGCGGGCAGGACGAAATTCATCTTGCCTACCCGGTCGATGAACCTGCCGGACACCACGCTGACCACGGAAGCGAAGATCAGCACGATGCCCAGCACGACGGCGTAATTTTCGATCCTGAGGTAGTTTTGCAGATAGATAATCAGGTACGGGAAAAACACCTGCACCGCGATGGAGAACACGCAGAAGCCCGCGAAGGACAGATAGAGGTCGGGGTTGGCGGCCATCACTTTGGGGCTGAGCCCGTAGAGCAGGTTTTTGAAATAGCTGTCCCGCCGGGGTTTCAGACCGGGCTCGTCCCGCACCAGAAAGATGGACACGATGCCCACGGCGGTGACGGCCAGACCGAAGATGTTGAAGAACTTCCGCCACTCCCCCGCCCGGGTCAGCCCGTCAAACGCGCCGAAGATAATCAGCATGGAGATCAGCGGCAGAACGGCCAGTACGCTCTCCACCCGGGCGCGGTTATTGTTGTTGGTTCCATCGGTGACAAAGGCGTTAAAGGCGCCGTCGTTGGCAGTGGAGCCAAAAAAGGTCATGACGCAGTCCATCACCACCACCAGCGTGGCGGCGGCAGCGGCGGCATTGGCCGCGGGAAAGAGCTTTGCGGCGTTATCCACCGTGATGTAGCCGAAAGCCGCCGTGGACAGGCCCCACAGGATATAGCCGCAGCAGATAAAGACCTTCCGTCTGCCCACGCGGTCGGACAGCGCGCCCATCAGCAGCGTGGTCACCGTGGCCGCGCCGGCCGACCAGGCCACCATGGAGGCGATGTAGCCCGGGTCGGTGGAAATGGTGTTATAGAGGTACACATTGAAGTACATATTTTCGATGGTCCACGCGAACTGGCCGAACAGACCCACCAGCAGCAGCGTGGCCCATTTTCTTGCGCCCAATTTGTTTTCCATCATGTCACCCCCAGGGCTGCTTGGGCATCGCGCTGACCTTTTTCATGCGGATGAGCCGCAGGATGATGCCGGCGGTCATAATGCCCAGAATGAGCCACACCGGCCAGATTCCCATGGAGACGCCGCGGACAATGAGGATGAGCATATAGTCAAACAGCGCTATGCACTCCAGCTTGCACTCACCCAGCAGCGAGATGGTCTCCGACGCCAGCGCGCCCCTGGACGCGGGGTTGACCTGCCAGGTCACGTTGGGGTTGTACACCACGGCAGGAATGAAAATGAACACCGTCATCATCGCGTACATGCCGATGTTGATGCCCTCCAGCAGCCACAGCGACCCCTTGCCGGAATAGTCGGTGACGTTGCCGGCACCGTCGAAATGATTGGGAATTTTGGCGGGCAGGCCGGGATATTTGATAACGACAAACACAAGGCCGGCCAGCAGCAGCAGAAAACAGACGGCCTCCAGCGCGATCTGATAGGGTTTCAGTCGGGGTAATTTCATGGCAGACTCCTTTATACGACATGGACGGTGATCACGGCCGCGGCATCGGGATTGCCATAGCCGGAGAGGAATTTCACGGTGACGGTGGTGGTACCTTTGGCGAGGCCCGTAATCAGCAGCGTACAGCTGTATTTGTCGATCTGAGTGCCCCACTGGGCGATGGCCACGGTGGGGTCGGCGCTTTCAATGCCCATGTAAAAGTCGCTGACGCAGTCGGTGGTGATCACCACGGCCCCGGACTGGTGATAAGGCACGGTGATCTCGGCGCTGCCGGCTGTGATGGAGCAGAGGGTATCCCGCACCACCTGGCTCTGCTTGTAGGAATAGTCATACAGCGAATAGACCGTGCCGGTCTTTGAAAGCGCCGACAGCGCGTCGATGGGGACGGCCAGGGTCATATCGTCGCCGTTGGAAAGGATGGCGGTGCATACGCCCACCACCTGGCCCTGATCGTTCAGCAGCGCGCCGCCGCTGCTGCCCACGGCGGTGGCCGCCGAGGTCTGGATGTAGGGCGGGTCGGAATCCACCACGCGCCAGGCGTTGCTGACGATACCGGAGGTCATGGTGTTGGACTGCGCCAAAGGCGAGCCGATGGCGTACACGGTGCCGCCCTCCTCCAGCAGCGCGCTGCGGCCCAGCGTCAGATACGGGAATTTCGCGATAGTGCCGCCGCTTTCCGCCGTCCTGCCGATCCTGATCACCGCCAGATCGCGGGTGGGGTCGGCGCTGATGACGCCCAGTACCGGATAGGTCTCGCCGGATACCAGCGTGGCCTTCGCGCCGTAATGGTCGCGGATGGCGTGGTAATTGGTCACGGCCACGCCGTCGGCGCTGATGAAAAAGCCGCTGGCGGAGCCGTACTGGGTCTTGCAGTCCGTGTCCACATAGGTCGTCATGTAAAACACCGCGCCGGAGCATTTGCGGGCGATCTCCGCGCCGGTCAGCGGCGTCTCCGAGGTTTTGGACGCCGTTTGAAGATACTCGCCCAGCGTATCGGAGGTGCCCTTGAAGCGCGCCTTCAGGGCGCTGTCGGTGATCAGGGCCAGCATTCCCCGGGTGCAGGGCGCGGAGGCGCTGCGGGTGAAGGCGGCGTCGATGAGCCCCAGCTTCTCCGCCAGCGCCCAGGGCGACGACCAGTTGAAGTCGCTGTCCGCGCCGTAGCCCAGCACGCGCAGGATATAGGTCAGGTATTGGGCGGCGGTGAGACTGTCGCCGCCGCCGAAATGGGTCTTGTCATAGCCGCTCACCAGCTTTTTCTGATAACAGTAGCCCACGTAATCGTCCGCCCAGGCGTCCACATCGGAAAAAGGATGGCTATAGTGCCCGGTCAGGGCCGCGTTCTGCCTGCCCAGCAGCTTCACCAGCATGACGGCGGCCTCCTGCCGGGTGGCGGCGCGGTCCAGCGCGTAGCCCTCGCCGGTGCCTTTGAAAAGCCCCAGCGAATAGAGCTCGTCCGCCGCGGCCATCTCGTCCCCGCTCCAGGCGAAGGCCGGCACGGTAAGGGCGGCGGTCAGCGCCGCGGCCAGCAGTATGGATAATATTTTTCTTTTCATGGATGCGCTTCCCTTCGATCAACGGCGCTATTGTACTCCCTTTTGTGCGCCGTGGCAATCCTATTGCAACAGCAGCCCCACGCCGAAGGACAGCGCGTTGGCCGCCGCCGTCAGCGCCAGCAGCCTCCATGAGCGGCCCCGGACGGCGGCGTAGACGCCGTATTCGATCCCCACCACCGCCACCTCCAGCGCATAGATCAGCGGCGAGCCGTACAGGCCGAAGAAAGATACCACCAGGTTGAGGCTGAGGTTGGTGCCCACGTTCACCGCGGCGCAGGCCGTGAGGAAAACCTTGTCCCGGCAGCCCATCAGCGCGAAAAACGCCGTCTCGACAATAACGGTAAGGCCGCATGCTTCATAGATCGTCATGCTTGTCTTTGTCTTCGTCCTTTTTCTGCACCCGCTTTCTGTTCACAGCCTTAATGATCAGCGCCAGCGCGATCACCGCCGCGGCGATAATGAGCAGCGGGAGACCGAAGGAGGTCAGCACTTCCACCGGGCCGGGCTGGACAAGATCCGCAAAGGCGAAGGTCATCAGCAGCGAGGCGAACACCGCGGCAAACAGCAGGGTCTCCCAGAGTTTTTTCATTTCAGTTCTCCTTTTCCGCACAATTTCTTATTGACGATGAGAATGGCCGGCAGGCTGAACGCGAAAGTGACGACCACCCACAGCCACACCCACGGGCCGCTCAGGCGGATCATGCCGCCCAGCAGCGCCCCCGGCCACAGCGCCGAGGCCGCGAGGCCGAAGGCGAGGCCCGGAGAGTCGGGCAGCGCCCGGTACAGCAGCCACAGGGTCACCGGCATGGTGAGGTTCAGCAGCAGTTGGCCCAGCAGGGCCGCCGCGGGCACGGACGCGCAAAAGGCGGTGAGTACCGCGGCCGGCGGGATGGAGAGCAGCGCGGCGGTTTTTGCGCCCAGTCTGTCGCAGACAAAGCCGCCCAGCATCTTGCCCGAAAAGACGAATCCCGCCAGCAGCAGTGTCAGTCCCGCGCCGGTTTTCCAGGGAAAAGCCGCGGCTGCGCCGCCCACAGCCCGAACCGCCACGGCCAGCAGAAGCAGCAGCGGCACCCACCAGGATACGCCGCCAGGCGCGGCGGATGGCGCGGCAGGCGTTACAGCGCGGCGGGACAGCAGCAGCATCCCGATAGCGGTCAGGATCAGCAAAACGGCAAAGAGCATCCGCAGGGTCGGATAGAGCGTGCCCAGCGCGAGACCCACGGCTCCGGGGGCCACGAACACGCCCAGCGGCGCGGCGCGCCCGCCGCTGTATTCCAGCGTCTCCATGCCGCCGCCGACATGGAACAGGCTGTTGCCCAGTCCGATGCCGACAATCTTCCACACCGCCGGCAGCGGCAGCAGGACGAACAGCGCCACGGCGAGGCAGGCCGCCGCGGTCAGAAACCGGGGCCGCGGACGGGCGGCGTCCATCCCCAGACCCACGAGACACTGGGTGGAAAAGGCCAGTGTGTTATACAGCAGCGCCAGCGCCGCCGCATCGCCGCCGCAGGCGTACAGCGCTGCCGCGCAGGCCCCGTCTACCAGCAGATGGGCTATGGAATTGAGGGCCGGCACCGGCATCGTTTCCCCGCCTTTCAAAAATTCACATTCAGTATATCATAAGGCGCGCTTTTGTGGTACAATGCATTAAAAAAGACTATGGGAGTCGTTTCTATGATAACAGTTGAAAATCTAACCATGCAATTCGCGGGGTCCACCCTGTTTTCCCGGGTAGACCTGCAATTCAACCCCGGCAACTGCTACGGCATCATCGGCGCCAACGGCGCGGGAAAGTCCACCTTCATCAGGATTCTCTCCGGCGAGCTGGAGCCCACAGAGGGCCATATCTATATCGACGCCAAGGCACGGATGTCGGTGCTGAAGCAAAACCAGTTTCTGTACGACGCCTATTCCGTGATGGACACCGTCATCATGGGCAACCAGCGGCTGTACGACTGCGGCAGAGAAAAAGACGCTATTTATGAAAAAGAGGAAATGACCGACGAGGACGGTCTGCGCGCCGCCGAGCTGGAGGAGGAATTTGCCGAGCTGGGCGGCTGGGAAGCCGAATCCGACGCCTCCCGCCTGCTGCAGGGGCTGGGCATCGTCCCGGAGAAGCACCAGACGATGATGCGCGACATGGACCCCCGGCTGAAATTCAAGGTGCTGCTGGCGCAGGCGCTGTTCGGCAGCCCCGACATCATCCTGCTGGATGAGCCCACGAACAATCTGGACCTGGCCAGCGTAGTATGGCTTGAGAATTTTCTGCTGGACTACGAGGGCACCGTGCTGGTCGTCAGCCACGACCGGTATTTTCTCAACAACATCTGCACCCACATCGTGGACATCGACTACGGCAAGATCAGGATGTACGTGGGCAATTACGATTTTTGGTACGAGTCCAGCCAGCTGATTCAGCGGCTGACCAAGGACCAGAACAAGAAGGCCGAGCAGAAGATCGAAGAGCTGCAGACCTTTATCCGCCGTTTCTCCGCCAACAAGTCCAAGTCCCGGCAGGCCACCTCCCGCCGGAAGCTGCTGGATAAGCTCACAGTGGAGGAGCTTCCGGCCTCCTCCCGCCGCTATCCGTGGGTGGGCTTCAGGGCCAACCGCGAGCCGGGCAAGGATCGCCTGTTCGTGACCGACCTGTGCAAGACCGTCGACGGCGTGCCCCTGCTGAAAAACGTCTCCTTCATCGTGGGGCGGGACGACAAGATCGCCCTGCTGGGCAAAAACGAACTGGCCGTGACCATGCTGTACAAAATTCTCGCCGGCGAGGAAGAGCCCGATTCCGGCACGGTGAAATGGGGCGCCTCCATCGAGTGGAGCTACTTCCCCAAGGACAACTCCGCCTACTTCGACGGCTGCGGGTACGATCTCATGGATTGGATGCGCCAGTTTTCCGAGGATAAGCGGGAGAGTTATCTGCGCACGTTCCTGGGGCGTATGCTCTTCTCCGGGGACGATGTCTACAAGCCCGTGAAGGTCCTCTCCGGCGGCGAAAAGGTGCGGTGCATGATCTCCAGGATGATGCTCACCGGCGCCAACTTCATGCTGTTCGACCAGCCCACCAACCACCTGGATCTGGAGAGCATCGCCGCGCTGAACAACGGCATGTCCTCCTTCACGCAGAATATCATCTTCTCCTGTCACGACCACCAGCTGACCCAGACCGTGGCCAACCGCATCCTTGAGCTCACGGACGACGGCGTCGTCGACCGGCTGTGCACCTACGACGAGTATGTGCACCTGTCCGAGCTGGAGGGTACGGATGAGAGCAGCGACTAACAAAATTTAGCGTTGACTAACAGGGGGGCGAAATGATAGACTGCCCCTCGATGAACAGGTTATAATAACCGGGCGCGCGACGCAGCAGAACGATTCGATAAGTATCTGCGGGACATAAGTATCCGTCCCGCGGATATTTTTTACTCTTTTGGAGGTATCTACCGTGTCTGAAAATTACGCCAAAAAACTTACCATGAAGATCTCCGCCGTCAGTATCGTCTGCAACGTGCTTTTGACGGCGTTCAAGCTCATCGCCGGCTTCGTGGCCAATTCCGCCGCCCTGATCGCCGACGCTGTACACTCGGCGTCCGACGTGCTGGGCTCCCTCATTGTGATGATCGGCGCGGTCTTTTCCCACAAGGCCCCGGACGA
Organism: Oscillospiraceae bacterium; assembly: GCA_035352555.1. Lineage (GTDB taxonomy): Bacteria > Bacillota > Clostridia > Oscillospirales > Oscillospiraceae > UBA2922. Next base: position 8,558 of record DAOPXW010000033.1, read on the forward strand.
AGCCCACCCCTATGGGCATGAAAAACTGGAGTGCATCGCCTCCATCCTGCTGGGCAATATTCTGCTGTTGGTGGGCATCGCCATCGGCTACAGCGGCATTGAGAAGATCATCAGCGGCACGGCAATCAAGGTACCCGGATCGCTGGCCCTCGTCGCCGCCGCCGTGTCCATCGTGGTGAAGGAAGCGCTCTACTGGTATACCATCATCGGCGCGAGAAAGATCAACTCCGTGTCCCTGAAGGCCGAGGCCTGGCATCACCGCTCCGACGCGCTGAGCTCCATCGGCAGCTTCGCCGGCGTGCTGGGCGCGCGGCTGGGTTATCCCATCCTCGATCCCATCGCCGCCATCGTCATCTCTCTTTTCATTCTTAAAGTGGCGTTTTCCATCTTCAAGGAGAGCATCGACCGGCTGGTAGACCACTCCTGCGACGAGGTGGAGACCGACAAGATGGTGGACACGCTGAAGACCGTACCCGGCATTCTGGGCGTAGACGATATCAAGACCCGCCTGTTCGGCAGCCGCACCTATGTGGATGTGGAAATCCGGGCCGACGGCGAGCAGAAGCTCGTCGAGGCCCACGCCATCGCCGAGGACGCCCACCACAAGCTGGAAGAGGAATTCCCCGATGTGAAGCACTGCACCGTCCACGTCAATCCCGTGGAACCAAACGACTGAAATATCCCCGGACTTCATCAAGTCCGGGGATATTTTTAACCCGTCGACGTAAATACGGCCGGGTCGCCCAGCGTCTCGTCCAGCGCGACCTTGCCCGCGGCGTCCAGCGCCTTGACCGTGGGGTTATAGTGCGGATAGTTCTCCATGTTTCCGTCATAAGCCACCGCCGCCCGGCAGAGGAAATAACCGTCCCCGCCGACGGTCCTGAGCGCCAGCGTCTCCATGGCGAGATCGGGGAACGCTTCGGCCGCGTTGCGCAGAACGGCCTCCACGCCGGCGCAGCCGCCCGGAACCTTGCCGAAAACATAATAGGTCAGAAACGAGTTCTTTGAGTTGTGGATTATGTAATAATTCGCCGCCGTGCCGCCCGACAGCGCCTGGGGACAGCCGCCGATATAGCCCCAGCCGGTTACGTTGAGATCGGCCGCAGACAGCAGCAGCGCCCGATCGTTTTCACCCAGATGGATCCAGACGCCCGCCTCCCGATCGTGATACCCGCAGACCACCCGGGTATGGCCGGTGCCGGTGGTCTGCTCCAGCTGGCGCAGCGCGTTCACGGGCAGCAGCCCCAGCATGTTCGTCATGGAGACGAACGCCAGCAGCAGCGCAATTCCGGCCAGCAGCTTCAGCGCCGTGGCTCTCCGGGTGGAACCGTATTTTTTATGCTTCATGTCCATCCCCCCAGTACAGCGGCACTTCCACCGTGAAATATGTGCCGAAGAGATCGTATTGCGCTGTGACGGTCGCCTGCCCGCGGTGGACAGGTACGTGGTAGATCCGAATGGCGGCGGCGGGAACGGCCACACCGCCGCCGCTGTACCGTACGCCGTGCGTATGCGGCACGTCGGTCAAAAACGAAGGCTGCGCCGCAGTATAAGAATCGGCGACATAGCGAAACGGGTTCCTGTCGTAGATGCACACGCCGATGACGGCCACGTCCCATTCCTGCTCCGCGCCGTTTTCATCCGGCAGGGTCTCCGTGGTCATGGCCTCCATGGCGAAGCGCACCACGTCCCCGTCCGCGCCGTCCATGCGGATGTCCAACGGAACGGCGTCCAGCCCCTTGAAATACCGGGCCATGGGCTTTTGCGGGTCGATGCGCCAGGCGAGGCTCTGCGCCGCGTAGATGCACGAATAGCATACCGGGATGAACGCCGCGACGATCAGCAGGATCAGCGCGACGGCGGCCCAGCGGGAAACGGCCCCCCAGAAGCGGGAAAACTCCCTGTTCAGCGCCTCCCCCACCTCTGCGGGGTCGCCCATGGCGGCCACGGCGGCGGCTTCGGCGTCCGCCTCGCTCCAGCCCGCGGCCTCAAGGTCGGCGGCGTGATCGGCGATGTGATCGCCAAGCTCCGTCTGCACCTCCGCCAGTTCCCTTGGCGAGGCGTTTTCCATCGGCACCGCCAGCGCGGACAAAAAATCTGCCTTCTCCATTCTCCCCGTCCTCAGGCCAGATTCTGCGCGCCGCCCAGCACCGCGTCTACGCCCCGGGCGTACTCCGCCCACCGGGCCTCCTCGGTCTTCAGCAGGGAGAGGCCCGAAGAGGTAATGTGGTAATATTTGCGGGTGCGGCCGCTCATCTCCGCCATGTAGGACTTCACCGCCCCGGCGTTCTCCAGCCGCTTCAGGATGGGGTACAGCGTCCCCTCCTTCATGCGGAAGATCTGCTCCGAGCGGCGCTCCAGCTCGGTGATCATCTGATAGCCGTACATATCCTCCCCGGACAGCAGCTTCAGCGCCAGCAGATTGGTATGCTCGATATTGTTTTTATCCATGGGGCACCTCCCTATAATACATCGAGACGCTATGTATAGTATACATAGCGTCTCGATGTATGTCAAGCCCTATTTCAGATAAGGTTGTCCCCGGTCTCCTTGTTGAACAGGTGGATAGAGGCGGAATTGAAGTTGAACGTGATGTCCATGCCGGACTTGAAGCTGCCGTGGAACTCCTCGGCAATGTCCATGGTCTGGAGCACCATGACCACGTCCGTGCCGTCCACCGTGGCGTGGACATGTACGGAGGAGCCCATCATCTCGGACACGTCCACCCGACCGGTGATGGCGTTGGGCGTGCCGGCGTAGCACAGGGCGATATGCTCCGGGCGGATGCCCAGGGTGACGGGACCCGCGGGGGCCGACGCGGCGCGGAGCTTCTCGTTCAGCGCGGGTGAGACGGCGATCTCCGCGCCCGCGACAGACACGGTATAGCCGTTCTCAGCGGCTTTCAGCCCGGCGTCGAAGAAATTCATCTGGGGCACGCCGATGAAGCTGGCCACGAACAGGTTGGCGGGGTGATCGAACACCTCCTGCGGGGTGCCGATCTGCTGGATAAAGCCGTCCTTCATGATAACGATGCGGTCGCCCAGCGTCATGGCCTCGGTCTGGTCGTGGGTGACGTAGACGAAGGTGCCGTCCACCCGCTCCCGCAGCTTGATGAGCTCGGCGCGCATCTGGTTGCGGAGCTTGGCGTCCAGGTTGGACAGAGGCTCGTCCATCAAAAACACCTTGGGGGAACGGACGATGGCGCGGCCGATGGCCACGCGCTGGCGCTGGCCGCCGGAAAGCGCCTTTGGCTTGCGGTCCAGATATTCGGTGATGCCCAGAATCTCCGCGGCCTGGGTCACCTTGGCCCGGATCTCCTCCTCGGAGAGCTTGCGGGTCTTGCCGGGGTCCTTCTCGTCCGGCACCTTGCGCATCCGCAGGGAGAAGGCCATGTTGTCGTACACGGTCATGTGGGGATACAGCGCATAGCTCTGGAACACCATGGCGATGTCCCGATCCTTGGGCGCCGCGTCGTTCATCAGCTTGCCGTCGATGTACAGCTCGCCCGCGGTGATGTCCTCCAACCCCGCGATCATGCGCAGGGTGGTGGATTTGCCGCAGCCGGAGGGGCCCACCAGAACGACAAATTCCCGGTCCTTAATGTCGATATTGAGCTGCTGGACGGCGACGACGCCCGCTTCGGTGATCTGAAGATTCGTGGATTTTTCCGCCGGCGCGTTCCTGCCCTTCTTTTTCTTGGTATCCTGTGCGGGGTAGATCTTTTCCAGATTTTTGAGTACGACTTCCGCCATGGCGATATACCTCCTGTCGCGGCCGCTGAAGCGGCCGCCTTGTTATTATCAGAGCCGGGGCCCGCGGCCGGCGCCGCTAGCGCAAGTGCAGTACCATCCGGGCCATCTCAAAATAGATGAGCAGCGAAACGGCGTCCGTGATGGTGGAAATCAGCGGGTTTGCCATGACTGCAGGGTCAACGCCGATCTTTTCCGCCAGAAGGGGCAGCATACTGCCCACCACCTTGGCGAACATCACGATAAACACGATGGAGCAGCTGACCGTGGCCGCCACCAGCACGGTGACGGCGCCGTTGCCCAGCAGCAGCCGATCCACCAGCAGCATTTTGACGAAGTTGATCAGGGCCAGGGAGAGCCCGCACAGCACGGACACCCGCCACTCCTTCCACGCGACCTTCGGCGCGTCGCCGGGTTCGGTATCGCCCAGCGAGATGCTGCGGATGACGGCGGTGGAGGCCTGCGCGCCGGAGTTGCCGCCGGTGCCCATGAGCATGGGGATAAAGCCCACCAGCACGGCCTGCGCCGCCAGAGAATCCTCAAAATCGGTGATGATCATGCTGGTGAAGGTGGCGGAGAGCATCAGAAACATCAGCCAGGGAATGCGGTTTTTCCACATATCCTTCACGGCGGTTCTGGAGTAGGGCTTGTCCGACGGCGTCATGGCGGCCATCTTTTCAAAGTCCTCCGTGGTCTCGGCTTCCATGACGTCGATGACGTCGTCGACCGTGACGATGCCCACCAGCCGGCCTTCCCTGTCCACCACCGGGATGGCCAGCAGGTCGTAGTCCGAGATCTTCCCGGAGACCTCCTCCCGGTCGTCGGTGGTGACGGCATAGACCACGTTGCGGTCCATGATGTCCTCGATGACGGTCTCGTCGTCGTGCAGCAGCAGATCCTTGACGGAGACCACGCCCTCCAGCCGGCGGTCCGCCGAGGTGACGAAGCAGGTATAGATGGTCTCCTTGTCCTCGCCGATGCGGCGGATGCGGGCAATGGATTCCCGCACGTTCATATATTTCTTCAGGTCGATGAATTCCGCGGTCATCATGCTGGCGGCGGAATTTTCCGGGAAATGCAGATATTGGTTGATGAGCCGCCTGGTGTCCGGCGTGGCGGCGCGCATGACGCGCTTGACCACGTTGGCGGGCAGCTCCTCCATCATGTCCACGGCGTCGTCGACATACAGCTCCTCCAGGATGGCGGCAAGCTCCGAATCGGTGATGGAGTTGATGATCTGCTCCTGATCGTCCACGTCGAAGTTGGCAAAGACCTCCGCCGCCGTCTCCTTGGCGAGCATACGGAACACCATGGGGCGCTTTTTTTCGTCGATCTCCGAGAGAAACTCGGCCACGTCGAACTCGTTCATATCCTCCAGCTTCAGCTGGAGAGCGCGCATACTGCGGTTCTCCAAAAGGATGTTGAGCTCCTCAAACTGTTTTTCGCGCTGGGAATCGAAGCCGGCCTCGCCGGTCTCCCCGGTCTTTTCTTCTTCGTTCTCCACACGCTCACCCCTTTGTTTTGTGCATCCGCGGTTATTCGCCCAGATAGTCCCGCTGCTCGTCGGACAGCGTGTCGATGGTCACGCCCAGCGACTGCAGCTTCCGCCGGGCGACCCGGTCGTCCAGCTCCCGTGGCACGGAAACCACGCCGGGGGCCAGCTTGCCCCTGTTTTGCACCAGATATTCCGCGGACAGGGCCTGGATGGCAAAGCTCATGTCCATGATCTCCGCCGGGTGCCCGTCGCCCGCGGCGATGTTCACCAGCCGCCCTTCGGCGATGACGTTTACCGTGCGCCCGTTGGGCAGCACATAGGCCGTGATGTTGTGACGGGCCTCGTAGGAATCCACCGCCATCTTCCGCAGGCCGGCCATATCCACCTCCACATCGAAATGCCCGGCGTTGGTGAGGATGGCTCCGTCCTTCATGGACTGGAAGTGCTCGCCGGTGATGACGCCGGCGCAGCCGGTGACCGTGACGAACAGATCGCCGATGGCCGCGGCCCGCGCCATGGGCATGACCTCGTAGCCGTCCATAATGGCCTCCAGCGCGCGAATGGGGTCGGTCTCGGTGACCACGACCTTGGCGCCCAGCCCCTTGGCCCGCAGCGCCACGCCCTTGCCGCACCAGCCGTAGCCGGAGACGACCACGTATTTGCCCGCCACGATGAGATTGGTGGTGCGGTTGATGCCGTCCCACACGCTCTGGCCCGTGCCGTACCGGTTATCGAAAAGATGCTTGCAGTCGGCGTCGTTGACCAGCATCATGGGAAATCGCAGCGTCCCCGCGCGGTCCATGGCCTTCAGCCGGTGGATACCGGTGGTGGTCTCCTCGCACCCGCCGATGACCTCTGGGATAAGATCGGCAAATCTGGTGTGCATCAGCTGCACCAGGTCGCCGCCGTCGTCGATAATGATGTTGGGGCCGGGGGCCAGCACGTCGCACAGGGACTGCTCGTATTCGTCCATGGAGCAGCCGTGGACGGCGAAGACCTCCATCCCGCCCGCGGACAGCGCGCAGGCCACGTCATCCTGCGTGGACAGCGGGTTGGAGCCGGTGACGAGCATCTGGGCGCCGCCCTTTTCCAGGGTGCGGCACAGATAGGCGGTCTTGGCCTCCAGATGGACGGAGAGCGCGATCTTCAGGCCGGAGAAGGGCCGGGTCTTTTCAAAGTCGGCGGAGATCTGCCGCAGCACGGGCATATTCTTTTCCACCCACTTTATTTTCATCTCGCCGGAAGGGGCGAGAGCAAGATCTTTAACATGGCTCATGGAGACGATCTCCTTTCATTGTACAAAGCGTTTTATTTTATCATTTTCCGGTCGAAATGGCAAGGGAAAACACGCTGAATAAAGCGCGGGCTGAAAAAAGCGCGCAAAAAGGGACGGAGCGTTCTCCGTCCCTTTTGCGCGCTTATGCGACTATTTGACCTCTACCACATGGAGCTGAGCCGCGGTGAAGTCCGAATCCTTGGTCACCACATCGGTAACCTGGGCCACCTGCTCGGCCGTCAGCCCCGCCGCCGGGGCGGGCACCGACACGCTCACCGACCCGTCCGCGATGTACACCACGCAGTCGGTAAAGCCCTTGGCCAGCAGTTCGTTTTCAATCTGGGTCTCCCGCATGGAATCCGTCGCCATGGCGGAAATGGCCTTCATGGCCCCGTCGATGGTCTCCTGCGAGGCGCCGGAAGTGGACGCCGCAGTTTTCAGCAGATTCAGCGCCTCGTCCCGGGAGGTCTGCCGGGTGAGCCTGGCCTTGGCGAAATAGTCGGACGCGGTCTGTTCCTTCTCGCTCATGGCGGCGGTATAATCCTTATCCGCCGCGGCCATGGCCGCGTCCTCCGCGGCCACCATGGAGGAATCCGCCCCGCCCCAGCGGTTGTTATACGACCAGTTCAGATACACCGCCGCGCATACGAACAGCAGCACCGTGATCATCAAGATGTTTTTCTTCGCGCTTTTCATGGATTTGCCTCCCCATTGTTTTCTTCAATCTTCAATACGGTCACCCGGTCGCTGGTAAGTCCGGTATAGGCGCATACGGCGTCTGTGATTTCCAGCCGCACCCGGGCATCGTCCGCCCCGGCGCAGACCACCACGGCCCCGTCGTCCGACAGCAGCGCCTGTACGGTTCCGACGCCCTCCGCCCGGGACAGGACGTATTCCAGCCGCGCCTCCGCGTCCGACGCGCCGCTGTCGGACGCGGCCGCGGTCTTTGTCCCGCCGCCGGGCCACAGCAGCAGCGCCAGACCCACTGCCAGCACGATCAGCGGATATTTGAATTTGCCCACCTTGGACAGGATCCTCTTTGCCCCGTCATCCATCAGCTCCGCTCCAATCCTGCCGCTGCGCGGGGATGCCCAGCTCCGCTTCCATCGCCTCGGTCAGCGCGCTTTTCCCGCCGCCGGCGTCGCCGGTGATCTGCGCCGAATAGGGATACCACCAGCCGCCGGTGTCCCAGCGGGCGGTGATCCGCACATCCACATCCGCGCCCAACTTTTCCGCTTTGTCCAAAATATATGCCTCACATTGTTCCTGTATGTATGTCCTGTTCAGCGCTTCGCTGATTTTCTCCCCGTCTCCCGCCGCCTGCGCGGCGGCGGCGCGGTACTGCGCCAGGCCGCTGGCGTAGGCCGCCGTGTCGAAACGGCACAGCGGCGAGATCAGCGCCGCGATCATGGCCGCGCCGCATACCAGCGAGGTAATGCGGCGAAAACGTCCCTCCGGCGTCAGGGTCACGGCCAGCGAGCACACCACCGCCGCCCCCGCCAGCGCCAAGAGCCAGTTTTTCAAAAATTCCGTCACAGTCCCGTCACCGCCCTCGCGCTGGAAATTATGGAAATAAACAGCATCACCGCGCCGCAGCCGGTCAGCCCGAGCATCATGCCGCAGGCGTCGCCTACGCCGTCAATCAGCCCCGCCAGCCGCCCGGCCGGCAGCGCCCCGGCGGCAGCCGCCGCCGCTTTGTACAGCAGGTATTGCGCGCCCAGCGCCGCCACAGGCCCGGCGCATACCGCGCATACCGCCACCGCGCCGAAGGCTCCCACCGCCGCCCGCAGGATGCCCGCCCCGGCCACCACCGAGGACGCCGCGTCCGACACAATCCCGCCCACCACCGGCAGGGTCGCGGAGATGGCGGTCTTGGTGAATTTTACCGCCGCCGCGTCCGCGCTGCCCGATACCGCGCCGGTGATGCTCAGATAGGCGGTAAAGGCCAGCGTCAGCACCGTCATCGCGATCACGCACAGCCATTTCAGCAGCTTGGAGGCGGATTTCAGCGCCGTCCCGCCCAATGCGGCTCCGGCGATCACCGTGACCAGATATCCGTAGATCAGCGGCACGATGAAGTTCTTGGCCCCGGTAAGCAGCACATTCATAAACAGCGCGGTGGCCGCGTATTTTGCAGGGGCCGAGGTCACCGCCCCGCTGGTGACGGCGGCGGAGCACAGTGTGGGCAGCAGCACCGCCGAGAAGTCCGACAGCGCCGTCAGCGCCTCCGTGCCCAAGCCGATCAGGGAGCGCACGCCGCTCACCGCCACCGCCGAGATCCCCAGGCAGCCCGCCAGCGTACAGATCTCCGGCGTCTGTCCGTACTCGAACAGCGCGGACACCGCGGCGCACAGCAGCGCAATGAGCAGCACGGCGGCCGCGTTTTTTCCGCCGGAACGCAGCGCGGAGAGCAAATCGTCCCGAAAGCCCCGCAGCACCGCGCCCAGCGCGCTGTCCGTGTCGCCGCCCACCGACGCGCCGGACAGCAGTTCGCCCGCAGCACCGGGCACGGCATTCTCCAGCTTGTCCGTGTCCAGCAGCGCGGCCCCGTCCGTCTCCAGATCAGCCCGGCAGGGCACGGCCAGCAGCAGCGCCAGCAGCAGGATCAGCAGCAGTTTTTTCACAGCATCTCCCCCACCATTGTCATCAGTGTGCTCAGCAGCGGCAGCGCGGCTACCACCGCGCCCACCGTGCCCGTCAGTTCCACGGCCGAGGCCACGGCGGACTGACCCGCGTCCCGGCAAAGATCGCCCCCCAGCTTGGCCACCACGCCGATGCCCACGCATTTCAGCACCGGCGAAAAGATGGCTCCGGACAGCCCGGAGAGCCGCTCCGCATCACCGATGGCGCCGCCCACCGCGCCCGCCAGCTTCACCGCCGCCGTCCCGATGCAGGCCACCACGGTCAATGCCAGCAGCAGCGCCAGCTCAGGATTGGATTTTTTTATCAGCAGCGCGGCCACGGCCGCCGTGACGCCCACCGCCACTGCCCGCAGCGCCGTCTCCATTACAGCGAAAACAGCGAGCGGATCAGGTCAAACAGTACGCTGATGCGCTGTACCACCACCATCAGCACCACCACCAGCGCCGCGATGGTGGTCATCAGCGCCTGTTCCTCCCGCCCGGAGCGGGTCAGCAATATGTTCAGTACCGCCACCAGAATGCCCACGGCGGCAATCTTGAAGATCAGGTCAATGTCCATGTTTCTCCCCGCGTTTCTAAAGTAATGTAATGGTCAAAATCAGCCCCACGGCGGCTCCCGCTCCAGCGGCGGCGCGCATGGCGCTCCTCGCGTCCGGGGCTGCCAGCGCGTAGGCCGCGGTCAGCTTGTCCCTGCAGGCGTCGATGGCTTTTCTCTGGCTCTCTGCGTCGTAACGGCCCAGTACGCCGCCCAGCGCAGCCGCCGCGGCCAGTTCCTCCGTCCGCAGGGAGCACAGATTTTTCTCCGCCGCCGTTTGCCAGAGGGTGGAGAAGGGCTCGTCCCCGATCTGGGCGGAGACGGCGGAAAGCGCCGAGAAGAAAGCGCCGGTTTCTCCCGCTGCGCCCCCTGCCGCCGCGACGGCCTCCGGCAGCGGCGTCAGCCGATCGCAGATCTCGCCCCGCAGCAGCGCCAGCGCGGCGTCCAGCGTCCCCAGCGTCCGCACCCGCCGGCGGATCAGCGCCGCCCGCCACACGCCGCTGCCCGCGCAGGCCAGAAATACCAGAAGCCCGCCCAACAGCTTCACGGCAGCGCCTCCAGCCGATAGCTGCGCGCGCCGGCGTGATTTTCCACCACCACGGCATTTTTGAACACACCGTCGCGCAGCAGCCGGCGGTACAGCGGCCGGGTGCGGAATTCCGCCACGTTCTCCGCGTGGGCCGTGGCCAGCAGGCGCACCCCGCAGCCCACGGCCTCCTCCGCCGCCTGCACATCCCCGGGCGCGGTGATCTCGTCCATGGCCAGCACCTGGGGATTCATGCACCGCAGCAGCATCAGCGCCGTCTCCGCCTTGGGCGCGTCGGACATCACGTCCGTGTGCGGCCCCAGATCGAACTGAGACTCCCCGTTCCAGATACCGGCCACCTCGCCCCGGTCGTCGCACAGCGACACCCGGACCCCGCTCTCCGACAGCAGCCGGGTCAGCTCCCGCAGGCAGGTGGTCTTACCGCCGCCCGGCGGGGAGAGGATCAGCGTGTTAGCAAAGCCCTCCCGAAACAGCGCGGGAAAGACGCCGTCGCAGCAGCCGCGCGCCTCCCGCGGGATACGGATGGCGACGGAGGACAGGCGGCGGATGCCGTCGGGCCTGTCCAGCCGGGTGATCACCGAGCCGCACAGGCCCAGCCGGATACCTCCCTTTACAGACACGAAGCCGCTGCGCACGCTGTCCCGGGCAGTGTGCACCGACGCGCCCGTGGCCCGTTCCAGTACGCCGTCCAGATCGTAGCCCGTCACGGCGCGGCAGCCGGGCACGGGCCGCTCCTGTCCCCCCAGCAGCACGCCGGGCGGGCGGCCCTGCCGCAGGCGGATCTCCTCCGCGCCGGAAAAGGCCTCCGCATATTGCCGCAGGTCCGGCGGCAGCAGCCAGATTGCGGGGCTATGGTTGTCCATCCAATCACTTCCTCTGTGGACAATCTATGGGCGGCGCGGCGCGAATATTCTTGCTATTCCCCTGCCCGGGTGTTATTATTGTGTCAAATTATACTTCTTTTCGGAGGCCGATCTATGGATCTGAAAGTGATGTGGGCCGCGCTGGTGTGTCTGGGCGGCTGGTTGTGGTTTTATCTCTTCCTGCGGCAGCTGATCTTTAATTTTGCCACCGCGCTGCCCATGCTCAGGCGCTTTCAAAAGGCCGGAGACGAGTTGATAGCGCCCAGCGCCGGGCGCTATCTC
>DAOPXW010000034.1:0-5528 GCA_035352555.1 Oscillospiraceae bacterium
GATTATTTTGGCCTATTATACATCCATCGGGGAAAAAAGAAAAGCCGGACAGTTTCTGCCCGGCTTTTAAAGATGTCAAAAAAGCCTTTTTGACATCTTTAAAACGCCGAATTTTTTGCGAAACCGTGTCTTCGCAAAAAACGTCGCTCCGCTCCCCAAGCCCTTGCACAGCAAGGGTTTGACAGCTATTTATCAAAATTGAGGAGGGGCTCCGCCCCCCTCACACTCCCCCCCCGTCCCCTTCCGAATGCGAACGGGTTCGCATTCGGTTAAGGAGCCGCAGCGGAATGAGCGAGACCCGGCGCGGGCGCCGGGGCGAGGGATAGGGAGCTTGCGGCGACGTCAGGCGTCGGCCGCCTGCCTTTCCTCTTCCTCTTCCTCCAGCTTGCGGTAGGCCACCTTGCCCACCAGCGTCTTGGGCAGCTCGGCGCGGAATTCGATCTCTTTGGGCATGGCGTATTTCGCAATGCGGCGGGAGCAGTATTCCAGAAGCTCGGCTCTGGTCTCCTCATTGGCGGGAACGCCCGGGCGGAGCATGACAAAGGCCTTCACCGCCTGCATCTTGTAGGGATCGGGAATGCCGATGACGCAGCTCATCAGCACCTTTTCATGGGCGTCGATGATATTCTCCAGCTGGCCGGGATAGACGTTGTAGCCGGAGGAGATAATCATGCGCTTGGCGCGGCCGCGGAAATAGATAAAGCCCTGATCGTCCATAGTGCCCAGATCGCCGGTATAGACCCAGGCGAGCCCGTCCGCATGGGTGCGGAGGGTCTGCGCGGTCTCCTCGGGGTTGTTCATGTATTCCTTCATCACCGTGGGGCCGGAGAGCAGGATCTCGCCCTCCTCCCCGTAGGGGAGCTCCACCTCCGTGCCGGGCCTGACGATCTTGATATAGGTGTCCGGGAACGGCAGGCCGATGCTGCCCTCCTTGAACATGTGGGGCGGGGTGAGGCAGCAGGCCGTGACGGTCTCGGTGGTGCCGTAACCCTCCCGCACCTGAACGACGGCTTTGTGGTCGTACAAAAACTGGTCGAACTTTTTCTTCAGCTCGATGGACAGCGAATCGCCGCCGGAGAACACGCCCTTGAGGCTGGAGAGGTCCGCCCCGTCCATGGAGGGCAGCCGCAGCAGCGCTTCGTACAGCGTGGGCACGCCGGCAATGAAGTTGCACCGGTACTTGACGATGAGTTTGGCATAGCTCTTGGCCGTGAAGCGCGGCACCAGAACGCACCGGCCGCCCTGAGACAGCATGGTGTGGATGCACACGCCCAGACCGAAGCCGTGGAACAGCGGCATGGCCGCCAGCATCTTGTCCCCGGGGCGGAACATGGGGTTGGCCGCGATGACCTGCCGGCCCAGGGCGTTGAAGTTGAGGTTGGTGAGCACGATGCCCTTGGTGGTGCCCGTGGTGCCGCCGGAATAGAGGATGACGGCGGGATCGTCCGCCTCCCGGTGCACCGCGTAGTCCAGTGAGCTGTGGCGGCCCAGGCGCATGAATTCCTTCCAGCGGATCACCGGCGCGTCCGCCGGAATCTTCTGGATCTTGCGGCCGGCGGTGAGCATATACCCGGCCTTCACCGGGGTGGAAAGCTCGTCCTTCACGCTGGCGATGATGATGTTCACGATCTTCGACCTGGCGCGGACGCTTTCAAACTTGTTGTAGAACTGGTCGAGGGTGATGGCCGCCACGCTGTCGGAAGCGTTGAGATAAAATTCGATCTCCTTTTCCGCCGACAGGGGGTGGATCATGTTGGCCACCGCGCCGATGAGGTTGACGGCATAAAACATGAAGATGGCCTGGGGGCAGTTGGGCATGGCGATGGTGACCTTGTCATCCCGCCTGACGCCGATGGTGCGCAGGGATTTGGCGCACTGACGCACCTCCTGCACCAGGCGGCGGTATGTGGTGGCCCGGCCCATGAAGTCGAAGGCGACATACTCCGGGTACTCCTCCGCAATCTTTTCCACGGCCTCGAACATGGTGCCCTGAAAATAGTCCAGATGGGCGGGCACGCCGCCCATGTAGTCCAGCCAGGGCGTTTTGACCTGCGTTCTTTCCATCAGTACTCCACCTTCTCGCGGAGCTCCGTCTCCAGCAGCTCCGGATTCTCCAGCAGCGTCCTGAGCAGGCGCACGGTCTTGGAATAATAGTACCCGTCGGCCAGACGCTCGTCGATGGTGAGGCCGATATCCACGGTGGGCCGCAGGGTGACCCGGCCGTCCTCGTCAAAATACGGGGACTTTTTGGTCTCGCCGATGGCGATAAACACGGAGTTGGTGCCCCAGTTGGTGAGATGGTGATAGCCCATCTTCAGCCCGATGGAGCCCAGATTGGTGAGAACCACGGAGGAATAGTAGGGGTCCGTGTCGATCAGCGGCTGGGGCACCCAGCCGTGAACGTCCAGAAAACGGATGCCGTCCACCAGCGTGCGGGAGACGGCGCGGGGCATGGCGTTGAGGATGTCCATATTGTCCGTGGAGCTGTCCACCCCGTCGCCCCGGCAGAAGGATACCTGCCGGCGGATTTTCTCGTGGATGGTATCCAGCGTATCGTCCGGCACGGTATGCAGAAAGGCCAGCGCCTCCCCGCCCTTATCGGAAAACTCCTTTTTTACCACAAAGGAGGCGGAGACCTCGTTGCGCTGATAAATATTGCGGTGGGCGATGAAGCGGTTCATCTTGGGCCGCAGGGTCAGCGTCTTCATGGCGGCGGTGACGACAAGCTGGAACATATTGTACCTGTACGCGGGATCGGCCGCGTTCTTCTTCTCCAAAAAAGCGTTCATAGCGGTCATGTCGATACGCTGGGATATAAAAGCCTCGTTATCGCAGCGGTTGGGATACAGCAGCGGCACGATGTAATGCATGGAGTCCAGATCGCGCAGCAGTTTGCCGTCCTTGCGGTCGCCGATACGGCGGGCAGCTTTTTCCATAGACTCACTCTCTTTCCTTGGTTTGGATAACAGGGATGCTATCCGCGATTATAGTATCCCCTTCCGCGTCAAAAGCCAATAGGCAATTCCTACAATTATTCAAAAATTTGAAATTTCTCGTCCTCAAAGAAACGCAGAAAGCCCGTGAAACCATCGGTTTCGCGGGCTGAGTCAGGGACTTTTATTCCTCGCCGGGCTGCGGCCGGGGGATCTCGAAAAAGAAATACTGGGCCTTGCCGCCCCGTTTGGCCTGATACAGGGCGTCGTCGCTCTCGCGGTAGAGATTCTCAAAGGTCTTGCCGTCCCCCGGTTCGAAAAACGTGGCGCCCAGACTGATGGACACCCGGCTGTCGCCCACGCCCGTCACGGTCATGCCGCGGATATGGCGGAAAAGTCTCTCGATGCACAGCGCCCCGGTGCCCGCATCCCGCACACCCACGGCGAAAACAGCAAATTCATCGCCGCCGAGACGGGCGATCACGTCCCCCGCGCGGAAGCTGGCGGTCAGCTGGAGCGACACGCCCCTGAGCACCTCGTCGCCGCTCATGTGGCCGTATTCGTCGTTGATGCTCTTGAAGCCGTCGATGTCGATCATGCAGAACATCCCGTACTGCCGGCGGTCCAGCAGGCTTTTGACGTTCCGCTCCCCCGCGCTGCGGTTGTACAGGCCGGTGAGGCCGTCCAGCTCCGAAGCGCGGCGCATGGAGAAGGCGTATTCCACGTTGCGCAGGCGGTCGTACTGGATGACGCAGTTCACGCCGGCGCCCATCAGGGTGAACAGCACCAGGTCCAGCATATCCTGTGAGAACAGGGCGCGGGTCTTGACCTGAAAGCAGCACACCGAATAGGCCGCGGCCACCGCCGCCATATAGGTCAGGATGCGCCAGGGCTTGTCCATGATGAACAGCGGCAGCACGCACAGGAGGACCATGATGGTCAGCGACAGCTGCCCGGGGTCCAGATAGGTGCCCATGAGGATGCCCAAAGCCATCAGCGGCGTGAACCAGAAATACATATCCCGGATGATGTGGTCCCTGTGGCCGCGGTAATAGAACGTGGAGACGAACATGAAGGAGAAGTAGACAAACAGCAGGAAGAATTCCAGCTTGAAGCCGGCGTCGTCCCCCATCAGCTGGCTGAGGATCACCGTGACCGAGGCGGTGAACAGGCCCAGCAGGGAAAAAGAGTAAAAATAATGGTAGTTCCGGCTGCGGACCTCCGCCAGGTGCGCGTCGATGGAGCCGCCCCGCAGAAAAGCCAGCGCCCTGCCCAAGTAATTCTCGTCCCTCATGCGCAGCCGTTCTCCTTCCGGTGGTATTTGGCTTATTTTAGCACAGGATACAGGTGCCGTCGAGGAGAATTTTGGCACCGACATACTTCTTTTTTGCGGGGTCCGCCGGGCGCGTTTTCCCTTGATAATCCGCCGTGGCGTGATAAGAGGGAGGAAGAACGAAAGAGGTGCTTTTCCCATGGAAAAAGCACGCGCTTTTGGAATAAGCGGCAAAAAATCGGCGGTCTCTGCAGAGACCGCCGATTTTTTGCCTGCCGCGGCTCCCGCCTTTTCAGGCCCGGCGGCACCTTGTCAAGGCCGCGGCTCCCGCCCCCGCGCGAACAGCGGCAGCAGATAGCCGTAGCCCTGGGCCTCCATGTCCGCGAAGGGAACGAAGCGCAGCGACGCGCTGTTGATGCAGTAGCGCGTGCCGCTGGGGGAATCCGGGTCGTTTTCAAACACATGGCCCAGATGGGAGTTCCCGGCCCGGCTGCGCACCTCCGTGCGGGCCATGCCGTGGCTGCCGTCGGGCAGCGCGGCCACGGCGGGGGCTTCGATGGGGGCGGAGAACGCCGGCCAGCCGCAGGCGCTGTCGAATTTATCCAGCGAGGAAAACAGCGGCTCCCCGGTGACCACGTCCACATAGATGCCCTTGTCCCTGAAATCCCAGTATTCGTTGGCAAAGGGGCGCTCCGTGCCGCTTTGCTGGGTGACCCGGTACTGCTCCGCCGTGAGCTTGGCGCGGAGGACCTCCGCCGCGGGCTTTTGATAGTCGCCGGGGTCGATGGTGAGATGGGAAAGAAGCGCGATCTTCGCCGGGGATATATGGCAGTAGCCGTCCGGATTCTTGCCCAGATAATCCTGATGGTACTCCTCCGCCGGATAGAAATTCCGCAGCGGGCCGATCTCCACGGCAAATTCCGGCACCCGGGCCGCCTCCAGCGCGGCGACGCGCTCCACCACGGCCCGGGCCGCGTCGTCGGCGTAGTAGATCCCCGTCTGATACTGGCTGCCCCTGTCAAAGCCCTGCCGGTTTTCCACCGTCGGGTCGATCACATAAAAATAGGCCAGCAGCAGCGCGTCCAGACTGACCCGGGCGGGGTCGTACGTCACCCGCACCGTCTCCCGAAAGCCGGTGGCCCCGCCGCAGACGGTCCCATAATCGGCGTCCGCCGCGCAGGTGCCGTTGGCGTAGCCGCTGACCGCGGCCGTGACGCCGGGAATGGCCCGCATCAGCTTTTCCATCCCCCAGAAACAGCCTCCCGCCAGATAAATGACCTTCTCGGGCGCGTTTGAATAATCCATAAGTGCCGCCTCCTGTT
>DAOPXW010000034.1:5628-19346 GCA_035352555.1 Oscillospiraceae bacterium
GAATTGTATATCCCGTTGGATATGACGACCTTGCAGATCTGGGAGGTCCCCTCAGCCACGGTCAGAACCCGGGAATCCCGCAGCAGGCGGTCAATGTCGCAGTGGCTGCTGAAGCCCCGGCCGCCGTGGATCAGCGCCGCGTCGCTGCAGACCTTTTGACACATTTCGGTGGAAAACAGCTTCAGGGCCGCCGTTTCCATGGAGGCGCGCGCGCCCGTTTCCGTCAGCTCGGCGACATGATAAAGCATGTTCCTCGCGATGCTGATATTCGTATACATCTCCGCGATGGGGAAGGCCACCCCCTGATAGGAGGCGATCGTCCTGTCGTAATTGCCGCGCCTGCCGGAATATTCCGCCGATTTCTCCAGCGCATACTGCGCGATGCCGATGGCCACCGCGGCAAGACCCAGCCGCCCGCAGTTGAGCGCCACCTTCAGCGGCCTGTAGCCTTCGTTTTCTTCCCCGATCAGGGCATCGGGCGGAAGGTGGCAGTCACTGAAGCGGATGGTGCCGGTGGGCGAGTTGTTCAGGCCGATCATCTCTTCCCGCCCGCTGTCGTCCACGCCTTCCGCGGAAGCGTCCACATAAAACAGACTCACGCTGCGGCTGCGGCTGTTCAGCTCCGTTTTGGCGCCCACAATATAGCCGTCGGCAACCCCGGCGTTCGTGATCCAGCACTTGGAGCCGTTCAGAACCCATCCGTCCGGCCTGCGGGTGGCGATGGTATCTATGCCCAGCGCATCGGAGCCGCCCCGCTCCTCGCTGAGTGCGAGCGTAAGCAGTTTTTCGCCAACGATGGCGGGCCGGAGCCATTCGCGTTTTTGCTTCTCGCTGGCCACATCCTTGAGCGCGTAGCAGCACTGCAGCATGTTCGCGCACAGGATAAAGCCCAGCGAGGCCATTCCCCGCGACAGCTCTTCCACAAAGATCACGCCTTCAAGGGCGCCGCAGCCGGCGCCGCCCAGCTCTTTTGGAAACGGCAGCCTGCAATAACCCAGCTCACCGATGCGCCTGACAAGATCCGCCGGGTATTCCCCCGTCGCGTCAAGCTGTGATGCCACCGGCAGGATTTCGCTGTCCACAAAACTGCGAACCTCGTCTCTCAGCCGGATTTGTTCCTCTGTCAGCAAAAACATAAGTGTATTCTAGACTCCTTTCGGATTCGCGGCGCCGTCTCCGGAAAAGGAGACAATGAAAATGCATCTGGCGTAATTCTCCGCGTCGTTGTAAATTTCGGCCTCCGCCGTGCATCCGGCGAACGTATTATTAATAATTTCACTCGATACCATCAGCTCGCCGGAAGCCCCGTTGATATTGAGACAATAAAAGGTGCCGCTCTCCAGCAGGCAGGTTTTGCCGAACAATTCTTCGCAGTGCTGCCGCACCGCCGTCACAAGGACCGTAAACAGCGTATCGGACCGATTCTCCGTTTCCGGGATGTCCACCGTATAGACGTTCCGCCCCGCCTGGCGGTCGCGGTCGATCACCTGGAGACCGGATGCGGAGGACGGGGGCTTCCCGGCTCCGCTGTGCTGATAATACCGCAGGACATCGTTGGACGTAATCATGCCGTACAGCGTGTTATCCCTCGTGATATACGCCGTGGCGCTGCCCTCGGCGATCATCCGGTCCGCGAGGTCCTGCATGGAGGTGTCCTCGTCCGTAACAAAGCAGCCGCCCCCGGCGGAATACAGGCTGGATATTTTCCTGGACGGGGTGGCGGCCAGGGCATTGATGGCGTCCACCGTTCCGCAGATATTGAGATCGTCATCCACTACGGCGCATTTGGAGCACAGGGAAAAGATGGGGCGGAACAGCCTGTGCCAGTCCGCCACAATGTCGTTATAGTACAGATACAGCGGCATGCGCATCCAGTTCGACACCTTGTCGTCCCGCGACTTTCGGCATTCACCGGAAACCTCGGCGCGCAGCAGGCCCAGAAGCGTCAGGCTGTCCTGCTCGGAGGAAAGAACACAGGCGTGGTTTTCCGCCGCGATGGCAAGCTGCACCTGATTGACAAGCGTCCCGCTGGTGGCGATGATGTTCAGCCCGCGGGACGCGGCTTCATGCAGAATTTCCGGCCTGTCCCCCACCAGACACAGCGGCGCGCCCCCGGCCGCCGCGACACTGCGCTCAAACTGTTCCAGACTGCCGTCCCCCAAGAGGACAGGCCCGATCGGTGTTTCGGCATAATCGGCGCCCTCCAGTAAGGTCAGCCCGAGGCTCTCAATCAGGGAGGCAAGCGTGACCGCCTTCCGGGGTACGCCCGGCTTATGCGCCGTTCGGACGGTGCCGGATTTCGGCCGGGTTTCCACAAGGCCCAGAATTTCCGCGCGTTTAATGGCCTTGTAGGCCGTCCCGTCGCTGACGTCCAGATCCCGGGCCAGATTCCTTACGGAAAGCCTTTCCCCGGACGGCAGCGATTCAATATAGTTGAGGAGTTGTTCCTGCTTATCGGCCATGCGATCACATCCATCCGATTTTCTGTTCTTCTGCCCGAGTTTGTCCCGCGGTCGCGGCGGGGCAAATGTCGGCCCAATTTATGGAATAGATGTTATTATACGCTTTTGCTCCGCTTAGCGCAACAAAAACCAGCACACATATCCGAAGAATATAACAGCATGGAACAGATTCGCGCTCGCACAGGCATATTTGTTGCGTGGGTGTCTTACTTCACCGCAGTACAGAGATTGTTAATTTGTTGCTAATCACGAATTTGCAACAGTCGGGTGTTAATTCGTTGACAATGCTGCTGCGCAGTGATACAGTGAGCCTGCGAGCAAAAGATAATTTCCAGCGAAAATGTGTGAAAGCAAATTGCAGTAGCACAGAATAGTACAGTCTACGGCTGATTACTGATACAGTTATCATCTGACAGGCTGTGCAACTTTATGAGGAGGTAAGCAAATGCTGATCAACCTGACAGAAGAGCAAAAGATGATCCGCGATATGGCGCGGGAGTTCACAAAAAACGAAATCGAGCCGCGGGACAAATGGATGGATGAAAACGGTTTTGACTTCGACCTGTATAAGAAGGTCGTTGACGCCGGCTTCATGGGCATCAACATCCCGGAGGAATACGGCGGCGGCGGCGGAAGCGCCATTGACACCACCATCATCGTGCATGAGTTCGCCAAGGGGAGCGCCAGCGAGGCAACCTTCCTCGACGCCCACTGGATGGCGGCGGATCTGGTTCTCTTCCACGGCACGGACGACCAGAAGAAGAAATATCTCCCCCAGGCCTGCGCGGGCAAAATATTCGCCTTTGGTCTGACCGAAGCCAGCGCCGGTTCCGACGCGGCCGGCATCAAGTCCACGGCGGTCAGGTCCGCCGACGGCGGCTGGGTGCTGAACGGCGGCAAAGCCTGGATCACCAACTCCGGCGTGGCCGACTATTACATCATTCTCGCCATGACCGACGCCTCCAAGGGCAATCACGGCATCTCCGCTTTCATCGTCCCCAAGGACGCCGAGGGTCTGACCGTCGGCAAGTTTGAGCAGAAGATGGGCATTCGCGGCACCGCCACCTGCGAGCTGGCTTTCGACAACATCCGGCTCCCCGCAGACGCGCTGCTGGGTAAGGAGGGCGACGGCTTCATGATGGCCATGGCGGCCCTCGACGGCGGACGCATCAGCGTCGCTGCTATCTGCGCCGGTGTGTCCGAGCACGCCATGACGGTGGCAAAGGATTACGCCAACAGCCGTATCGCTTTCGGCAAGCCCATCGCCGCGTTCCAGGGGCTTTCCTTCCGCTTCGCGGAGATGGCCACCGACATCAAGGTCATGGAAATGCTGGCCTTCGACGCGGCCGCAATGAAAGATTCCGGCAAGCGCTGCACCGTGGACGCCGCGGAGGCAAAGCTCTTCGCCGCAAACCACAGCCTGCAGATCTGCATCGACGCGCAGCAGGTTCTCGGCGGCAACGGCTACAGCAAGGAGTATCACGTGGAGCGTTTCGTGCGCGACGCGAGAATCTTCAGCGTTGCCGAGGGCACCAACGAGATCCTCCGCATGATCATCAGCGGCTCCGTCCTGGCAAAGAAATAAAGCAAGCAAAGGGACTCGGAACATGAAAATTCTCGTCTTTGTAAAGCAGGTCCCCGATACCGACGACGTGAAGCTCGACCCCCGCACCGGCAATCTCATGCGCGACGGCGTCGAGAGCGTTATCAACCCGCTGGACGCGAACGGCGTCGAGGCGGCGTTGGAGCTGAAGGAAAAATACGGCGGGACGGTCACCGCCATCAGCATGGGCCCGCCTCAGGCGGACGACGTGCTGAAAAAAGCGCTGGCCATGGGCTGCGACGAATCCGTCCTGCTCAGCGACCGCGCCCTGGGCGGCGCGGACACGCTGGCCACGGGCTACCCGCTGGCCAAGGCGGCCGAAAAGATCGGGGGGTACGACCTGCTGATCTGCGGGCGCCACGCGGTGGACGCCGAAACGGCCCAGACCGGCCCCATCATCGCGGCGTTTCTGGGCATCCCCCAGGTCACGCTGGTGGACAGCGTCAGCATCGACGGCGAATATGCCGTCTGCCGCAGGGTCCTTCCCGACCGCTTTGAGACGGTCAGGGTCAAAATGCCGGCGCTGATCACGGTCTGCAGCGAGATGAACACCCCGCGCTACCCCACGCCCATCAACATCATGAAAGCGCTCAGAAAGCCCCGCTACGTCTGGAACAGCAGGGACATCAACTGCGATCCCGAAATGATCGGCGCGGCAGGCTCCCCCTCCTCCAACAAGGAGATTTTTGAGCCGCCGAAGCGCAACACGGACACCAGGTATTTTACCGGCGAAATCGAGGAAATGGCCAGCGCCATCGCGGACACCCTCGAAGCCGAAAAGCTGATCTGAGGGGGCGGCATCCATGAGCAAAGAAGATTATACAGGTATATGGGTGTACGCCGAGCAGGAAAAGGGCGTCCTTTCCAAAACGGTATTCGAGCTGCTGGCAAAATCCGCGGACCTGAAAAAGAAGCTGGGCGGCAGGGATGAAATCACCGCGGTCGTACTGGGGAAAAGCGTTTCCGGCCTATGCGGGGAGCTGTTTTCCTACGGCGCGGAGAAGGTCATCGTCGCCGAAAACGACAACCTCGCAGAGTACAGCCCCAGACCGTACGCGAAGGTGCTGACGGCCCTTGCGGAAAAGTACAAGCCGTCCATCTTCCTGCTCCCGGCCTCGGCCCAGGGGCGGGACGTGGCGCCCCGTGTCATGTGCAATCTGCGCACCGGCCTCACGGCCGACGCCATCGACCTGGATGTGGACGGGGAAGGCGTTTTCGTGCAGACGACGCCGAACTTCGGCGGCAACATCCTTTCCCATATCTGCATTAAGGAAAGACGCCCCCAGATGGTCACCGTACACCCGAAGGTGTTCTCCCCCAACGAGCCGGTTCCCGGCGCGGCGGGCAAAGTGATCACGGAAAAGGTGGAGGTCGAGGCGGACGACTGCTACACGGTAACGGATGTTACGCCCAGAGTCTTTGAAGGCAAGCCCATCTCCGACTGCGACGTTCTTGTCGCCGGCGGCCGGGGAATCAAGGATGAGGGCGACCTCAGGATGCTCTCGGAGCTCGCGCAGCTCCTCGGCGGGGAACTGGCCTGCGCCCGCCCCCTCGCGGACTGCGGGTGGCTGCCCCACGAAAAACAGATCGGCCAGTCCGGCACCACCGTGAAGCCCAGGTTTATCCTCAACACCGCCATCTCCGGCTCGGTCCAGTATCAGGCCGGAATGCATGACGCCAACTGCATCATGAGCATCAATCATACCGCCGGTGCCCCCATCTGGGACGTTTCCCACTACGGCGCCGTGGCGGACTATACCAAGCTCGTCCCCGCGCTTATCGCTGAAATCAAGCGGCGGAAGAGCGGAAACGGTTAGCCCATGTTTTCTCACCCGCGCAAATCGCGATGCGCGAAAAATACCGACATCGCGGCACAATATAATCACACTATATAAGGAGGATCACTATGGAACTCAAAAAGCTGCAGTACGCCGTTGAAGATGGCGTCGCCGTCGTCACGATGAACTATCCCAAGAACCTGAACGCCATCGACGAGGAAATGGCCGACGAGCTGATGTATGCCGTCAACGAAGCCGAGAACGACTCCAAGGTGAAGGTCGTTGTGTTCCGGGGTTCTGAAAAGGCTTTCTCCGCAGGCGGAGATATCGGCTTTTTCTATGAGCTGATCAAGGCCGGCGGAGAGGTCAATATGGACGGCCTGATCAGCAAGGTCGGCAATGTGACCGACGGCATGAAGCGCATGAGCAAGATGGTCATCGCTTCCGTCAGCGGCGCGGCCGCCGGCGCTGGCGTCAGCCTTGCGCTCTCCGCGGATTTCGTCGTCTGCGCGGATAACGCCAAGTTTATCATGGCGTTCGTGAATCTGGGCCTGGTCCCCGACACCGGCGGAACCTACCTGATGGCGCGCAGCATCGGCGCGCACCGCGCCATGGAGTTCTGCGCCACCGGCCGTCCCATGAAGGCCGACGAGGCCCTGGCTCTCGGCCTTGTCCATGAGGTCGTTCCGAAGGAAGAGCTGAACGACGCCACCATGAAGCTGGCGAAGAAGCTCGCCGCAGGCCCGCTGCTGTCCTACAAGAACATTAAGAAGCAGGTCTATGAAGCCAGCCTTGCCGACTACAAACACTATCTCGACGACGTGGAAATTCCCACCCAGCGCGAGTGCGCCGCTTCCAAGGACTTTGTGGAAGGCGTCAAAGCGTTTATGGAGAAGCGCCCGGCCAATTTCGAGGGGAAATAAGCAAAAAGCGCGGCGGCAGGCCATTTCGGACTGTCAAACCTATCCTGCAGGGGGTTCCGCCCCCGGAGGGAACCAAGACGACCGAAATGACTTGATCCCCAATCACTTATATTGAAGTTAATACGAAAGGTGGTAACAACATTGCAATCGAAAGTATTTACTAAAGAAGAAGTTCTTGCCAAATTTCACGATGGCCAGACTATCATGTTCAGCGATCTGCACGGCGAGATTGCCGCAGAAGAGATTATTACCGGCATGATCGAAAAGAATGTCAAGAATCTCACGGCCATAGCGGTCGCCTCCGGTCAACCGGACATGGGCGTTGGCAGGCTGGTTGCCAATCACCAGATCAAAAAGTTCCTGACCTCCCACATAGGCCTGAATCCTCTGAGCCGCGATCAGATGTTCGCCGGCGAGATGGAGGTTGAATTTATCCCGCAGGGTACTTTTGCGGAGCGCATCCGCGCCGGCGGATACGGCCTCGGCGGTGTGCTCACCCCCACCGGTGTCGGCACCGATGTGGCGAAGGGCAAGCAGATCATGAACCTCAACGGCAAGGATTATCTGCTGGAGATGCCCATTCGCGCAGATATCGCGCTGCTGAAGGCCACAAAGGCCGATAAGGCAGGCAACCTGCAGTTCAGACTGACAAGCCTTGCCTGCCAGGATTACATGGCCATGGCGGCCGACCTGGTCATTGTTGAAGTGGAAGAGCTGGTTGAGATCGGCGAACTGGGTCCCGATGAGATAGATGTCCCCGCCCCAATCGTGGATATGATCTATGTGAAGCAGGGCGAGAAGAGACCCATGTATAATTCCTGGAAGCGTCAGATTGCAAAGATTCAGGCTGCTTCAGAAAAGGGAGGTAAGTAATCATGGCTTATACTGGACGTGAGCTGATTGCATCTCGTTGTGCAAAGTTTTTCAAGGACGGCGATTTTGTAAACCTCGGAATCGGCGTTCCTCTGATGTGCGTGAACTATCTGCCCAAGGGCGTTGATGTGTGGCTGGAGGCCGAGGTCGGCATCGTCGGCAGTGGCTCTACCCCCAAGTGGCAGGATTGGGATATTGACCTTGCGGATGCCGGTGGTCAGCCCACCAGCATCATCCCCGGCGGTTGTGTGGTCCCCCATGACAAATCCTTCGGCTTTATCCGCGGCGGCCACATTGACGGTACGGTTCTGGGTACCCTCCAGGTAGATGCAGAAGGCAACATCGCCAACTGGACGATTCCAGGCAAGCTTGCTCCGGGCATGGGCGGCGCCATGGACCTGTGCGCCGGCGTAAAGAAGATTATCGTCGCCACCGATCACTGCGAGAAGAGCGGCAGCTCGAAGATCCTGAAGAAATGCACGCTTCCCCTGACCGGCGCCAAGTGCGTCACCGATATCGTCACCGAGAGATGCTACTTTGAGGTTACCCCGAAAGGGCTCGTCCTCAGGGAGCTGGCTCCGGGATACACCGTCGAGGATATCCGCGCCTGCACCGAGGCCGATTTCATCGTCCCCGATAAGATCGGCGTAATGGAATAATTCAGGGCTGACCTTACAAACAGGCCACCGAAGCCGGACTGCTGTAAGCTTCCCCACTTTCATTCATTCCGGCGGCGCGCCCCCATCAGTATCCACGATGGGGGCGCGTTTTATGTCCCGCCTGGCGCACGAGGAGAGATAAAATGAGTATCGCAATCTATCCGGGAAGCTTCGACCCGGTCACAAGAGGACATCTGGATATCATCAAACGCGCCGCCGCGGTGTTTGACAGGGTCGTGGTGTGCGTGATGGTAAACGCCGCAAAAGCGGACACGCTGTTTACCCTTGAAGAGCGCAGGACGCTGTTAGAGCTTGTCACGGCGGATATGAAAACCGTCACCGTGGATACATATTCGGGGCTGCTTACCGAATACGCGAGACTTTATGAAAAGCCCGTCATCATCAGGGGTCTGCGGGCCATAACGGATTTCGACTATGAATTTCAGATATCACTGGTCAACAAGAAGCTGAACCCGGACGTGGAAACGCTTTTCCTCATCGCAGGCGGAAGTTACACCTATCTCAGCTCCAGCGCCGTGCGGGAGTTGGGCCGGTTCGGCGCGGGGCTCGGGTGCTTCGTCCCGGATGCCGTCGCGCGGGCCATATACGGCAAATTCAGCCGCGATGCGGTCCCGGAACACATCTGAGCCCGTAAGCGCCGGGAAAAAATCAGCGCAAGGAAAAGCTCCGCCGGGATTCCGGCGGAGCTTTTCTCCTCTTGTCAAAGAACTCCCGAAGACGGAAAAGCACAATGCTCTGCGGGGGGAGTGCGAGGGGCATTGGGGCGATACGGCGCCCGAATGGGGAGCGGCAGTGAAGGGAGCGCCGGGGGCGCAAAGATATCGTAGGATGCCGCTCCAGGATCAAAAACACGGGAGTGCCGGAGCGTCATTCTCCTTTGTACATGTTTTCGTAGTTTGCCTCAAGGTACTTTACAACTTGAGTCAGGACGTCGCAGGTGGGCGTGGGCACGCCGACCTTTTTGCCGTAATCCGAGATTGCGCCGGTCAGGCAAGTGACCTCCGTCTCACGCTGATTGAGAACAACATCCTGCGCCATAGAGGGATAGTAATCGCCTATGGAAGCAAGAATACTCGGGAACTGCTCCTGCATATATTCCCAAATTCCGGGAATCCCGAGCGCTTCCGCAACATCGGCCGCCTCGCGCCAGATCTGCCATACCAGAGCCATGCCGTTTTCATCCGCGGCAACATACCGGACCTTGGATCTCAGTATCGCGCAGGTGGTGTTGAAGCCGCTGTTTGAGGTCGCTTTGCGCCATACATAGGGGCGAACATCGTCATAGTACCTAGGGCTCAGACCGCCCTTGGTGAAACATTCCTCAATGTATTTGCCGACGGCATCGGTACGCCCGCATTTTTCAGAAGGACCAAAGAACATGTTGTTGCCGGGGAAAGGCTTGGATACGCACCTGCCGGGCTCGGGAAGCTCGGTACCCATGTTGCCGCAGCCGAATATCAATCGGTTCCCGGGGACATATTTTTTCAGCCTTTCGTCATTGCCGAGCCCGTTCTGCAAAGTTACGACAACCGTATCCGGGCCAATGCACTTCATCGCGCTTTTCATAGCGCTGTCGGTCTGAGTTGCCTTGACCATAAGGACGACCACATCCATTATTCCGATATCTTCAGCGGAATAGGCCGTTTTGAATCCCTCAAGATGATACTCGCCGGTGGGGTCTTTCATTACAAGGCCGGACTCGGCGATCTTGTCCATGTGCGCCTTGTATCGGTCCACCAAGGTTATATCGTCCGCGCCGCCTTTTTTAAGATATGCGGCAAAAACGCTTCCCGCAGCTCCTGATCCTATCATTGCAATTTTCATTCGTTTTCCTCCTTGTATTACTTCTTGCAAAATGTGATTGACGTGATATAATTACATAATTGAGTATGGTGCAAAAGGGAGCGATACCAGGTGACAGATGACTTGAAAATCAAAAAGAATTCCTTGTCCGACCAGATCTATGAGGTCATCGCCAAGCAAATAACCAGCGGTATTTGGAAAATCGGCGACAAGCTTCCTTCCGAGGCAGAGCTTGCCGACACCTTCGGAGTAAATCGTCTTACCATCCGCGGAGCGCTGCAGAAGCTCAACGCCATGGGCATTTTGGAAACCCGCAACGGCAGCGGCACTTTTGTTATCGAGTTTAATTTTGAAGACTATATCCGTGCCGCCTCGGCATTTTATATCGACTCAAATCTGATGGACGATTTGATGGCTTTCAGAATGACCATCGAAGTGGAGTGTATCCGCCTTGCCGCAAAAAACGGCACCGAGGAAGAGGTCAGGGAGCTTGAACGGCTGGCGCTTGAGCACAGAGATATTTACATGGCCTACACGGAATATGACAGCCCCATTGACGAAAAGTGGATCCGCAGTACGGCTGCCTCAGATCTTGCCTTCCATGAGCAGATTTACAAGATGTCTCACAATCAGTATTACGTATACACCTTTGCAATGATTCAAGACGCTCTTTACGACTATATGATGCTCTGCGCGTCAAAGTGGAAGCCTGAGCACTTCAAGGCGTATCCTGCCGGCAGCAAGCACAAGGATATTCACTATCTCGTCTATGAAGCAATAAGGGACAAAGATGTGGAGCGCTGTGTCCGGGATTATGAAGCCATGATCCTCTCCTATTCGACCGCCGACGGTTCAATGCCGTTTGTCGCGGACTGAAAACCCTACAGGCTTAGCACAGATCCTTCCAAGTAAAAGCTGGAAGGATTTGTGCTTTTCTGCATCCTCCCGCGCGGGCACGAAAGGCAGCTGCGTCGGGCAATACCAAAAGGGAAACAGATCTTACCGTTTAGCCGCTCTGCCGATCTCAAGGCCCCTGCGGAACGCCGCTTCGTTCAAAGGATTGAGCTCCGGGCGCTTTGCGCCGAGCTTTTTGAAAGCGGTCTGCAAAACATTGTCGACCGGAAGGATATCGGAAACGCCGACAATTGCGCCTGTTATAACGAGGTTCATCACCTTGGGGCTGCCAAGCTCGAGCGCGATGCTGCCGGCGTCAACCTTAACGACACCGACATCCGCATAATCGGGAATGTTCTTAACGATCGTGCTGTTGACGACGACGGTGCCGCCGGGTACAACAGCGTCCTTAAAGCGGGCCATCGAGGGCTCGTTGAGCACGACAAGAATATCAGCCTTATTTACCTTGGGCGCGCCGACCTCATCATCGGAGATCACGACATAGCAGTTTGCGGTGCCGCCGCGCTGCTCTGCGCCGTAGGACGGGAAATAGGTTACAAATTTATCCGTGGTTTCACAGGCGGTGTAGGACAGCAGCTGGCCGATTACCATGACCCCCTGGCCGCCGAAGCCCGCAATAATGATACATTTTTCCATCAATACAGCCCCCTTACCTTGCGCGGAACTCGCCAAGCGGGAATTCCCTGAGAACCGCATTCTTTACGTGGTCAATGGAAGCGAGCGGCGCCATCCCCCAGTTGGTCGGGCAGTTGGATAGTATTTCAACAAAGGAGAAGCCCTTGCCCGCGAGCTGAGCCTCAAAGGCCTTTTTGATCGCCGCCTTTGCCTTGATGACATTGGGAACATCCGTCAGGGTAACGCGGGCGATATACGACGGAGCTTCAAGCTGGCTCAAAAGCTCGCACATATGCAGGGGATAGCCGTGCTCGGCAGGATTTCTTCCGTAAGGCGCCGTGGTTGCTTTAGCGCCGATCAGCGTGGTAGGCGCCATCTGTCCGCCGGTCATGCCGTATGTGCCGTTGTTTATGAAAATAACGGTGAAATTTTCGCCGCGGTTTGCCGCCGACATCGTTTCCGCAAGACCGATCGCCGCAAGGTCGCCGTCGCCCTGATAGGTAAAGGTCAGCGTGTCGGGGCTGCAGCGCTTGAACCCGCTCGCAACAGCGCACGAACGGCCATGCGGCGCGGATATCGTATCAAGATTCATATAGTTAAAGGCAAGGCCGCCGCAGCCGACGCCCTGTACCCACGCCGTTTTCTGCACCATGTCCAGCTCATCGAGGACCTCAAGGATCGTCTTCACCGCGGCCGAGTGCAGACAGCCGGGGCAAAAACCTGTGACGGCTCCGTCATAAATGCCGCTGGGACGGGTATAGACAACTTGTTCGCTCATTATTTCTTCCCCCTTACTTGTCGCCGTACAGTTTTTTCGCCTGTTCAAGAACATACCCGCGGTCAAGTATCTGGCCGCCGGAGGACAGCGCCGTCTCAATCTGAGCGCGCCCATGAACATGGAGCCTGACATCTTCGCCGTACTGGGCGGGGATGGACATTTCTGCAACCAGTATTCCTTTGAGCGTTGCATAGTCAAGCCTCTCGAAAGCTTCCGCCGGGAACGGATTGACCTTTAAGGGACGGATAAAGCCCACCTTGTAGCCCTCGCCGCGGAGAAGCTTCACGGCAGACTTCGCGATGCGGCCGGAGGTGCCATAGCCGGTGAGGAGCAGCCTGGAATCTTCCGGAACATCGAATTCATATTCGATCTCGTCTCTCTTCCAGACTTCATAAAGAGCCGCGTCTTCCATGTTCATGGTCTGCTGGTTCAGTCTGTTGGACAGGCCGGGGCCGCAGACGACAGAGTGCGCTTCACCGCCGTTTCTGCCGACCGCCGCGTAGGTTTTCTCGGCGCGAAGCGCGGCGATTTCTTCATCGGTCTTTGCCTCGGGCAGAAAAACGGGCTCCATCATGGTGCCTATAACACCGTCAAGGAGAAGGTAGACGGGCCTGAGATACTTATCGGCAAGCTCAAATGCCCGATAAGTCATATCAACAGCCTCCTGAACAGAGGCCGGCGCAAAAACGAGCATCTGGAATCCGCCGTTGCCGGAAGCCTTGGTCGCCTCAAAATAGTCCTGCTGGGCCGGCTTAATGTCGCCGATGCCGGGACCTCCGCGCTGGAAGTTCGCGATAACCGCGGGAAGTCTCGCCCCTGCGAGGAAGGCTATTCCCTCGCTTTTAAGCGCAATACCGGTCGAGGAGGAGCTGGTCATACATCTTACGCCCGCGGCAGCAGCCCCGAAAACCATGTTGACAGACGCGACCTCGCTCTCGCCCTGGATGAACACGCCGCCGACCTTGGGCTGTTTGCGGGACATATACTCGGGCATCTCGTTCTGCGGCGTAATAGGATAGCCCGCGAAGAAACGGCAGCCTGCGCGAATCGCGGTTTCTGCGACGGCCTCTGTGCCCTTCATGAAAATCTTGTCCGCCATTTCATTCCACCTCCTTGAATACGGATATTGCCGCGTCGGGGCAGATCCGGGCGCACATGCCGCAGCCGATGCAATTTTCAGGTTCAAGCGGCTGAACATACTGATAGCCTTTTGTATTGGTCGCCTCGGTAGTTCCAAGCACCTTCTTCGGACAGGTAACTACACAATAGAGGCAGCTTTTGCAGGCTT
>DAOPXW010000035.1:0-19335 GCA_035352555.1 Oscillospiraceae bacterium
ACGTGGTGAGATAATGGGTCTGCATTGGGATGCTATTGACTGGGCAAACCAACAAATAGAAATTGATTGTGCCCTGCTGTATTCTCCCATCCGTGGTGTTTATGAAGACACAACAAAGACAAGCACTACTCGCTTTATCAAGCTGCCGGTTGAGACAATAAACCTTCTGAGAGACTACCGCCAATGGTATGTTGAACTGCGGTTCAAGAACGGAGATCAGTGGCATGAGACAGGCTATGTATTTGTTCAAGATAATGGAGAGCCAATGAACCCGGACAGCATTACTCAATGGCTGGGGAAATTTTCTCAAAGGAACGACCTGCCGCATATTAACCCACACAAGTTTCGTCATACGATGGCCTCACTGCTGTACTATAACGGATTTGACAGCATAACCATTTCAAAGAGACTTGGACATGCAAAGGTCAGCACTACAATAGATATATATTCGCATATCATCAAACGGGCTGACGAGAAAGCAGCTGACTGCATTGCAGACGTAGTTTTGAGACCGCCCAAACAGGCATAAACGGAAAGCGGATGCAACCATAAAAATGGCCGCATCCGCATATTTTTTTCAGGTCGTGCGCTAAATGTGCGCTAAATTCAGCTCTGTGAGGTCTCTGTAAAATAAAGTAAATCCCTGAAATCGTTGAGATTTCAGGGATTTTTAATGGTTGCGGGGACAGGATTTGAACCTGCGACCTCCGGGTTATGAGCCCGACGAGCTACCGAACTGCTCTACCCCGCGATATGGCGCTCTTTTTGAGAGCTTGACTATAATACCACACCCACCGGCGTAAGTCAACACCCCCTCCGATCTTTTTCCCGACAAATCCGGCCAAAAAGCCCGCCCGCTGTCGCGGGCGGGCTTTTCTCAGGCGGTTTTGACGAAGGTGACCTTCACCGTCACCGGCTCCGCAGGCATGGTAAACGTATAGGCGCTGGCGCCCTTGGTGACGGACACGGCCCCGCCGCTGCCGTTTTTCGTCACGGTGACGGCGTCCAGCTTGTAGCCGGCGCCGGGAGTGGGCACGATGGACACGGTATCGCCGGAGGAGGCCTGCACGGCGGCGGTGGAGGCGGCGGTCTTGACGGTAACGCCGTTGAGCGCCATGGTATAGGTGCCGCCGACAGAGGCGCCGGGCGTGATGGTATAGGTGTTCACGGCATACTCAAAGGTGGGCGTGATCTCGATCTTCACGCCGCCCCGGCCGAAGTCGCAGTCCGCCGTCTGGTCGGGCCTGCCGATGACGAAGGTAAAGGTCTGCACGTCGTTGACCGCCAGCGGCATGGACACGAAATCGTTCACTGTGGCGGCGCACAGCTTGCCGCCCACCGTGACATTTACATACTGGAATCGCAGCGCGGAGATCTTCTTGCCGGAGTTGTTGATATACTTGGCCCGCACGATCAGGTCGTTTCCGGCGAAATACGTCTCCGTGACCTGAATTTCGATCATCTTCACCGTACTCACCGTGGCGGTGCTGGAATAGACGGACACCCCGTTGTCCGCCACGAAGCGGGCGCCCTTGTACCAGCAGGAGGTGCCGATGAAATCGCCGTACAGCGTCCGGGCGGAATAGCTGGAGAGGTTGTAGACCTTCATCTCGTTGGGGTTGGAGGTGATAAAGGTGTTGGGCACCAGCACGATCTTATCCGCGCAGAAGGTGCAGGAATTATACTCGCCCACGGCATTGATGACGGAGAGGGTCTTTCCGGCCTTGTCCATGCGGTACAGGCGGCCCACATTGCCGGTGAGGCAGTAGACATAGCCGCCCCGGCCGTACAGGCTGCGGCCCTCCAGCGCGCTGGAGGCGGGAAAGGCGCCCAGCGTGTCCACGGAGCCGGGCAGGGCCAGCGACAGGGCGTACAGATTGGTATCGCAGCTGCCGTCCGGATTATAGGCCAGATAGTACATCACTTGGCCCGCGAAGAAGCTGGCGTTGATGTTGGCGTCGGACAGCTTGGTCAGCGTGTCGGTGGCCAGATCGAAGGAGTAGAGATTGGTGGGGCCGGAGTAGCCGGACAGCTTGAAATACAGGTGATTCCTATAGCCGTAGGGCTGGAAGTCCATGACCTGATAATAGCTGTACGGGCCCGCCAGCTGCACCAGCTGCCCGCCGCGCACCAGCCCGAAGGCATAGCGGTCGTTCTCGATATAAGCCTTTTTCCCGGTGGCGTCGTAGCCGTAATTGGTAAAGGCCAGCACATACAGCTGCCCGTCATACCAGCAGTAGGCGCGCACGGCGTACTGGGAATAGATCTGGCTGGTGGTT
Organism: Oscillospiraceae bacterium; assembly: GCA_035352555.1. Classification (GTDB taxonomy): domain Bacteria; phylum Bacillota; class Clostridia; order Oscillospirales; family Oscillospiraceae; genus UBA2922. The sequence continues at coordinate 2,280 of DAOPXW010000035.1, forward strand.
TTGGCGGCGGGGTCGTAGCACATCAGCACGCCCTTGTTGGAGCCGGGATAGGTCACGGAAAAATAGACCTTGCTCTTGTAGGAGCTCACGTCGCTGAGCCTGGCCCCGGCGGGGCAGGTATACAGCTCCTGGCAGTTGTCGCTGCCGTCGGTCTGGTACAGGGCGTAGCGCTGGTTTCCGGCGGTGCCGTCGCTGTTGCGGGGATAGTATTTGTACGCGCAGTAATAATAGCCGCCCACCTTGGCCATCACGTTGTCGTTTTCCAGACTGCCCTCGTAATCGGCCATATCGGCGTTGGCCAGGCTGTCGCTGCCGGAGCGCTGGGAGGGCATGAGCAGCGCGGTGATGATGGTGGCCATCTGGGCACGGGTGGCAAAATTTTTGGGGCAGAAGTAATGGTTGTCCATGCCGGTGAGCACGCCCGCGGAATACAGCAGCTGCACCGAGGAGAGGAATTCCCCGCCGATAGCCGCGGTGTCGGGAATGGTCTGGTCGGAGACGGCAGGCAGATCGGACTTGTCGAGGGTGCGGGACAGCAGAAAGGCGATGGATTCCCGGTTGATATCGGTGGAATCCAGCGCGGCGTCCGCCGGGCAGTTGGTGGGCAGCAGATTGGCCGCGCGGGCATAGGCCAGATAGGGGCTGTACCACGCGCCGCCCGCGGTTGGGGTGGTGTCCAGCGTCAGCCCGTTATAGCGGGAGTGGATGTCCGCCGCGATGGTGACGGCCTGGGCCCAGGTGACATTGGTCTTGGGAGAGAAGGTCTTGGGGCCGGTGCCGGTCATGATGCCTTTATCATAGGCGTGGCACACGCCGCCGAAGTACCAGGCCAGACTGTCCACATCGGTGAAGGTGTTGGAATCCATGCTCCGGACGTCGCCGAACACGCCCAGGCCGTAGCCGGCCGCCAGCGCGCCCGCGGACAGGGCCAGCGCGGCGGCGAGAGAGAGCAGCAGTATTTTCATCGAGCGTTTCATGGCGAATCCTCCACGGGCATGGAATATGTCTCATTATAACAGTGCCCGGTCCGGCGCGCAAGGCGCGCCGTCCGGGAATTTTTGGCTCGAATTCAATTTCACCACAGTTTTCTTAAAACAAAATTAACGCCCCCCCGCCTCCGTCCAAAGCCGGAAAAACTGTCGGCGGGGGAAACGGCGTGTTTCCCCCGCCGAATCGCGGCGGCGAAGCCGCTGATCAGGCGTCCGCGGACGCCCGCGCGGTCAGCGCTCCTCCCGGAAATAGGCCAGGCCCAGCGCCGCGGGGCCCTGACTGTCCTTCCGTTTCTTGGCGCTGATGAAAATCAGCACCAGGATAGTGACGATATACGGCACGGCCTGAATGAGCTGCACCGCGTAATTGGGTAGGGTAAAGCCCATCATGGTGGGCAGGTAATTGTACAGCCAGTAGAAAATGCCGAACACATACGCGCCCCAGATGATGTTCTTGGGCTTCCAGGTGGCGAAGATGACCAGCGCCACGGCCAGCCAGCCCAGCGCCTCGATGGAATTGGCGGTGCTCCAGGTGCCGTAGCCGTAGTCCAGCACGTAATACAAGCCGCCGAAGCCGGTGATTCCGGCGCCGATGCAGGTGGCGAGATATTTATACCTGGTCACGCTGATGCCCGCGGCGTCGGCGGTGGCGGGGTTCTCGCCCACAGCCCGCAGGTTCAGGCCCGGCCGGGTCCTGTAGATGAACCAGTTCACCAGCAGCGCCACAACGATGGCCGCATACACCATGAACCCGTAGGAGAAGAAGATGCTGCCCACCGCGCCCAGACCGCTGAGGAAGGGGAGCTTGGCGGTAAACACGCTGTTGGCGAAGGCGGCCTTCACGGAGGTGCCGCCGTTGAGCACCTGTACGCCGAAGAAGTTGGCCACGCCCGCGCCGAAGGTGGTCAGCGCGAGACCGGTGACGTTCTGGTTGGCCCGCAGGGTGATGGTAAGCAGGCTGTAGATGGCGCCGCCCGCGGCCGCGGCCAGGAAGGCGCACAGCAGGGCGATGAGCACCAGCAGCAGGGCGGAGGGATTCGCGGTGCTGTTTTCGTAGAAATAGGCCCCGGCGAAGCCGGCGAAGCCGCCCAGGAACATCAGCCCGGGCACGCCGAGATTGAGGTTGCCGGAGCGTTCGGTGATGATCTCGCCGGTAGAGCCGAACATAATCACGGTGCCGAACCACACGGCGCGGTTGATCCAGGCGATCAGCGTCATCATGCCTTCTCACCGCCTTTCCGGGATTTTTTGCGGAAGATCACGCGGTAGTTGACGAAAAATTCGCTGCCCAGGATGAAGAACAGGATCACGCCCGTGACCACGGAGGAGGCGTAATCGTTGAGCACGGCGTAGGCCGAGGCGATCTGGGTGGCGCCTTTTTCCAGGAAGATCAGCAGGAAGGAGATCAGGGCCATGTACCCGGTGTTGAACTTGGCCAGCCACGCCACGATGATGGCGGTGAAGCCGTAGCCGCCGGCGGTGTCGGAGGAGATGGTCATGTTCTTGCCGGCCACGGTGATGAAGCCCGCGATGCCGCAGATGGCGCCGGAGAGCAGCATCGTGCGGATGATGGCCTTCTTCACGTTGATGCCCACGTATTTCGCGGTGCTCTCCGATTCGCCGATGACGGCGATCTCATAGCCGTGCTTGGTGTAGCGCAGGTACAGATACATGGCCGCGGCCAGCGCCAGCACGATGAGGATGTTCAGCGTAAAGCGGTAGCCCAGGATTTTGGGGAACCAGCCCGCCTGGGTGACGGCGTTGATGTTGCCCATGCTGGATTTCGCGCCGCGCCAGAGATTGGTCAGGCAGTCCACGATGTTGATGGCCACATAGTTCATCATCAGGGTGAACAGGGTCTCGTTGGTGTTCCACCTGGCCTTGAACACGGCGGGGATAAAGGCCCAGAACGCGCCCGCGATGACGGCGGCGGCGAACATGACCAAAATCAGCAGGCCGTTGGGCAGGGAGTTGCCCAGGTAGATCATCACCACCGCGGTGGCGAGCCCGCCCATCAGCACCTGTCCCTCCGCGCCGATGTTCCAGAACCGCATCTTGAAAGCGGGGGCCAGCGCCACGCCGATGCACAGCAGCATCACGGTGTCGCGCATGGTGGTGATAAAGCTGTAGAAGGATTTGAAGGAGCCGTCCCACATGACCTTGTACACGGCCAGCGGGTCCAGTCCGGTGACGGAGTAGATGAACGCGGCGTTGACCAGCAGCGCCAGAATCACGGCCAGGATTCGCACGCCCCAGGCCCGCCACAGGGGCAGCCCGTCCCGTTTGGCGATGCGCAGGAAGGGCTCTCGGGCGTTTTCGGCCGTGGTTTTCGCGGTCTCATCCATTGGCGGCGTCCTCCTCTCCGTTCAGTCGGGTCATCAGCAGGCCGATGTTTTCCTTGGTGGCGCCCCGGCCGTCCACGATGCCGTTCATCTGTCCCGCGCACAGCACCATGATACGGTCGCACAGCTCCAGCAGCACGTCCAGGTCCTCGCCCACATACACCACGGCCACGCCCTTTTTCTTCTGGGTGTTCAGCAGATCGTAGATGGTGTAGGAGCTGTTGATGTCCAGTCCGCGGACGGCGTAGGCCGTCAGCAGCACGGTGGGGGCGGCGGCGATTTCCCGGCCCACCAGCACCTTCTGCACGTTGCCGCCGGACAGGCGCCTCACCGGCGTGGACACGCTGGGGGTCACCACCTCCAGATCCTCCACCACCGCCTCCGCCAGCTTTCTGGGGGCCTTTCGGTCGGCGAAGATGGATTTTCCCCGGCGGAAGGAGCGCAGCATCATGTTGTCGGTGAGATCCATGCTGCCCACCAGCCCCATGCCCAGCCGGTCCTCCGGCACGAAGGACAGCGACACGCCCAGATGGGCGATATCCAGCGGGTTTTTGCCGATAAGCTCCTCCCGCGTCCCGTCGTCCCCGACGTATTCGATGGAGCCCGATTCCACGGGCTGCAGCCCGGCGATGGCCTCCAGCAGCTCTTTCTGGCCGCAGCCGGAGATGCCGGCGATGCCCAGGATTTCGCCCGTGCGGGCGGTGAAGGAGACGCCGTCCAGCTTTTTCACGCCGTCCTGGTCGGTAACGGTGAGATTTTTGACCTCGATGCGGTCCCTGGAATCCCGGACCTCCGGCCGCTCGATGTTCAGGGTCACGGGGCGGCCCACCATCATATTGGTCATTTCCTGGATGTTGGTGTCCTTCGTGGGCATATCGCCCACGAACGCGCCCCTGCGCAGAATGGCCACCCGGTCGGACACGTCCGCCACCTCGTGCAGCTTGTGGGTGATGATGACCACGGCCTTGCCGGCGTCCCGCATATTGCGCAGCACGGCGAACAGGCGCTCCGTCTCCTGGGGGGTGAGCACGGCGGTGGGCTCGTCCAGGATCAGGATATCCGCGCCCCGGTAGAGGACCTTCACGATCTCCACGGTCTGCTTCTGGGACACGGTCATGTCGTAGATTTTCTGGTCGGGGTCCACCTCGAAGCCGTAGGCGGCGCAGATCTCCCGCACCCGCGCCGCGGCGGCCTTCAGATTCAGTCCGCCCGGCTCCTTCAGTCCCAGCACGATGTTCTCCGCGGCGGTGAGCACGTCCACCAGCTTGAAATGCTGATGGATCATGCCGATGTGCAGGTCGAAGGCGTCCTTGGGGGAGCGGATGGAGACCTCCCGGTCGTTGATGAAAATCTGTCCCTCGTCGGGGTAATAGATACCGGAGAGCATGTTCATCAGCGTGGTCTTGCCGCTGCCGTTTTCACCCAGCAGCGCCAGGATCTCGCCCTTGTAGATATCCAGCCAGCAGCGGTCGTTGGCCAGAACCGGGCCGAAGCGCTTTGTGATATTGCGCATTTTCACTTCTGCCTGTGTATCGTCCAAAGCAATCACCACTTTTCACATTTTCTGAATAAGATGCCGGAACCTGTCGCAAAGGGCGGCGCGGCGCCGGCGCCGCGCTTCCCTTTACGGCAGAAAACGAAATCAGGAGAAGCCGCGGGGGCGGCTTCTCCTATGGACCTGACGGTAGAACTCAGGCGGCTTCGTTGATGCCGTCGATACGGATGCTGAAGTAGGGGGCGGAGCGGAAGGTGGACTCGGTGAACGCGCCGTTCACGATGGCTTCGACGGTCTGGCCCTGGTACACCAGCACGGGCTTGCCGGTGGAGAAGTCCAAGTAGCTCATGTCGATGGAGCAGCCGGTGACATGGCCGTCGGCGCCGGTGGTGACCACAGCGCCGCTGGCGTTCTTGGTGGCCTCGATATTGGCGGCGGACACGGTAAAGGCGGAGGTGTCGAACACCTTGATGGAGCCGTCCTTGATGCCGGCGATGACCTTATCAACCTTCTCCTGGGTACCTGCGGCGCAGTTGGCGCCCAGCGGGGTCAGTTTCACGGCATCGGCGTCATAGCCCTCGGCCCAGTCGGTGTCGATGGCCTTGCCGTCCTGCAGGCACTTGAACGCATAGGTGTAATACACACCCCAGTTGTTGGAAGCGGAGGTCAGCGCGGCGTCGGGGGCGACGTCCAGCATATCCACGTTATAGCCCACGGAGTAGACGACCTTGCCGTCCTTCCAGGCAGCTTCGCAGGCGGAGGGGGCGCCGGTGGAATCGGCGTGCTGGCCGATGATGACGCAGCCCTCGCCGATGAACTTCTCGGCCATAGCGGCTTCCTTGTCCACGTCGAACCAGGACTGGGTATAATCCACATACATGGTCACCTTGGGGAAAACGCTCTTGATGCCCAGATAGAAGGCGGTGTAGCCGGAGACGACCTCGGCGTAGTTGTAAGCGCCGACATAGCCGACCTTGACGTTGCCGTTGTCGTCATAGTTGGCGGCGGCGAGCTTGCCGTTGTCCACCAGCTCCTGGAGCTTCATGCCGGCCACGACGCCGGAGACATAGCGGGACTGATACACGTCGGTAAAGGCGTTCTTCAGGTTGGAAAGGCCGGAGATGGCGGCGAAGTCGCCGGTCATGGAGACAAAGGTCACGTCCTTGTAATCCTTGGCGGCCTGCGCCATGAAGGTCTGGTGACCGTAGCTGTTGGCAAAAATGGCGGTGCAGCCGTCCTCATTGATAAGCTTCACGGCGGCGTCGTAGCACTCGGAGGTCTCGGGAATGGACTTCATGTAGACCACCTGGTCGTCGGACATGCCCAGCGCGGTCTTGGCGGCCTCAATGCCGTCCATGTGGGCCTTGGTGTAGCCCTCGGTCTCGTCGCCGACGAGAATGACGCCGATTTTCAGTTTGGAGCCGGCCGCGGCTGCGGTGTTGGTGGGGGTTTCGGATTTGGTTCCGCAGGCGCACAGTGCCAGCACCATGCACAAAGCGAGAACCAGAGCAAGCGCTTTCTTCATCTTCGGTTATCCTCCATATTTATTTTGTTCTATCCTAGCGCCGCGCAGCGGCGAATGATAGTTAGGGGTTTGCGTTCCCTCCCCGGCGGGGGGCAGGGAACGCGCGCGATATACAAAGCCTTTTGGCAATGTACCAAAGGAATTTACCGGCAGAATTCGATTCTGCCGTCGTCGGACATGGACCGGATGCGCGCCAGCGCCTCCACCCGCACGCCCATGGCGCGCAGCTTGTCGCCGCCGCCCTGAAACGCCTTTTCCACGGCCACGCCGCAGCCCACCACGGTGCCGCCGGCCAGGCTCACCAGCTCCATCAGGCCCAGCAGGGCGTTGCCGGTGGCCAGAAAATCGTCCACGATCAGCACCCGGTCGGTGTCGTGCAGGTATTCCCTGGACACCATGACGGTGTTGATGTTGCCGTGGGTAAAGGAGGGGATTTCCGCGGCGTACACGTCGTCGGAGAGATTGGCGCTTCTGCTTTTTTTGGCAAACAAAACCGGGCACCCGAATACATAGCCTGTGAGGCAGGCCAGTCCGATGCCCGACGCTTCGATCGTTAAAATTTTGTTGATGTTGGCTCCTGCAAAAAGGCTATAAAAGGTCCCCGCCATTTCGTAGCTCAGGCGGGTGTCGATCTGGTGATTGAGAAAGCTGTCTACCTTCAGAATTCCGCCCGGTTTCACGACGCCGTCTTTCAGTATGCGATCCTCGAGAAGCTGCAAGGCGATCACCCCTTTGCGTTGATGCTTTTATTTTAACCTTTTCGTAACATTTGCGCAATACGAACATTTGTATAAAAACTGGTTTTTTGGCGAAAAAATTTGTACACATTCGATAAGGAACGGCCCGACCGACGAAAAAAGCCCGCCGTAAGCCGGCGGGCTTGTTTCGGGTAATGTCAAATTACACAGCGCGGGTGACCTTGCCGCTGCGCAGGCAACGGGTGCAGGCGTAAACATGCTGAGGTTTACCGTCTACGATGGCCTTGACGCGCTTCACGTTAGGCTTCCAGGCACGATTGGAACGCCGGTGAGAATGGCTCACCTTGATGCCGAACGCAACGTCCTTGTCGCAAAACTGACATTTTGCCATGCTGAAGCACCTCCTTGCTTGTGTTTCGCTGAATGGACAGCTAATATATAATAGCAGACGGCAAAATCAAATGCAAGAAAAATTTTGGCATTCTTCAATAAAAACGGCGGTGCCGGGCAAAAAGCATTGCCAAAACCGGCGGGAATGATTAATATGGATCATATACTATAAAATGCTACTGAAAGAGGAGATCGCCATGAGCAGCAAATATACCGTCAAGCTCTCCACGCTGGCAGCGGAGCAGGGCCTGCGCGCGATACACACCTCGGCGGATTATGCCGACCGGGTGCTCACCACGGCGGACATCAACCGCCCCGCGCTGCAGCTGGCCGGCTTTTACAACTATTTCGACCCCAAGCGCCTGCAGGCCATCGGCCGGGTCGAGAGCACTTATCTGGAGACGCTGTCGGAGGCGGCCCGCCAAAAGAGCTTTGACGATTTCATGATCTTCGACATCGCGGCGCTGGTGGTGTGCCACGGGGTGGAGCCCTTCCCGGAGTGCGTCGCCGCCGCGGAAAAATACGACCGCAACCTTTTCGTCACGGAGGAGGACACCTCGGACTTTATGGCGGATTCCATCGCCTCGCTGCACGGCTACCTGGCCCCCCGCACCACGCAGCACGGCGTGCTGGTGGAGGTCCACGGCGAAGGTCTGCTCATCACGGGGGATTCGGGCGTGGGCAAATCCGAGACCGCGCTGGAGCTGGTCAAGCGCGGTCACCGCTTCATCGCGGACGACGCGGTGGAGATCAAAAAGGTGGGCAAAAACTCGCTGGTGGGCGCCGCGCCGGAGCTGATCCGCGATTATATGGAACTGCGGGGCATCGGCGTCATCAACGTCCGCCACATCTACGGCGTGGGCGCCATCAAGCCCAAAAGCGCCATTGATCTTGTCGTCAAGCTGGAGCCCTGGGACGACAGCAAGGCCTACGACCGGCTGGGTCTCAGCAGCGAGACGGAGGAGATTCTGGGCGTCACGGTGCCGGCGGTGACCATCCCCGTCCGCCCCGGACGGAACCTGGCGGTGATTTTGGAGCTGGCGGCCATGAACAACCGCCAGAAGAAGATGGGCTTCAACGCGGCGGAGACGCTGGCGGGCAATATCGATACCGCCATTGATTCCGGCGCCGTAAAATGATCGAAGGAAGGAGACCCGTATCCCATGACTTATCTTGAAAATCTGGAGCAGTCCGTCGCCGAGATCAAAGAGGCCCTGCCGGGCATGCCCCTGCTGGAGCGGGAGCCCATGCGGGCCCACGACTCCATCCGCATCGGCGGACCCGTGCGGGCGCTGGCCGTCCCGGGGGATGTGTTTTCCCTCACCAAGGTCTGCTATCTGCTGCATAAAAACCGCGTCTCGCCCTTCATTCTGGGCAACGGCACCAACATCGCCCTGCCGGACGAGGGGTTGGATATTTTCGTCATCTCCACGGAGAAGCTGCAAAAAATGTGGCTGCAGGAGGACGGGTGCATTTATGCCGAGGCGGGCGTGTCGCTGGCGCGGCTGGCGCAGTTCGCCCAGCAGAACGGCCTTTCCGGGCTGGAATTTGCCTCCGGCATCCCGGGCAGCGTGGGCGGCGGCGTACTGATGAACGCGGGCGCCTACGGCGGCGAGCTGAAGGACACCGTCCGCAGCGTGGTCTGCTACAACTTCCCCGACCAGGGGCTGTACGAGCTGGCCAACGACGGCTGCGATTTTTCCTATCGCCACAGCTTTTTTGAGACTGTCCCCTGCGTGATTCTGGCGGCGGTGTTCGCCCTCGCCCCCGGCGACGGGGAGGCCGTCTCCGAAAAAATGCGCGAGCTCAATGAAAAGCGGCGGCAGAGCCAGCCGCTGGATGTCCCCTCGGCGGGCAGCGCCTTCAAGCGGCCGGAGGGCGGCTTCGCGGCGGCCCTGATCGAGCAGTCCGGCCTGAAGGGTTACGCCGTGGGCGGCGTGCGGGTGTCGGAAAAGCACAGCGGCTTTGTGGTCAACACCGGCGACGCCACCTATGACCAGCTGGTGGCGCTGATGACCCACGTCCGGGACGAGGTCTTTCGTCAGACCCAAATCAAGCTGGACCCCGAGATCAAGATCTACCCCAAGGGCATGACCCTGTCGGACAATTCCATCGATCTTGAAGCGCTGGAGCAGGCCCGCAATCTCAAGGAAAACCTCAGCGGCCGGTCCGCCGCTCCCGGCAAGGAATAACCGTCCCTTCTTCATCAAAAGGAGCTTTTATGGAATTTCTCATCATCACCGGGATGTCCGGCGCGGGCAAGAGCCGCGCGGCGGACATCCTGGAGGACCTGAATTATTATTGCGTGGACAATCTGCCCGTGGCGCTGATCCCCCGCTTTGCGGAGCTGTGCTCCGCCACGCAGGAGCGCTACGAAAAGGTGGCGCTGGTCATGGACCTGCGGGAGCGCGACGGCTTCGACGAGCTGTTCAAAACGCTGGACAGTCTGGGCGAGGCGGGCCTCACCTACCGCATCCTGTTCATGGACGCGGACGTGCCCACGCTGATCAAGCGCTACAAGGAATCCCGCCGGCCCCATCCGCTGGGCGGCCGGGGCCGCACCATCGAGGACGCCATCCGCCGGGAGGCGGAGCTGCTGACCCCGGTGCGCGCCCGGGCGGACTATGTGGTGAACACCTCCAATCTCACGCTGGGCCGGCTTCAGCAGCGCATCTTCTCGCTGTTCGGCGGAGAGGCGCGCCAGAGCGGCATCACCGTGAACATCACGGCCTTCGGCTATAAATACGGCGTCCCCATGGACGCCGACCTGATGTTCGACGTGCGTTTTCTGCCTAACCCCTACTATGTGGACGCCCTGCGGGAAAAAAGCGGTCTGGACGAGCCCGTGCGGGATTACGTGTTCGATTCGGACGTCTCCCGGGAGTTTATGGACCGACTGCTGGGGCTCATCGACTTTCTGCTGCCGCTGTACGCGGAGGAGGGCAAGTTTTCCCTCACCGTGGCCGTCGGCTGCACCGGCGGCCGCCACCGCAGCGTGGCGGTAGCCCAGGCGCTGGGCGACCATCTGCGGGAAAAAGGCGTCTCCGCCGTCAATTTCAACCGCGATCTGGAAAAATAACCGCCCCGCGGGAAAGATTCGCCCGAAAGGAGGCTCCCGTCATGTCCTTTTCCTCAAAAGTGAAAGCCGAGCTGTGCGGCGCCCGGCTGGACCGCAAATGCTGCGCCGTGGCGGAGGCCTACGGCGCGCTGCTGTACTGCAACGCCTTTACCCCGGCGGAGATCCGCTTCATCACCGCGTCGGACGCGTTTGCCGCCCGGCTGCCCCGCCTGATGCGCCGGGCCTTCGGCCTGAGCTTCGACGTGCTGCCGCCGGCGGGCGCGGCGGGCAAGCGCAGCTTTGTCATCACCGACCGCGGCAAGATCGCCGCCGTATTCGGCGCCTTCGGCATCGACGCCGGCGCCGCGCTGTCCCTGCACATCAATCTGGGCGCGCTGGAAAACGAATGCTGCCGCGCCTCCTTCATCCGGGGCGCGTTTCTGGCCGGCGGCAGCGTCACCGATCCGGACAGGCGCTACCACCTGGAGCTGTGCACCTCCCACCTCTCCGTCAGCCGGGAGACGTATTCCATCCTGCTGGACATGGGCTTTTCGCCCAAGGAGACCCGCCGGGCGGGCAGCTTCCTGCTGTATTTCAAGCGCAGCGAGGCCATGGAGGATTTTCTTACCACCATCGGCGCGCCCTGCGCCGCCATGGACATCATGTCCGCCAAGGTGGAAAAGGACATGCGCAACTCCATCAACCGCAAGGTCAACTGCGATTCCGCCAACGCGGACAAGACCGTGGCCGCCGCCCAGGAGCAGCTGGAGCGCATCCGCCGCATCGAGCGGGAGGTTGGCATCGAAAACCTGCCGGACACGCTGCAGGAGGCCGCGCTGCTGCGCATCACCAACCCGGAGGCCAGCCTTTCGGACCTCGCCCGCCTGGCCATGCCGCCGGTGTCGAAGTCCTGTCTCAGCCACCGGCTGAAAAAACTGATGTCGCTGGATATCGGGCCCTCCGGCCCCGCCTGAAGCCCGCGAAAGGAGCGTCCCCATGGCCTTTGTCCATCTCCATGTCCATACCGAATACAGCCTGCTGGACGGCGCGTGCCGCATCGGCGAGCTGGCCAGGCGCGCCAAAGAGCTGGGTCAGGACGCGCTGGCCGTCACGGACCACGGCGTCATGTACGGCGCGGTGGCGTTTTACCGCGCCTGCCGCGAGGCGGGCGTGAAGCCCATCATCGGCTGCGAGGCCTATGTGGCCCCCCGCGCGCTCTCCGACAAGGAGCACGGCATCGACAGCGAATACACCCACCTCATCCTGCTGTGCAAAAACGAGACCGGCTACCGCAACCTCTGCTATCTCGTGTCCAAAGCCTTTATCGACGGCTTTTATATCAAGCCCCGCATCGACTGGCCGCTCCTGCACGAAAAGCACGAGGGGCTGGTCTGCCTGTCCGGCTGCGTGGCCGGCGCCATCCCCCGCAGGATCCGAAGCGGCGACTACGAGGGCGCCAAAGCCAAGGCCATGGAGCTGGCGGAGCTGTTCGGCGGGGACTTTTATCTGGAGCTGCAGGACCACGGCCTGCCCGAGGAAAAGGAGGCCGCCCAGGGCCTTCTCCGCATCCACCGCGAAACCGGCATCCCCATCGTGGTCACCAACGACGCCCACTATATTAAAAAGGAGGACGCCAAATATCAGGACGTGCTCCTGTGCATCCAGACGGGCAAGACCATGGACGACCCGCAGCGGCTGCGTTTTGAGTCGAAGGAGCTCTATCTCAAGGACGAGGCCGAGATGCGCGCCCTGTTCCCGGACTACCCCGAGGCCGCGGACAACACGGTGAAGATCGCGGAAAAATGCAGCTACGATTTTGAATTCGGCACCTACCATCTGCCCCGCTTTCCCCTGCCGGCGGGCGAGACGGACGCTTTCGCCTACCTGCAAAAGCTGTGCTATGCCGGCTTCGAGACCCGCTACCCTGCGGCTCCGGGCGCGCAGCCCTCGGAGAATTCCGTTTTCGGCCAGCTCAACTACGAGCTCTCGGTCATTCAAAAAATGGGCTTTGTGGATTACTTCCTCATCGTGTCGGACTTCATCGGCTACGCCAAGTCCCGGGGCATCCCCGTGGGCCCGGGCCGCGGCAGCGCGGCGGGCAGCGTGGTCAGCTACTGTCTGCGCATCACGGACGTGGACCCCGTCAAGTACAGCCTCTTTTTCGAACGCTTCCTCAACCCGGAGCGCGTGTCCATGCCGGATATCGACGTGGACTTCTGCGTCAACCGCCGGGGCGAGGTGCTCGAGTATGTGAACCGCAAATACGGCGCCGACCATGTGGCGCAGATCGTCACCTTCGGCACCATGGCGGCCCGGGCCGCCATCCGGGACGTGGGCCGCGTGATGAACGTCGGCTACGCCGAGACGGACGCCGTGGCCAAACAGGTGCCCACAGCGCAGAACATGACCATCGACGAGGCTCTGCGCCTGTCCAAACCCCTCAAGGACATGTACGACGGCGACGAGACGCTCCGCGCCCTTATTGACACGGCCCGCGCGCTGGAAGGGATGCCCCGCCACGCCTCCACCCACGCGGCCGGCGTGGTCATCACGGAAAAGCCCGTGTACGAATACGTCCCCCTGGCCACCAACGACGAATCCGTGGTCTGCCAGTATCAGATGACCACGCTGGAGGAGCTGGGTCTTCTCAAAATGGATTTTCTGGGCCTGCGCAACCTCACCGTGCTGGAGGACGCGGCCAAGCTGGTGCGGAAAACCAGGCCGGATTTCCGGGTGGAGACCATCCCGGAGGATGACCCCGGCGTCTTCGCCATGCTCTCCGCGGGCAAGACCTCCGGCGTGTTCCAGCTGGAATCCGCGGGCATGACCGGCGTGTGCACCGGCCTCAAGCCCAGGAACATCGAGGATATCACCGCCGTCATCGCCCTTTACCGCCCCGGCCCCATGGACTCCATCCCCCGCTTCCTCGAATGCTCCGCCCACCCGGAAAAAATCACGTATAAGCACCCGCTCCTCAGGCCCATTCTGGAGGTCACCTACGGCTGCATCGTGTATCAGGAGCAGGTCATCGAAATTTTCCGCCGTCTGGCGGGCTTCTCCCTGGGCCAGGCCGACCTGATCCGCCGGGCCATGTCCAAGAAAAAGCACAAGGTCATCGACGCCGAGCGCGTGGCCTTCGTCCGCGGCGACCCCGCCCGGGGCATCGCGGGCGCGGTGGCCAACGGCGTGCCCGAGGCCGTGGCCAACTCCATCTACGACGAGATTCTGGACTTTGCCAGCTACGCCTTCAACAAGGCCCACGCCGTGGCCTACGCCATCGTGGCCTACCGCACGGCCTGGATGAAATACCGCTACCCCCGGGAATACATGGCCGCCCTGCTGACCTCCATCCTGGACAGCAGCGACAAGGTGGCGGAATATATCGCCGCCTGCCGGGACATGGGCATCCGGCTGCTGCCGCCGGACGTGAACGAATCCGGCGCGGACTTCACCGTCTCCGGGGAGAACCTCCGTTTCGGCCTGGTGGCCATTAAGGGCATCGGCTGGGGCTTCATCAACGGCCTGGTGGCGGAGCGGGAGCAGAACGGCCCCTTCACCGCCTTTGACGAATTCTGCCGCCGGATGGCCGGCAGGGACATGAACAAGCGGGCGGTGGAAGGCCTCATCAAGGCCGGGGCCTTCGATTCCCTGGGCTACAAGCGCAAGGCGCTGCTCAACGTGTCCGACAGCGTCATCGACGGGATCAACCTGGAAAACAGCAGGAACATCGACGGACAGCTCGACCTATTCGGCGGTTTCGGCGAGGCCGGCCCCGCCGCCGCGCCCGTGCCGCTGAAGCTGCCGGAGGTGGAGGAATTCACCCCGCAGCAGAAGATGGCGCTGGAAAAGGAGACCACGGGCCTGTACCTGTCCGGCCACCCCATGGACGATCACCGCGAGGCGGCCCGCGCGCTGGGCGCGGTGCCCATCGGGGCCATCACCTCGGACTTCCGGCAGGAGGGCGGCCCCACCCGCTTTGCGGACGGGCAGTCCGTCACCATCGCGGGGGTAGTGCAGTCGGCCCGCACCCGCACCACCAAAAGCAACACGCTCATGTCCTATATCCAGCTGGAGGACGACACCGGCGCCATGGAGCTTATCGCCTTTGCCCGCGCGCTGGACGACGGCGGCGCCTATGTCAGGGACAACGCCACGCTGGTCATCAGGGGCAAGATCTCCGTGCGGGACGAGAAAGAGCCCCAGCTCATGGTGGATTCCATCCGCCCCCTGTCGGACGCCGACGGCCCGGACGGCGCGCCGCCCAGGGCGGAGCCCCGGCTCTGGGCCAGGCTCCCCTCGGAGACCGACCCCGCGCTGGCCCGCATCAGGCTGGTGCTCACCATGTTCCCCGGCGAACAGCACCTGATTCTCTACTGCGAAAAGGAGAAAAAGCGCATCGGGGCGCGGTGCGTCATCCACGAGGCGCTGATCGCGGAGCTGAAGGAGCTTCTGGGCGACGAAAACGTCGTGGTCAAATGACCCGGTCTTCAAGAAAAAAATCGGGAGGGCAGCGCCCTCCCGATTTTTTATGTACCGCGCGTCTCGTTTTCCCGGCCCCCGCCTACACCTTCCACTCCTCCGCCGCCGCGTACACCGCGGTCCGGATCAGCTCCGCCGCGGCCTGCGGGGCGCATTTTCCGGGCAGATTCCGGGCCTCTACCGCCCGGATGCCCAGGGTCTGGGCCGTTTTTCCGTCGAACCCGCCGGGCTCCCCGGCCAGCTCCGCCAAAAACGCCCCGCAGCGGATTTCCGCCAGCCGCTTGGTACTCAGCACCGGGGCCGGCACGGTGTTGAACAGGTAATCAAAATCCCCAAGCCGTCCATCCAGCGCGGACAGCTTCACCGTCCTGCAGCCCATCGCCGCCGCCATGGCCAGCGCGCCCTCCCGGCGGGCCGCTGCGGTGACCTCCGCGCCCAGCGCCCGCAGCCGGGCGCACAGCAGCTGCCCCAGCCATCCATAGCCCAGCACCAGCGCCCGGCTGCCGACCAGCGCCCCGTCGGAGCCCGCCAGAGCCAGCTCCACCGCGCCCTCGGCGGCCAGCGCCGCCCAGCCCACGGCGAAATCCTCCCGGGCGGTATAATCCTCGCAGTACCCCGCCGCGCCGGATACTTCGCCCCCCGCGCAGATCAGCGCGGTCTCCGGGGCGGCGTCCAGCAGCGTTGAAACCTCCACCGATCGTGAACAAAGCGGCGCGTACAGCCGCCCGTTCGCCGCCGCCGCGGGCGGCAGGATCACCAGCTCCGCCCCGTCCAGGCTGCCCTCCGGGCAGCCCACCTTCATCACGCCCTCGCCCACGTCGCCGCCGTCCAGCGCGAAGGCTCGGACCCGGTGGCCGTCGTCCCGCAGGCGGGCGCACAGGCGCGCCGCGCTCTCGTCGCCGCCGCAAACAGAAATATTCAAACCACGCATCACCTCATCTCAGTGTATGCGGTTGCGCCCGGCGGGGTGCCGTGGTAAAATGGGAGAAAACAACGAAAGGCGGACCTGCCATGAGCCGAGCCGATGAAATTTTTATTGCCAACTGCCGGGACATCCTGGACAACGGCGTCTGGGACACCGACCGGGAGGTGCGCCCCCGCTGGGAGGACGGCGCCCCCGCGCACACGATCAAAAAATTCGGCATTGTCAACCGGTACGATCTCTCGAGGGAGTTCCCCATCCTGACGCTGCGCCGCACCTATTGGAAATCCGCCATTGACGAGCTGCTGTGGATCTGGCAGGCCAAGTCCAACAATGTCCGCGATCTGCGGACACGGGTGTGGGACGCCTGGGCGGATGAGAACGGTTCCATCGGCAAGGCCTACGGCTATCAGCTGGGCGTGAAGCACCATTATCCGGAGGGCGACATGGATCAGGTGGACAAAGTGCTGTGGGACCTGAAAAATAACCCCGCCTCCCGGCGCATCATGACCAATATCTATACTTTTGCGGACCTCTCGGAAATGGCGCTGTATCCCTGCGCCTATTCCATGACCTTCAACGTCTCAGGGAACACCCTCAACGCCATTCTCAACCAGCGCAGTCAGGACATGCTGGCGGCCAACAACTGGAACGTGGTGCAGTATTCGGTGCTCGCCCTGATGCTGGCGCAGGTCTCCGGCCTGCAGCCGGGCGAGCTCGTGCACGTCATCGCCGACGCCCACATTTATGACCGGCATGTCCCGGCGGTGGAAAAGCTCCTGGCCAACGACCCCAAACCGGCCCCGGCCTTCCGGATCGACCCGGACGTCAAGGATTTCTATGCGTTCACCCGGGACAGCTTTTCCATGGAAAATTACCGGTTCACCGAATTTACCGACAAGATTCCCGTGGCGGTGTGAGCCCGCCCGTCCGGATATAAGAAAACCCCGCGTCTCGAAAGAGACGCGGGGTTTTGTGTTGGCATTGACCTATCTTCCCGGCTCGTTACCAAGCAAGTATTTTCGGCACTGGTGAGCTTAACTTCCGTGTTCGGAATGGGAACGGGTGGACCCTCACCGTTAAAAACACCAACTGTTCAGGGTCTGCGCCCTGAAAACTGAACAGAGGGGTGTGGAAAGAGCAAGGTTTGTTGCCTGC
>DAOPXW010000036.1:0-19018 GCA_035352555.1 Oscillospiraceae bacterium
GCCCAAGTATCTCCTCATAGACAAGCTGGAGGAGACCCTCAGGGAGCTCAAGACCCGCAAGCCCGATGGAAAGGGTTATCGCGCGCGGGTGATGGTCGTCGGCTCCGAAGGCGACGACGGCGGCTTTATCAAGCTTATCGAAGATACCGGCGCTTTTGTCTGCGCCGATCGCTTCTGTTTCGGCTCCCTCCCCGGCAGAGATCCCATCGAGCTCAACGACGACGAGGACGCGCTGACCCAGGTGTGCCGCGCGTACACCTACCGCTCCCAGTGCCCGCGGATGATGAATATGGAAAAGGTGTACGGCCGCAAGGAATATGTCAGCGATATCGCCAAGGAATACGGCGCGGACGGCATCATCTACGAGCAGATCAAATTCTGCGACCCCTGGGCCTATGAGAGAATGCTGGGCTCCGTCATGCTCCGCGACGACTACGGTTACCCTGTCCTGTCGGTAGACCGGCCGTATAACATCAGCTCCTCGATCGGGCAGATGCGCACCCGCGTTCAGGCGTTCGTGGAAAGCATTGAGATCAAAAAACTGCGCGGAGGTGAAAAGTGATGGAGACCATCGTAGGTAAGGAGAGAGTCGGCGAAAAAGAGCTGGGTGTCCTTTTTGACGGCGGCAAGGTGCGCAAACGCCGCGAATGGCGCGGTTTGAAGGACACACTGTACGATTATGCCAGATGGCTGTACATCATGTCCATCCTGGCGAAATTCATCGCAAAGCCCCGCAATATCAAGGCCATGTTCCGGTACAGATGGATGGCCAACTATCTGGCCACGCCGCACATGGTGGATAAGTTCACCATGGGCCTGCGCGACGAGGCGCTGCGCATCGTCCACACCTCCATGGACTTTGTGGTCTACGATGTGGCCTCCACGCTGGACAACATCTTCAAAGGCGACCGCCGTACCGGCAACGACACTGAATTTTCCAAGAGATGCGTTCTGACTGACGAGAACGCCATGACCGCGTTCATGATGGGCTTCCCCAACGTGAAGGCCATCCTGCGCGAGGTCCCGTGTATGTTTGTGGCGAACCTGCTGACACAGTATTCTTCCACCCACTATCTGGACGTGGCCCAGCAGTTCGGCCTTGCCGGCGACGTCTGCCCCATGCCCGAGGCCGAGGCCGGCGTCTCCATCGACGACGACTTTGCCGTTCTGGGCTGCTGCGCGGTGCAGGTTAACACCACCTGCGACGGCTCCCTGATGGGCAACGGCCTGATCGCCAAGCGCCTGGAGCGGGAGTACGGCATCCCCACCTTCCAGCTGGTCGCCCCCATGCGCCACCGGGAGCCGGACGTGCAGAAATACGCCGCGGAGGATATGAAAAAGGCCATTGCCTTTGTGGAGGAACACACCGGCCAGAAGTGGGACTGGAATTATTACTTTGACAGCGCCAGGCGCGTGAACGACGCCACCCGCAAGCGCATGGCATGGCTGGAGATCAACAGCACGCCGTATCCGCAGTTCGTGGGCGCGCCCTTCTCGCTGTACAACGACACCAATTACATGGGCAACTGCGGCAGATCCAAGCTGTTCCCGCCGGTGGACGCGAAGATCCTGAAGTATGCGGAGAAGGGTTATCGGGAAAAGAAGATGATGGCCAGGGAGTATCGCCACAGAGCCATTATCTGGGGCGTGCAGCCGCAGTACTGCATCGATATGCTCAACTGGATGGTGCACTGCTGGGGCATCGTGCCGCTGACCGATATGCTGTCCATGATCAACACCAGGATGATCGCCGAGGACGATACCCCCGAAAACCGCGAGCAGGCCTATTACGATATGGCGTGGCTCAACGAGAACATGATTATGCGCAACCGTACCCACGGCGGCTATAAGGTCCTGGTGGATGAGCTGTGGGAGTTCTGCGACAAGATGGGCGCCGACATGGTCATCATGTGGGAGCATATGTCCTGCAAGGCGCTGACGGGCATGCACGGCCAGTTCGAGGAGCAGGCCAGGGAGCGCGGCATCCATCTGGTCTGGGTCTGCCACGACCTGTGCGACCCCCGCGTGTTTACCCGCCAGGCCATCCGCAACCAGCTCAACGACTATATGCGCACCGTCATGCGCGAGGAGCCCCTCGATCCGTCCATCGAGATCCTGCCGGATGAGAACGCCTGGTAACAGGGAAGGAGAAAAGAAATGCCTGTACTTAAAAAATTGCTTCTGAAGCTTCTGGCCATCGGCATATCGCTGTTTGCGGTCACCTTTATCGTCTATTTCTTCAATCTGGATATGAAGCTGACCTCCGCCATCGAGCCCTTCCTCCTCAAGCATTATGACAATATGCCCCGCAACGCGCACCTCTGATCCCGCGGCAAACCGAAACCGCCCTGCATTTGCAGGGTGGTTTTTCCTACGAATTAAGATTTACATAATGTGTTGAAAAACCTGTTGAAAATGTGGGAAATGCCGTTATAAGGGCATGGGAGACAGCACACTATTTACATAACGATAACCATACTCGCGAAGGGGATTTTGTGCTTGACTTTGCCATGGTTCTGAATTATAATATCCAAGCTGACAATTGAACAGGAACGTTCACTGGACAGAACACGTGGAGAAGTCGCGTAGTTGGTCGAGCGCGCACGATTGGAAATCGTGTATACCCCAAAAGGGTATCGAGAGTTCGAATCTCTCCTTCTCCGCCACATCGCCGCAGGCGGCAGCCTGCGGCGACGCTTTTTATCGGGAGCGGCATTATGGCCTGGAAAAATAGTAACGTCAAACTGCAAAAAGGAGACACTTTCGCCCTTCAGGGGGATAGTGCGCTCTTTTTTGGATAAATACTGGCTGCGGCCCGCTTTCAAAACAGTGCTCTATCTCCTTTTCAAATGATTTTTGAAAAGGAGTTTTTTTATGTTCAATCTGCAAAAACAGCTTCGCACGCTGTATGTCAATTCCTCGCTGAACGCCTTTCAGATCGCCGGGGCCTCCTGGGTGGCGCTGCTGGCGGCCAGAGGCTGTTCCCTGGTGGAGATCGGCATGGCGGAGAGCGTGTTCCATTTCACCAGCCTGCTGGGGGAAGTGCCCTCCGGTGTGGTCTCCGATATGTGGGGGCGAAAAAAAGCCATGGTGTGCAGCCAGTGCCTGCTGGTGCTGGCCGCGCTGGCCATGCTGGTCTCCCGGGGGATGCCCGGTATTTTGCTGGCTATGGCGCTGGACGCGCTGAGCTACAATTTTTCCTCCGGCACCCGGGAAGCGCTGGCCTACGACAGCCTGAAACAGGAGGGCCGGGAGGGGGATTACGACCGCTTTTCCTCCACGGAACTGATGATCTACCGCATCTCAGGCGCGGCGGCCACGCTGTGCGCGGGACTGGCGTTGGCAATCGGCTATCGGAAGGCCTATCTCATCGACGCGCTGCTGGGCGCCGCCTGCCTGGCCGTGACACTGCGGCTGAAAGAGACCGGCGGAGGCGGCACAGCCGGCGCGCGGCCCGATTGGGCGCGGATCAAAGCCTGCTTCCGAAAAAGCTTCGATTTTCTGCGCGGCGAAAAAGGGGCCGTGCGGCTGATCTTTCTCAATGCGGGGGTGGGGGCTTTCGCCACGCTGCTGGGCTTCTTCCTGCAGGCCCGACTGCCCGCGTGCGGCCTGCCCGACGCGGTGCTGGGCCCGGCCCTGTTCGTGATGGGACTGGGCGGCGCGGTGGGCGCCCGCGCGGTGCTGCTGTTTCGTAGATGGCGCTACGGGCAGGTATATCTGCTGGCTGCCGCCGGGGTGGCGGTCTGCCTGGGGCTGTCTTTTGTGCGCGCTCCGGTGCTGATGATCGCCTGCGGCTCCGGCGCGGCGCTGTTTGACGACCTCATCGAGGTGCGCTCAGATATCCGTCTGAATCAGCTGGTGCCCTCCGGCCAGCGGGCTACGCTGCTGTCGGTATCGTCCCTGTGCTTTTCACTGGTGATGATCGGCCTCTCGCCGCTGCTGGGAAAGCTGTTTTCGATGTGACAGAAAGGATGCCCCGCACCGCAAGGCCTGCACCAAGCGCGATCACAGGGGCTTGCAGGGTATCGGCAGCGAAGAAACAGATTTCCACAGGGTACCTCCGCTTTTGCCTTTTGGCACAGAAAACAGACTGCCGGAGTATTCAGCCCGCATTGAGAACACGCGTAAAAAGACAATGTCGCACCCCCAGAAACCGGAATATAATGCTGTAGGAAGTTCACTTGCGCAAATTTCTACGGGAGGTGGTGATGGCATGGAAGATGTATATCTGAGCGCAGATTACAGAAGTGCTTGGAGACCCCTGAAAAGGGAAAACGATCTCAGCGCGGTCAATTCCCCTTCGGACGCGGGCACGTCTGTGAAAGACACGAAAATCGTTGATACTTTTACCAACGTTAATGAGATGACCCTACATAACGATGTTTTGCAGAAAGTATCCGAAATCAGCGCCGATCTTGACAGGCTGGATCGCAGGCTCCAGGAGCAGGACGAAAAAATAAGCAATCTCCTCAGCCTTCTGGAGGGGAAAGAGGGTACAGGCAAGAAAAGTGTCTTTGGGCAGCAGCGGAAGTAATCGATGCAGCCGTAGGATTTTAATTATTTGCATAAAAATCCTGCTGCCCGCCGCGGAGCCTTCCGCGCATTCGGGCAGCAGGTTATAACTTTTAACGATTTGCGACATTCCGCATATACTGAAAAGGGAGATAATAGCATCTTTTCTTCAATCTTAAATTTAGGAGTGAACAGCCTCATGAGCGACTTCATTGCTCAGGAACCTCTTGATATATTCGCCAGAAGAGTTCTGGCGAAAGCCGAATTGCATCAGAAACAGGAAGTTTTCCAGGAGAATTATTCCACCGCGGATCCGCCTCAGCCTCTGGGAACAAAGGCCCCGTTAACGCTTTATATAATTAACCATGGCGCTACGCCTCAGAGAGCACGGCACCCAACACAAGCTACGGGTCCCCTGTAAAATGTGTCAAGCTCTGCAAGCGGATTCTTGACTTTGATCCGGGCAACACCATCCTCTGCACACAGAAATCAAGGGTAGTTCTGAATTTTGAACTGGTTTTGGTTGTGGAGTACGAGGACAATACCTTCGACGTGCTGACACTTCCCCGGGATCTCTCCGCTTTTACTCAGTACACCGCGACCAAAAAAGCCTTTGTGGAAGCTACGGTTCTTGGTCCGACCGGCACGCCGATCATCCAGCATCAGAGCGTCACGCAGCCCTATGAACAGATGGTCATCAAATATAACGCGACGGCGACCGCCTATGCCAACTTTGAATACACGGTCACGATTCCCCTTCCCAGCTTCAGCGCGGTTCTGCGCAAATGCGAGCTGAACGACCCGACGCTTCAGTCCTATATCGTACTGAGAAACCTGTCTTACCAAGTGGATGTGCTCGATCAGTATCTCGCCAACGCCACTGAGACTGCCACCATCTGGACCACGATTGTCGACTTCTCGCTCTCCGAGGATATTATCGACAAGCTTGGGATCGATCAGGACATCCGGATTATCGGAATCCCGGAATATCCCTGCGAGGACACTCCCTGTGATATCTGCTGAAAGAACACATCAAAATAACTGCGCCGCCAAACAAAGGAATATCCGCCAAGAAGGATAGAGCATAAAGGATCCCATTGGGATACCGGCACTCCCGCAAAAGGGAGCGCCGGGTATCCCTTTTTGCTGATATGCGGCGTTTGAGGGCGGCCCCGCCGCGGCGGACGGGGCGGCGCTGGCGGTGGGGCAAGCCACGCCATGGCGCATATACTGTAACAGCAGCCATCGGCAAGGTGCTGCTTATAATGGAGGTTACTCAATGTCCGATAAAGTCTTTATCCCCGAGCAAGCGGGCGCTCCCGATGCCGTAACCTGGCATCCGCCTTTCCCGCCATGCCCTCCGGGCCCCCGCGGCCCCGCCGGGCCTCCCGGGCCACAGGGTCCCCGCGGCCCCGCCGGCAGCATGAACTACACGGCTCAGTGTTTTGCTTACGCACAGCTTGCCCATCTCCTCGGGCAGCTGATCGATTTATATCCCGGAATTCCCCTGTATGTTTTTCTCCCGGGAATCAGCCCGTGGTGGATTTCCGGCGTACCGCAGCAGGTTTATCAATCGCCGGAGGGAACTTATGGCGGGGTGTTCATTCTGGGCGACGGAGGAGAAGTCGCTTTCCCGCTCAACGCTATAGCGGCTCTGCAGTTTACGGACAGCGCCACGGTCTATAATCCGGCCATCACGTATCTGTCCAAGCCCGATTTCCCGCCCGGCTGTGATACGAACATCATCACGGCTGTCCATGACTATGTATCCACGATCCCGGCAGATATCGAGGTGCTGATCAATATTGGCTCCAATATCTGCAGCACGGGCCTGATCTATTTAAACAAATACGGGCTGATCGTGCAGGCCGACGAGTACGGCAACGACCCGGCCTTTGTACCGCTGACATTTATAACCGGGATCGCCCCGCAAACAGCGGCAGGCGTCGATGAGGCAAAAAGCGCGCCGTCGACCAGGATACGGGCGACGTAAGGCCTGCGGCGCCGGGCATGAGCCCGGCCTCTCGCCGCTGCCGGGAAAGCCGTTTCCGATTTGCTATAAAGAACGCCCCGCCTGTCGGCGGGGCGTTCTTTATAAGGTCTTATTTTTTGGCTTCGTCCTCGGTCTCGGACACCACGGACTCAAAATCCGCCTCGGTGGCCTCGCCGCTGGCTTTCAACTCGTCTTTCAGGGCGTCCAGTTCCTTGTCGATGACGGACATACGGTCGCCGATTTCCTTGACCTTTTCAAACAGGGGCGCGAAAAAGCCCTGGGGCGCGTTGCAGTTCTCTTCGTAATACAGTCTGCCGATCTCCATATAGGCCTTTCTCAGATCCTCGCCGGCTCCGTTGTACTCCAGCGTGAGTTTGGCGATGTTGCCCAGAGATTTGGCCTTGCTGGCGCCTTTGTCATATATCTCCCGTACGGTGCCGCTCTCGGCCAGGTCCTTCGCCTTTTCGGTGATGGTATTCAGAGTGCCCTTCAGAATGCTCTTGTAATCAGACATGGGTGGTATCCTCCTTCTTGTTGTCAATGTCGTTGGTTTCTTCGGTGTGATTATCATTCTCCGCATCCGCTGCCGCGGCGCGGTTCACGAACAGTTTTTCCGGCGGATGGGGCCGGCGGGCCAGGACGAAAAGGAGGATCGCCATAATCAGCGCGGAGCACGCGGCCACCATCTGGGACACCCGGATGAAGCCGGGGATGAGCCAGAGACTGTCGGTGCGCAGCCCTTCGATCCAGGAGCGGCCCAGACCGTACCACAGCACATACATCATGAACAGCTGCCCGTCGTATTTGCGGTTGCCGGGCTTTTTCGACCAGAAATGCAAAAACAGGAACCCGCACAGGGTCCAGAGGCTTTCATAGAGGAAGGTGGGGTGGACATAGACCGTGGCTTCGCCGGGGTTGGTCAGGCCCATGCGGCAGAAGATATCCGTCTCCCGGCCGAAGGCCTCGCGGTTCATGAAATTGCCCCAGCGGCCGATGGACTGGGCGATAATCAGACCCACGCCGTTGCAGTCCAGCAGCGCGCCCAGCGAGATTTTTTTCTTCTTCGTCCAAATCAGTACGAAGATCAGCCCTGCGATGATGCCGCCGTACATGGCGATGCCGCCGTCCCGGATGCGCCAGATCTCATTGAGATGCTGGGAATAGTAGCCCCACTCAAAAAGGACGTAATAAACGCGGCAGCCGATCACGCCCAGCGGCACCATCCACAGCACTTCTTCATAGATATCGTCCTGCTTCAGCCCGAAGCGGCCGGCGTTGTGGGCGCAGTAAAGCAGTCCCACCAGAAAGGCCGTGGCCAGGATGACGCCGTACCAGTAGATGTCGTGGCCGAACACGGTGAAATAGGCCGGAGGGTTGATGGTCAGGTTTCCCAGCATAGGGAAGGAGATGGATGCGTTGCGCAGCATGGTTTCAGTCATGGGATCACTCTTTCCTTGGCGTGATGACGGACAGGGCCAACCGGTCCGGACCCAGATAGTCGCGGATATAGGCCGCGCAGTCCTCCGGCGTGACGCGCTGCAGCATGGCGAAAGCGTCCAGCGAGCAGTAGCCGCCGAAAACGCCGTCCGCCAGCGAGGAACAGAGGCTGTCGAAGTCCTCCAGCCCACGCAGGCGCGCGCCGTAGGAGGCGCGCACGGCGCGGTCAAAGTCGGCTTTTTTCAGCCCGTCCCGGGCCGCGCGGGCCACGGCATCGGAAAATGCGGCCAGCGCCTGATCCGGCCGGGCGCTCTCGCCGCCGATAACGACGGTGGCCGTCCCCGCGGCGTAGTCGATCTCGTAATCGAAGTCCCGGGTCAGCAGACCCTGCGCGTAGAGGCGGGTGTAAAAATCGGACGAGGTGCCGCACAGCAGCCGAAGCGCCAGCTGGCCGATGAGTTTCTGGCGAAGCAGGGCGTCCCCGCCGGGGGCGGGGGGAACCTTGGCACCGATGAGAAATTGCGGCGCGGAAAGCTCCATGGCAGTTTCAGAGCGCTTCTCCAGCGGCAGCTCGCCCTCCGGGGGGCCAAAATCCGCCTTCGGCACCGGACCGGGCTCCGCCGGCAGCACCCGCAGGGCGATGTCGCGCACCTTTTCAGGGTCGATATCCCCGGCGGCGCACAGCGCCATGTTGGAAGGATTATAAAACACCTTGTGGCAGCTGTAAAGAATTTCGGGGGTGATCCGGGCGATGCTCTGCTGGGTGCCGGCCACGGCGTCCCGGATGGGATGGGCGGCATACAGCAGCTTCATGAGGTTGATATATACGGCAAAGCCGGGGGAATCCTCCGTCATGGAGATCTCCTGCCCGATGATGCCCTGCTCCTTTTTCACACTCTCCGCCGTGAAATAGGGCGTGGAGACAAAACGCAGCAGCATCTCCAGATTGTCATAGAAATCCCGGGTGCTCTCAAAATAATAGCAGGTCATGCCCGCGGAGGTATAGGCGTTGGGGTCGGCGCCGTTGGCGGAGAGCACGTTCAGCGCGTTGTCCCCGTCCGGCATATCGAACATCTTGTGCTCCAGA
This sequence comes from Oscillospiraceae bacterium, assembly GCA_035352555.1. Classification (GTDB taxonomy): domain Bacteria; phylum Bacillota; class Clostridia; order Oscillospirales; family Oscillospiraceae; genus UBA2922. The sequence continues at coordinate 9,030 of DAOPXW010000036.1, forward strand.
AAATGGGCCACGCCCGCCGGGGTGTCCACCCAGCCGCCGCCGGTGCTGAACCGGCGCATGGCGCCGCCGTAGTTGGCGGCGAAGGCGGCAAAGCTGGTGGCATAGCCGGGCTTCGCGGCCACGTTCAGCGTCAGGCCGTCGGGCAGCTTCGCGGTATAAAGGTTTTCGCCGATGTTGTCGAAACGCTTATTCTCCATCCTCGTCCTCCGTGCCGTCGCCCTTCAGGAAATAAATCTCGTCGCACACGACGCTGCCGGCTACGGCCACCGCCTGTTCCTTTGTCACATCCTCGGCCAGCGCGGCCAACTCCAGCGGGGCCAAATCGTCCCCATCCACGGCGGCGGCCAGCCAATAGCCCTCCAGCTCGCCCTGGGCGTCCTCCACGGCCCGGAGGTCCGAGGCCAGCGCGTTTTTCGCGGCGGTGAGCTCCGTGTCGGAAAGCTCTCCCCGGCGCAGCGCGTCCAACTGGGCGAGAATCTCGTCCCGGGCGGCGTCGTAATCGGCCGCGTCGATCCCCGAGGACACCAGCAGCAGGCCCTTGTGGGTCTCCAGCATGGAATTGGCATAGTAGCACAGAGACAGCTTTTCCCGGACGTTGGCAAAGAGCTTGGAGGTGACGCCGCCGCCGTAGGCCGCATTAAAGACCCGCAGCGGCGCGGGGTCCGGATCGTCCATACACTCGCCCAGACGGAAGCCCAGCACCAGTTTGCCCTGACTGATGCTCTTTTCCTCCACGGTGACCCGGGGGGCGTCCTCCACGGCGTTCATGCGCACGTCCGTGCCGATATCGCAGTCGATCTCGCCCCGGGGCAGGGTGAGAAACGCTTTTATCAGCGCCAGCGCCACGCGGTCGGCTTCGGCCGCGCCGCAGTAGAAAAATTCGATGGGAGACTGGGCCAGCAGGGTGTGGTAGTGCTTGGTGAGCCTGTCGTAGCGGATGGTTTCCACGTTCTTTTCATCGCCGTAGCGCCCGACGGCGTAGTTCTCGTAGCAGCACATCTCCTCGATGCAGCGCTGCAGGGCGTAGCCCTGGCGGTCGTTGATGCGGCTGCGGATAAGCTCAGCCAGCTTGTCGCGCTCGCTGGCCACATAGTCCGGCAAAAACAGCCCGCCCCGGGTGTTGGGGCGCAGCAGCAGTTCGGCCAGCATCTCCGCCGCCGCGGAAAGCACGCTCTCCCCGCGGGGCAGCAGCGCGTCCTCCGCAAAGCTGGAATAGAAGCCCACGCACTGGATCTCGCCCACCCGGCGGACAATGGGCTCCACGGCCGCGCCGTACAGCTCATCCAGACGCGCGGAGACGGCGGCCATGTCCGGGTGTTTGGCCGTGCCGCGGCGCAGCACAAAGGGGATCAGCGCGTTCTGGGAGGCGTTTTCCCGGCAGAGCTGGGTCAGCAGATTCACGCTGAGACAGGCGGTTTTGAACTTGTCTGTCCGCAGAGCGGTGAGCCACACGCCCGGCATGATTTCGCTGCGTACTTTTTCCATCGACGCGACCCTCCCATGATTTCAGTAATTTTATATTGTAGCACAACGCGGTGGATTTGGATAGAGACAATTTGTAAACTGCGCGGCTCAATCCGCCTCCGCCTCGCCGTTTTTCACGGTAATGGTGTGGACCCGCCCCTCGAAATCCGTCCAGCGGGCGGTATAGTCCCCAAGCCGGGGATGCACGGTCAGCTTGCCGTTTTCCAGCCGCAGACCCAGCAGCTCCTCCGTCACCGCCCGGAAATACCACCCGGCGGAGCCGGTATACCAGGTCCAGCCCGCCTCCCCCACGTGACCCGGCGCGGTGTAGACGTCTGCCGGCAGCACAAAGGGCTCCGCCAGATAGACGGAAAGATCGTGATTTTCCGGCAGCAGCGCGGAGAGAATGGCCCGGCCGTCCGCCTCCCGCCCCCGACGCAGGCAGGCCATGGCCAGCCAGATCGCTCCGTGGGTGTACTGCCCGCCGTTTTCCCGAAACCCGGGGCCGTAGCTCTCCAGATAGCCGGGAGACCGGGCGCAGTCGGCAAAGGGCGGGTCGAACAGTTTCACCACGCCGGTTTCCCGGTCGAACAGCCGGTCTACCGCGTTTCCCAGCGCGGCGGACACCTTCTCCGGCGCGGCCTGCTCGCACAGCGCGGCCCAGCTCTGGGCGATGGAGTCGATCAGGCAGCAGCGGGAGACGCGGCTGCCCAGCCGTTCCCCGTCCGGCCAATAGCCGCGCAGATACCAGCCCCCGTCCCAGGCCGCGTCCGCCGCCCGCCCATAGGTGACGGCCAGCGAGGCATATTTTTCAGAATCAGGTTGACATAATTTATCCAACAGCCGGGAGAAACGCGCGGCGACGTGGGCGAAAAACCAGGTCAGCCACACGCTCTCGCCGCCGATCCTGTCCAATCCGTCGTTCCAGTCGCCGCTGCCGAAGCGCAGCAGGCCGTGGGGGCCGGAGCCCCGGGCGAGACAGCGCTCCATGGACCGCAGGGCATGGGCCAGCACGGGCTCCGTAAAGTCGGAGGGAGCGGGGGTCTCATACCGGTCCCGTTCCTCCTCAGCCAGCGGCGGCGAGACCGCATAGGCCATCTCCGCGCCGCACAGGGCCAGGTCGCCGGTCTTTTCCGTATACTCGCACAGCGCCCAGACCAGCCACACCAGATCGTCGGAGCAGCGGGTGCGCACGCCCTTGTCCCCGGCGGGGTGGGCGTGCCACCAGTGCATCACGTCGCCCTCCGTATACTGATGGCGGCAGGCGGCGAGGATCTGATTGCGGGCGTAGCCGGGGTCCAGCAGGAGGACGTTCACCGCGTCCTGCAGCTGGTCGCGAAAACCGAAGGCGCCGCCCGCCTGATAGAGGCCCGCCCGCCCCAGCAGGCGGCAGCAGATCGCCTGATATCCCGCCCAGCCGTTCATCATGTGCGCCAATGCCGCGTCGCGGACGTCCAGCCGGAAGCGGCCCAGCAGGTCGGCCCAATACCGCCCGGCCTCCAGGGGCGCGGCGGCGGCAGTATCTGGTTGACATAATTCAAGAAGCTCGTCCTCGCCGCAGCAGCCGCAGACCAGCGTCAGCCGTCCGCCCAGGGGCAGGGCCGCGCCGATAACGGGCTCGCCGCCGGTGGCCGTGCCGCCGTCCAGCTCGCCACGCCGCCACTTGCCGCCGTCGCAGGTGTAGGCCGCGGGCGGGGCGGAGAAGGCCGCGAGAAAGCGCAGACCCTCCGTGTAGGAACGGGGGCTGGACGCGGAAAAAATGGAGTTGACATAATCAACGACGACCGCGCCGCGGTCGTCGCCGTCGGCGGCCAGGCGCAGATCGGTTTTCCACAGCAGGCGGCCTTCGGCGGGGCCCACCGTTTCCACCGTGAGTACCCGCGCGTCCCGCCGGGGCGGCAGGGAGGCGGTGACCGCGGTGGCGAAGGAGCCGAAGTCCTTTTCCCAGCGGGCCCAGCCGAAGCCAAAGCGCACCCGGCAGGGGAGACCGTCCTCCGCCGCGAACAGGCTGAAGCGCCCGGCGGCGGTCTCGATCTCCAGCGTCTCCGGGCCGGCCACTTCCAGCGCGTCGCCCGGCCAGCCGTTGATGGGCTGCTCCCGGGCGTTGCGGTACCACAGTCCGCCGCAGCCGCAGTCCGCCGCCAGAAAGCCGAAATCGCCGGAACACAGCACGTCGCTCCAGCAGCGGCGGGGCAGATAATGGTTTACATAAAAACTGAAATGATCTTCGGCCCATTCCACCTGCGGCACGCCGCCGCGGCGGAGCGCGGGACCCGGCAGAAAAGTGCCGCCGATCCTGCGCGGAGGGGCGGTCTCGCCCCAGACGGCGGCGGAGGCCCGGCGCAGCGGCTCGTCCGCGCTGGGGGGCAGCAGATGCACGCCGCCGTAGCCGCCCAGCAGCGCCCCCAGACCCAGCTTTTCCAAAACGTCCTCCGCCCGGCGGGATACGGGGCGGTCGTAATCGCCGCCGTCATCCGTGATCAGCGCCAGATCCGCCAGCATACCGCAGCAGCGCAGCAGGCAGAATTCCCGCACCGGGGCGTCCGTATCCTGCGGCGCGCCGGGGCGCAGCAGCAGGATGGGCAGGTCGCCGGACACGGCGTAGCGCCACAGCAGCTCCCGCGTCCCAAATCTTTCCGGGCGCGGGAACCACAGCGGGCGCACCAGCGCCATGGCCTGCCCGATCTCCCGCGCGGAGAGACCGGACAGCGCCGCGCAGGCGCCGGGCATATCGGCGTAGTCCGCCGGACCCAGCGCGGTCAGACGCTGGGCGCCGTGATAGGCCTCCTCCGCGGTCGGTCCCAGACACAGGGAAAAGCGCAGATTGACGCTCTCGCCGGGCTGCAGCTTCACAGCCACGCGCGCGGTAACCAGCGGATAGGACAGCCAGCCCAGCCCCCCGCCGGCGTCGGCGGAAAATTCCGCCGGAGCCGCGCAGGCCAGCGCGAGCCACATTTCCGGCCGGTCGCCCCGGGCCAGCCGCCGCAGCAGCAGACAGCCCTGATGCTCCCGCGCCTCCAGACCCAGCCGCCAGAAAGCGGGGTGGCTGCGGTAATCGTCCGCCGAGGCCAGCACCGGGCGGAAGCGCAGCGTGACAAAGCCGTCCAGCGGGACGCGGGCGGTGAGCCGGACCAGCCGGATCTCGCCGGAAAAGCCGGAGGCAGCCGCCACGGCGCACCGGGCGGAAAATTCCGCCCGGCGGCACAGCACGGAGACGCTGTCTTCCGAAAGCTCCCACAGCACCTCCTCGTCCGTCCGGCCCGGCACCGGCAGCAGGGAGGTCTCTCCGCCACCCAGCGTCAGGGCCAACTCCAGCCCGTGCCCGCCCTGTGCGGGGACGTCGGGCGTGTCGTAGATCAGCGTGTCCCGGCAGGCGGAGGCGGTGAGGCCAAATTCGGTTGACATAATGTTATACACACCGTTGGAGAGCAGGCAGCAGCCGGGGTGATCAAAATCGCTGCCTTCGCCGCGGATGCGCCACTTTTCCCCGGCGTCCCGCCGCAGCTTCTCCGGCGCGGAGGCACCGTCCCGGCGCAGCAGGTCCCCGCCCAGCGGTACCCGTTCCGCCAGCAGGCAGCCGTAGGCCCCCATTTCGGGGTCGGCCATGAACCGCCGGGTCATGACGCCGCCGGTGAGGGTATTTGCCGCGGCGATGAGGCTCATGCCCTGGTGGTGGGACATGACGCACTTTACCCGCTCGCCCTCGCCGCCCCGGCAGCGGCCGGGGGTGAAGTCCAGCGCCTCGTAGAAGCCGTATTCGCAGCCCATACCCCGGCTCTCCAGCCGGCGCAGGTTGCGCACCGCGGCGGCGGGGGCGGCGCACAGCGCCAGGAACGAGGAGTAGGGTGAGATCACCAGTTCCGCGTCCTGACCGCGCTTGAGCGCCAGCGCCGCGCAGCCGTTGGCCTTGTAGCGGTAATTCAGCGCGGGGTCCAGCGCGAAGAACGCGCTTTCGGAGACGCCCCAGGGCAGCCCCGGGCGCACCCGGCGGCGCTGGGCGTACAGGCAGAAGCGCGCGCTCTCATACAGCAGACTGTCCCGCACCAGCGGCACAAACAGCTCCGGCATCAGATATTCGAACATGGTGCCCGTCCAGCTGGCCAGACCGCGGTAGCCGTCCAGTCCCAGCTGGGCCCGGCTCAGCCGCCGCCAGTGGCGCTCGGGCACGTCGCCCCGGGCCACGGCCACGTAGCTGGTCAGGCGCGCTTCGCTGGCCATGAGATCGTAGACTCCGCCCGCCGGGCGGTCTTTCTTTGTGTCCCAGCCGATGTGGAAGAGGCGGCGGGCCGGGTCGTACAGCGGGGCAAAATCCATCTGTCGGGCCAGTGTCTCCGCCAGCGCTGCCAGATCGTCCCGCCCGTATTCCGAAAGCCCCGCTTTCAGGGTGATGAGACAGGCGCAGAGATTGCCGCTGTCTACGGTGGAGACGCTCTCCGGCGGCAGCGGGCGCAGGGTGCGGGTGTCGTACCAGTTGTACAGATGGCCCCGCCATTTTTTCAGTTGGGACACCGTGCGCAGCATGGCTTCCAGATGGGCCATGGCGGTGCCACGGGCGTCGATGCCCAGGTCCAGCGCCGCCAGACAGGACACCAGCGCCAGCCCGATGTTGGTGGGGGAAGTGCGGTGCGCCGCGCCCACGGGGGGCTGCTGCTGCACGTTGTCCGGGGGGAGAAAATGCTCCTCCTCGGCGCAGAAGCGGTCAAAATAGGTCCACAGGCGGGCGGCCCAGCCGGTGAGACAGCGCCGTTGGGCCTCGGTGGGCTCCGTATTTTTGCGGGCGGGCAGCGACAGCGCCCAGGCGGTCACCGGTGCGCACAGCCACACAAGGCCCGCAGTCCGCCCGATGACGGAGGCGGAGAAGCCCAGACACACCGCGCCGCACACCGGCGCGAACCAGGTCCCCGCCAGATGCGCGCCCAGCCCGTTGGGGTCGGCGTCGGTCTGGGCGGCGGTTTCCCATTGAAGCAGCTTTTTGCCGCTGACCGCCATGCGCCACAGCGCCGCCGCCATGGCCGAAAAACAGACCCACGCCTCGCAGGGCAGCAGCCACAGCCGCAGGAAGGTGCGCATCAGCGCCCCGCCCGCGCCGTAGATGACCACGGAGCGGTGGCGCAGCCGGGCCCGGGAAGTCTTTTGGAAGGCGCGCTCCGCCAGCGTGAGAAAGAAGCTGGAGAGCAGGGCCAGCAGCGCGGCGGCGGCGGCCACTGCCATGCCGCCCGAGGGCAGAAAAAAGCCCGCGAACACCGCCCCGAAGGTGGCGGGGGCCACCAGCGACCGGCGCAGAGAATCGAACAGCTTGAAGCGGTCGATATCCGAGAGGTCGCGGCCCCGGCGAAACAGCCAGGGTAAATTCTGCCAGTCGCCACGGGTCCAGCGGTGGAGACGGCGGAAATAGCTCAGCGGTTTTCCCGGGAAACCGTCCGTCACCTCCGCCTCGCCCAAAAAGCCGCCCCGGAGATACGCGCCCTCCAGCGCGTCGTGGGACAGCACCCGGTTTTCAGGGAAGCGCCCGCCGCAGCACGCCAGCAGCGCGTCCACATCCAGAATGCCCTTGCCGGCGAAGCCGCCCCGGGCGAAGAGATCCATATACAGCTCGCCGCAGGCCCCGCCGTAGGGGTCCACGCCGCCGGGACCCGCGAAGACCCGGGAAAAGTCCGTGGCGCCGGCGCCGGCCAGGTCCACGCTGATCCGGGGCTGGAGGACGCCGTGGCCACGCACCACCACGCCGTTTTCCGTCACGGGGCGGTTGAGGGGATGCAGCAGCGCCCCGATAAGCTTTTTCGCCGTGCCGGGCAGCAGCTCGGTGTCGCTGTCCATGGTCAGCAGAAAGGCCGTCCCCGCCAGCGCCCCGGCGTCGCCCGCCGCCACACGCAGCAGGCCTCCCTCGCCCCGCAGCAGCGCGGCCAGCGCCATCACGGCCCCTCGCTTGCGCTCCGCGCCGCGGTAGACCTTGTCCGCCCCGCAGTATGTCCGGGCCCGGGTAAAGAGATAGAAGCCGCCGCCGAATTCCCGGTTGAGCCCCTCGACAGCGGCCGCGGCCGCCGCCAGGATTTCCGCGTCGGCGGGAGTATCCGGGGTCCGGGATTCCTTCAGATCGGCCAGTACGCCGAACAGCAGGTTCTCCCCGCAGTCCCGGCTGAGATAGTGAAAGCGGCGGAGCTTATCCGCGCATTTCGCGCCGCTGTCCCGGCCGGTCAGCAGCGCCGATACCACGCACAGCGTCCGCCCCTCCGGCACGACGCCGTGTTCCAGCGCCATCCGGGGCAGCCGGCGGGGCCGGAGGAACCGTGTCAGCAAAAAGTCCAGCAGGCTTTTGACCAGCTCCGATACCGGGAGCAGCAGCAGCAGCGCCGCCCATACGGAGCGGACGGCAAAGCCCAGCAGCAGGGTGAAAAACAGCGTCAGCAGCAGATTGGCCGCAATATAGTTCCCGCCGGCGCGCTCCCTGCCCGCCGCGCCCAGCGGACGGACAAAAAGCCAGTAGCCCACATGCCGCGCCTCGCCCTGCCCCGCCTGGGCCAGCGACAGCACCTTTTCCGCCGTCCGGCGTTCATCCGCGCCGTTCTTCTTCGCCAGCGCGGTGACTTTGTCGCGGTAGAGGGCGCGGCTGTCCTCATCCATGGCGGGGTAGACGCCCGCGGGGTCCTGGCGGAGCGCCAGCTCCACGGCGTTGACGCCGTCCAGCACCGGGGCGAGATCCACGGCCCCCAGCAGCCGCAGCGAAGTGAAAAGCGCGGCAACGGCCTGCTCCGCGGCGGCGGGCTCCGCGCCCTCCGCCAGCGCGGTGCATTGGCGGGCCAGCGTCTCGATCAGCGCGGCGCGCAGTGCGGCGGGAAAGAGCGCCAGCTCCCGCTGGGTCAGGGCGCCGGCCGTCTGATAGCCGGTGAGAAAAAGCGCGCAGCGCGTCTCGTTCACCGCGCCGCCGCCGGAGGACACCAGCGCGCGGCAGGCCTCCGTGAGCAGCGCGGCGTCCCCGGCCCGGCGCAGTCTGCGCTCCCCGCACAGCGCGGACAGCGCCGCCGCCCCCTCCCGGCGGGCGAGATAGCGGTTGTCCAGCAGCCATTCGCAGGCCGGGGGCAGACTACCGCCCCGGGCATAGCGGTGTTCCACGGCGTCGTGAGCGGCGTCCAGCGCGCGCAGCGCGGTGCGCAGCCGCGCCCCCTCCCGCGCGCCGGAGAGAAAGCCCTCCGGCTTGGACAGCATGGCGGTGGACGCGGCATAGTCCGCCAGCTTTCCATCCGGGATCACGGCGCCAAAACCCGTTTTTTCCATAGTCAGCCTCCGAAGTTTTGTGATAAAAAACAGTTTTCCCGTCTGCGCGCATGGATATTCAGAGGCTGACAAGAAAAAATACTTGACAGCGGACGCGCGGGGCGATATACTCCGTAAAGTGTCTGTGGTTTACAGAGGAGGTGGTTTGCCGTGTCCGACGAGACGCTTCGCCGCGCCATGCTGTTTGATTTTTACGGTGAGCTGCTGACCGAAAAGCAGCGGGAATATTACGACCTCCATTATAACGACGACCTGTCTCTTTCCGAGATCGCCGAACAGACCGGCATCTCCCGGCAGGGCGTGTGGGACATCATCCGCCGGGCGGAGGATGTCATGACGGACATGGAAGAAAAGACAGGCATGGTGCGCCGCTCCCTGGAGCGCAACGACGCCGTGGCCGGGATCCGGGAGACGCTGGAGACGCTGCGGAAAAGCGCCGACGCAGCCACCGCCGCGGCGCTGGACGGCGTTTTGAAGAAGCTGGACGAGCTGAAGGGATAACCCGGGCGGCGGCTGCCGGGGCGTAAGGGAAGCAGGCCGGCGGCGTGTTTTCGCTCTCCGACCGCAGCGGCTGTGCCGCGGGGGAAAACTCCGTATGAAGCAGAGGATCGAAATGTATGGCATTTGAATCTTTATCCGACAAGCTGTCCGCCGCGTTCAAAAAACTGCGCGGCAAGGGTCGGCTCACCGCCGGAGACGTGAAGGAAGCCCTGAAGGAAGTGCGCATGGCGCTTCTGGAGGCCGACGTCAGCTACAAGGTCGTCAAGGATTTTACAAACCGGGTCACCGAGCGCGCCTGCGGCGCGGACGTACTGGAGGCGCTGTCACCCGCGCAGATGGTCGTCAAGATCGTCAACGAGGAGCTCTGCGCCCTGATGGGCAGCGAAAACCAGAAGCTCAACATCTCCTCCAGGGCCCCCAGCGTGGTGATGCTGGTGGGCCTGCAGGGCGCCGGCAAGACCACCAACGGGGCCAAGCTGGCCGGCTATATGCGCAGGCAGGGCAAACGCCCGCTGCTGGCCGCCTGCGACATCTACCGCCCAGCCGCCATCGACCAGTTGGAGACCGTGGGCAGGCAGCTGGACATCCCCGTGTTCCAGATGGGCCAGACCGATCCCGTGGATATCGCCAAGGCCGCCGTGGAGCACGACAAAAAGCACGGCAACGACCTTGTTTTCCTTGACACCGCCGGCCGCCTTCACATCGACGAGGCGCTGATGGACGAGCTGAAAAATATCAAGGCCGCCGTGGAG
>DAOPXW010000037.1:0-1491 GCA_035352555.1 Oscillospiraceae bacterium
TTCCTTATTCTTCTTCCAGCAGCCGGGGAATATCGCCCTCGCCGTACACGGCGACGCCATGGGCCGCCAGCAGCGCGGCCGTCACCCCGTCCCCGGGGGTCAGCGCGCCGGAAAAGGTACCGTCATAGATCATGCCGCGGCCGCAGGAGGGGCTGCGCTCCTTGAGGATGGCCTTTTTGCATCCGAACAGCTCCGCCAGCCGCAGCGCGGCCTGCGCGCCCTTTTCATACTGGGCGGTGACGTCGGTGCCGTCCCTGGCCAGCACCCGCTCCCCCACCCGCTCCGACGGGGGCCGCGGGGTAGCCAGTCCGCCGTAGGATTCCGGGCAGACGGGCACCAGCGTGTATTTTTCCTTCAGCGCCGCAAGGCGCGCTTCGGACACGGGGTTGGCCCCGCCGTTATACTTGCAGTTCACGCCCAGCAGGCAGGCGCTGATCAGGACGCTCTCCATGGTTACCTCCGTGAGCGGGCCATGCTCATGCCCAGAAACGCGCCGCACAGTCCGCCGATGATATGGGTCAGCTGGGAGACATTGTCGCTCAGGGTAATGCCGTTGATGACCTCGCCGCCCAGATACAGTACCAGGACCAGAATGAGGGTGATGGGAATGTATCCGTCCCGCATACCGGAAAGGGACGCCATGACGATCATCATGAATACGATGCCGGACGCGCCCAGCAGCGCGGTGCCCGGGAAGAAGGTCCACTGCACCAGCCCGGACACGAAGGCCGTGATGAGGATGGCGTACAGCAGACTGCGAGAACCGTATTTTTCCTCCAGCGGCGGGCCCACCACCAGGATCATCATCATGTTATTGATGTAGTGACTGTAGTTGGCGTGACCCAGTACATGCAGGAAAAAGCGGGGATAGGTCAGCGGGTCGGCCAGCGACGAGCGGTAGACGGAGAAAAGATGGCTGGTGGTCCATCCATCCGTGACCTTGCCCAACAGCAGCGCGCCCAGCGCCACCAGCGCGAAGGTCAGCACCACCGGGGAATTGTATTGCAGTCTTACGAGCCTTTTCATGAATCCAGCGCGGCCAGCGCCTCGTCATAGAAGCGCTTGGTGTGGTTATCGAAGCAGACCATGCGCACCCGCTCGATGCCCGGATAGGCGGCGAGGCAGTCGGCGATCGTCCTGACGGCGATGGCGGAGGCCTTGTCCAGCGGGAAGCCGTACACGCCGGTGGAGACGGATGGAAAGTCCACGGTCCTGCAGCCGTTTTCGGCGGCCAGCGCCAGGCAGGAGCGGTAGCAGCTCTCCAGCAGCGCTTCCTCGTTCCGGCCGCCGCCGTGCCACACGGGGCCGGGGGTGTGGATGACGTATTTCGCTGGCAGCTCGTAGCCGCCGGTGATCTTGGCCTTGCCGGTCTCACAGCCGCCCAGCGTGCGGCATTCCTTCAAAAGCTCTGGGCCCGCGCCGCGGTGGATGGCGCCATCCACCCCGCCGCCGCCCAAAAGCGAGCAGTTGGCCGCGTTGACGATGGCGTCC
>DAOPXW010000037.1:1591-18975 GCA_035352555.1 Oscillospiraceae bacterium
CCGCCGCCGGCAGGATGGGAAACTGCTGGTTCGTGGGCGAGTCGTAGTACAGCGCGAAGCCCTTGTCCTCAAACGCTCTGCGGATGCGCAGGGCGAGCTCCACCTCCCGCCGGGCCGTCTTTTCATAAAGTCCGCCGGTGAACAGGGTGTCGAACTGAAGCCCCAGAAGCCTCCCCTTGGCGAACATGCCGCCCCGCTGCTTGATAATATAGCGAAAGTCCTTTTTGATGCTGCCGTCCGTGATGACCACGGCTTCGCCGAACAGTGCGCCGAGCTTCGTGCCGCCTATGTAAAAAACATCGCACAGACGGGCGAGGTCGGGGAGCAGCGGCATATCGCCTCCGCAGACCAGCGCCGTGCCCAGACGCGCGCCGTCCGCATACAGGATCAGCCCTTTTTCCCGGCATACCCGGCTGATGGCCTCCAGCTCCGGCAGGGAATACACGGTGCCGTTTTCCGTGGGCTGGGAAATATACACCATGGCGGGCTGCACCTGATGCTCATGGGTGGCGTCGCTCCAATGGTCGGAAACGAGCGTTTCGATCTGGGCGGCGGTGATCTTCCCGTCGCCCGACGGCAGGGCCAGCACCTTGTGGCCCGTGGCCTCGATGGCGCCGGTCTCATGGACGCCGATATGCCCCGTGACGGCGGCGACGACGCCCTGATGCGGCCGCAGGCAGGCGGCGATCACCGTGGTATTCGTCTGTGTCCCGCCCACGAGGAAGTGGACGTCCGCGTCCGGGGCCGCGCAGGCCGCTTTGATTTTGGCCCGCGCGGCGTCGCAGTAGGCATCCTCCCCGTATCCGGGGGTTTGTTCGTCGTTGGTCTCCTGAAGGCGCCGCAGTATCTCGGGCAGCGCGCCCTCCAGATAATCGCATTCAAAGCGGATCATTTACTTCGCCCCGATCTGTATTTTCTCCCCGTCGGACGACAGAGTGATTTCCGTGAGCTTCTCGCCCCGGCGATCCACGATCTCGGCGGCAATGGCGTCCTCCACGTCCTTCTGGATGGCGCGGCGCAGATTGCGGGCGCCGTAGATGACGGAATAGCCCTTTTTCACGAGATAGTCGATGACTGTGCCGTCCCAGCTCAGCTTGAGATTCCGCTCGGCCATCACGTCCTGCACCTCGGTGAGCATGAGCCCCGCGATGCCGCGGAAATTCTCCTCGGTGAGCTTGTTGAAGTAGACGATCTCGTCCACGCGGTTGATGAATTCCGGGCGCAGGAAGTCGTTGAGGGCCTTCATGGCCCGCTCTTTGCCCATATCGTTCACCGTGCCGCCGAAGCCGACCGCGCCGTTGTTGGTATTGCTGCCGGCGTTGGTGGTCATGACGATGACGGTGTTCTCAAAATTCACGGTTCGGCCCTGGGCGTCGGTGATCCGGCCGTCGTCCAGGATCTGCAGAAGAATGTTCAGCACGTCCGGATGGGCCTTTTCGATCTCGTCGAACAGCACGACGGAGTAGGGCTTGCGGCGGATCTTTTCGGTGAGCTGGCCGGCCTCGTCATAGCCGACGTAGCCGGGAGGTGAGCCGATGATGCGGGACACGGAGAATTTCTCCATAAATTCCGACATATCGAGCCGGATCAGGTTCTCCGGGGAATCGAACAGGTCGGCGGCCAGCCGCTTCACCAGCTCGGTCTTGCCCACGCCGGTGCCGCCCACGAAGATGAAGCTCACGGGCTTGCGCTTGGCCTTCAGGCCGATGCGGCTGCGGCGGATGGCGGCGCAGATGGCGTCGATGGCCTGGTCCTGGCCCAAAATATGCTCGCGCAGGCGGTCGCCCAGGGTGGCCAGCCGCTCAAATTCGTCGGCCCGGATGCTGGAGGCGGGGATTTTCGTCCACAGCTCGATGATGCGGGCCAGATTCTCGGCGGTCAGCGCGGGACGGCCCTCCGCCTTCAGGACATCCAGCTCGCCGTTGAGCTGAATGGTGCGGGAGCGGATCTCGGCCAGGCGCTCGTAATGCTCGTTTTCCGTGTCCTGCATCAAAAGCTCCTGCTCCTTGGCGTAGTCGGCGATCTCCTTTTCGTCCTCCTCCCGGCGGGCCAGGGACTTGTTTTTCAGGTTCACATCCGAGCAGGCCTCGTCGATGAGGTCGATGGCCTTGTCGGGCAGATAGCGGTCGGTGATATAGCGCTCCGACAGCACCACGGCGCTGCGGCACATCTCGTCGGAGATGGACACCTGATGGTAGTCCTCGTAGTAGTGCTTGATGCCCTCGATGATCTTCACGGAATCCTCGATGGAGGGCTCGTTCACGGTCACGGGCTGGAAGCGCCGCTCCAGGGCGGTGTCCTTTTCGATATGCTTGCGGTACTCGTTGAAGGTGGTGGCGCCGATGACCTGGATCTCGCCCCGGGAGAGGGCGGGCTTGAGGATGTTGGCGGCGTTCATGCTGCCCTCGGCGTCCCCCGCGCCCACGATATTATGGACCTCGTCGATGACCAGAATGACGTTGCCCTGCTTGCGGATCTCCTCGATGAGGCCCTTCATGCGGCTCTCGAACTGGCCGCGGAACTGGGTGCCCGCCACCAGCGCGGTGAGATCCAGAAGATAGACCTCCTTCTCCCGCAGCTTATAGGGCACCTGTCCGCGCACGATGCGCTGCGCCAATCCCTCGGCGATGGCGGTCTTGCCCACGCCGGGCTCCCCGATGAGACAGGGGTTGTTTTTCTGGCGGCGGTTCAGGATCTGAATGACCCGCTCCAGCTCTTCTTCCCTGCCGATCATGGCGTCCAGCTTGCCGTCCCGGGCGCGCTGGTTGAGATTGATGCAATAATTGTCCAGATACTTCTTTTTGCCGGGCCGCCCGCCGGGCTGCGCCGGGCTGGGCTGGGGCGGACTGGGCTGCGCCGGGTTGGGCTGGGGCTGGTCGCCGGTGTCGCCCTCGTTCTGTGTGCCGAACAGCCGGTTGAGGAAGGGGAAGGTCGCGGTCTTGCCCTCGTCGTCCGGGTCCTCGGAATCCGGGTCGTCGGGGTCGATCTCGGTAAGATTGTCCATGCCGCTCAGGGCGCTCATCATATCGCCGGAGAGGTTTTCGATATCCTCGTCCGACAGGCCCATTTTGTTGATCACATCGTCCACGGGCTTGATGTGAAGCTCCCGGGCGCATTTCAGACACAGGCCCTCCTGCTTCTGTTCTCCGTTTTCGATCTTGGTGATAAAGATCACCGCCACGTTTTTGCCGCAGCGGGAGCAAAGTGTAGGCTGCATAATTGTGTTACTCCTATGGATACTATTTTAGTTTGATTTTATAATCTGTTACAGTATGCCCGCCGTCAGGAATTCAAACAGCAGGAAAAATCTCGTAAGCAGGGATTGGGTGAGGACCTGTTTCCCGATGATGAGACCGCAGAAGCTGAGAAGCCAGCACAGCAGCACGCAGTAGAAAAAGCCCTTGAAGAAACCGGCGGCCACGCCGCCCGCCACCTCCAGCTTGGGCGCATTGGGGATATGGAAAGTGAGATTGGCGAGGCTTGCGATAACGGCGAACAGGATCAGGATCAGCACCGCGCCCAGCACCGTACCCGCCACATAGAGGATGTCCTTGCAGAACACCTGCTCCAGCGCCTCGTTGATGGTGATCTTCTGCGTGTCGGCCAATTTCTCGGCCTGGGCGGTCATGTTGTCCGCCCGGCGGTAGTGGATGCCGGTCTGCTCCAGCACGGCCATGCAGTATTCGGTGCGGGCTGCGGGATTCTGCGCGACGATATCCTCGATGGAAACGCCGTCGTAGCCCAGACCGGCCAGCGCTTTGTCCTCCTTCGATTCTATTATACCGCCGGCGAAGGGCTGAAATGCCGGGATGATCTTGCTGGAAAAGGCGGAGGACAGCAGACTGCCCGCGTACAGCGCCACCACAATGGCCAGAATGCTCACGCAGGTGTTGATAAAGCCTTTTTTATACCCCATCCAGGTGCAGTAGGCCAGGATCAGCAGCAAAAGAATATCGATGATGATTCTCATATCTTTCTCTCTTTCTCCCCAAGCACTCAGTAGCTCCGCACCTCGGCGGAATAGGCGGACACCAGCAGCACGTCACCCTTTTCACGCACCAGCGCATCCTTCACACCCTGCACGCCGGTATCGCTGCCGGCGGCGGTCAGGGACTGGGTAAACAGCTTCAGCCCGTCCTGACACAGCGCGGCCACGGTCCTGCCCCGGCAGGAAAGGCTCACCAGCTCCGATTCGACGGCCGCCTGGCCGGCGAGCTTACAGTCCGAATCAATGGCGGTGAGACTGCCGGTGCCGCCGGTGCGGTACTTGCCCAGCATCAGCACGGCGTAGCCGTCGCCGCCGAAGGCGTAGTTCGTCAGGTATTGCCCGCCGAAATCATAGCTGCCCTTCAGCGCGCCGGCGCGGTCGATCACCGCGCAGCCCGTCTGCCCCAGCAGGAACAGGCGGCCGGTTTCCAGCCAGTCCATATCGATGAACAGCGTGCCGGCGGCGGTGTAGCTGGCCTGCTCCTTTGTGCTGCTCAGGGCGAACAGATGCACCACGCAGCCCCCGCTCCCGGCGCACAGCGCGGCCAGATACTTATCGTCCGGCGAGACGCGGGCGCTCAGCAGATACCCTTCGCCGGAGTTCCACTGGTATACGGCCTTCAGGTCGCTGTTATACACGGTCACCCGGCCCTTGTAGCCGGAAGCCTCCGTGCACAGCGCCAGCCACCCGTCCGCGTTCAGCGCGGCGGTGATGACCGTGTCGGTATTCTCCACCACGGCGGACGTGCCGTCCAGCCGGGCCACGCACACCGCGGTGCCGCCCACATCGAAGGCGGCGGCGCTCTTGTCGGCGGCGGTGAGGGCCGGGGTCTTCATGGAATACACCTGTCTGGCCGCGGCCCTGCCGCTGCCGTCCAGCAGCTGCAGACTGTTGGTGGAGGCCAGCGCCAGCCCGCTGCCCACGGCGGCGGCCACCTGCTGGGAGCCGGATTCGAAGGTGTACGGTTCGCTCTGGGACACGGAGTCGGTACCGCCGGCGGAGGCGAAGCGGGCGGAAATAGCGGCTCTGTTCATAAAGACGAAAACCGCCGCCGCCGCGATCAGCAGGAGCAGCGCCAGCAGAATGATCTTTCTGGCCCCGCTGTTCAGTTTGGCTTTCTTTCGGGCCACGCGGCGTCCCTCCCGTCCTCAGGCTTGAATTGTTATTTTAGCACAAAATTATGAACAAATATATCAGTCTTTTTCCATCATGGTCCCCACCGCGCCGTCGTACCACACGCGGTTGAGATAAAGCCCCTGGGGCGGCATTGTGGGGCCGGTGAGCCGCCGGTTGCCCTTCTCCAGCAGCGCCGGGATATCCTCCGGCGAAAGCTTGCCGCAGGAGGCGTACATCAGCGTACCCACGATGGCCCGGCACATATTGTACAAAAAACCGTCGGCGCAGACGCTCACGGTGATAAGCTCCCCCTCTTTTTCGCAGCGGCACCAGTACACCGTGCGCACGGTGGTCCTGGTTTCGGTGCCGACGCTGCGCACCGCGCGGAAATCGTGGGTGCCCTCGAAGGCCGCGGCGGCGGCGCGCATCAGGCCGAGATCCAGGCTCTGGGGGCAGAAGCAGGCCCGGTCGCGTAAAAAGGGATCGGGAATGCGGGAATTCAGAATTTTGTAGAGATACTCTTTTTTCAGGCACGAGCCGATGGCGTTGAAATCCTCCGGCGCCTCCGCGGCGTCGGCCACCGCGATGTCGTCCGGCAGCCGGGAATTCACGGCCAGCGGGAATTTTTCCACCGGGATGCGGCAGTCGGTGCGGAAATTGGCGCAGTAGCGCAGGGCGTGGACGCCGGCGTCCGTGCGCCCGCAGCCCACGGCCTTCACGCGATGGCCGCAGGTGGCGGACAGCGCCCTCTCCAGCGTCTGAGCCACGGTGACGTCCCCCCTCTGCACCTGCCAGCCGTGGTAGGCCGAGCCGTCGTATTTCAATCGTAGGGCGATATTTCTCATAATTCCAACTTCTTCAGCACGATCACCGCCGCCACAAAAGCGGCGCCCAGCGCCAGCGCGACCCAGTCGCGGGAGGCCATGCGCAGGGTCTTCATGCGGGTGCGGCCCTCACCGCCGTGATAGCAGCGGCTCTCCATGGCCACGGCCAACTCGTCCGCCCGGCGGAAGGCCGACACGAACAGCGGCACCAGAATGGGCAGCAGCGCCTTGGCCCGCTGCAGCAGGCTGCCGGTCTCAAAATCCGCGCCCCTGGCCTTCTGGGCGGACATGATCTTGTCCGTCTCCTCCGTCAGGGTGGGGATGAAGCGCAGCGCCATGGACATCATCATGGCCATCTCATGCACCGGTACTTTCAGCTTCTTCAGAGGGCCGAACAGCAGCTCCATGCCGTCGGTGAGGGCGATGGGGCTGGTGGTGTAGGTCAGCAAAAACGTGCCCGAGATGAGCATCATGATGCGCAGCACCAGCAGGAAGGCCTTTTTGATCCCCTCCCAGGTGATGATCCAGCCCGGCAGCACGGGGGTGCCGTCGGTATAGAAAATGTTCAGCACCGCGGTGAGCGCGATGACCAGAATCAGCGGCTTGAGGCCCCGGAGGATGGTGGCCGGCCTGATCTTTGACGCGGCGATGCACGCCGCCGTGACGGCGAGCACCAGCGCGTAGGAGGTCCAGTCGTAAGCGTTGAACAGCGCCACGATATACAGGATGACCCAGAGGAGCTTGGTGCGGGGGTCCAGCCGGTGCACTATGGTGTCGCCGGGGAAGAATTGGCCCAGCGTGACGTCCTTCAGCATAGTCCCGCCTCCCTTCCCAGGGTCCTGAGGGCCGACACCAGCCGGTCGGTGGTGTAGATGGCCTCGGGCAGCACCACGCCCCGCTCCCGCAGGGCCATGGCGATGGCGGTGGGTTCCGGCACGGCGAGCCCGATGTCGGTGAGCTCGTCCGGCCGGGAAAAGACCTCGTCCGGCGCGCCGTCCATATAGACCTCGCCCCGGTTGAACACGATCAAACGGTCGGCGATGCGGGCCACGTCGTCCATGCTGTGGCTCACCAGGATGACGGTGGAGCCGGTCCTGGCCCGGTAATCGCAGATATTCTCCAGGATCTGACGGCAGCCCTCGGGATCGAGCCCCGCGGTGGGCTCGTCCAGGATCAGCACGCCGGGGCGCATGGCGATGACGCCCGCGATGGCGATGCGGCGCTTCTGCCCGCCGGAGAGCTCCAGCGGCGAGCGCTCGAACAGCGCCTCGTCCACGCCCACAAAGTTGGCCGCCTGGCGGACGTGCTCGTCAAGCTCGGCCTCGCTCAGGCACATATTTCCGGGGCCGAAGGCGATGTCCTTGTAGACCGTCTCCTCAAACAGCTGATATTCCGGGTACTGGAACACCAGTCCGACCTTGAAGCGCACGTCGTGGGTGATCTTTTTGGTCTCGTTGATGTCCTGCCCGTCGCACAGCACCCGCCCGGAGGAGGGCTTCAGCAGGCCGTTGAGGTGCTGGATGAACGTGGATTTGCCCGAGCCGGTATGGCCGATGATCCCCACCATCTGCCCGTGGGAGATGGTGAGGTTGATGTGGTCGATGGCTACCTTCTCAAAGGGCGTACCCTCGCTGTATACGTGGCGGAGATCCTCCACCTTAATTTCAGACATAATGTTGTTCCTTACAGTTTTTTCAGCGCCGCGGCTATGGTGTCGGCGCATTGCTCTACGGTCAGAGCCGAAAGCGGCAGTGAAAAGCCGTTTTGATTCAGTTGGTATTCCACCTCGGTGGTGGCGGGCACGGCCAGCCCCTCCCGCTTCATCAGGGCCACGTCGGCAAAGACCTCCGCGGGGGAACCGTCCGCCGCCACAAGGCCGTTGGACATGACGATGAGCCGGTCGGCCCCCACGCATTCGGACATGTGGTGGGTGATGAGCACCACGGTGATGCCCCTCTCCCGGCACAGCGCCGTGACAGTGGCGATGACCTCGCCGCGGCCCTGGGGGTCCAGCATGGCGGTGGGTTCGTCCAGCACGATCACCTCCGGTGCCATGGCAATGACGCCCGCGATGGCCACGCGCTGCTTTTGTCCGCCGGACAGCAGATGCGGCGCGTGGGTGCGGTATTCGTACATCCCCACCTGCTTCAGCGCCTGATCCACCCGGCGGCGGATTTCCTCCGGCGGCACGCCCAGATTCTCCGGTGCGAAGGCGACGTCGTCCTCCACCACGTTGGCCACGATCTGGTTGTCCGGATTTTGAAACACCATGCCCACGGTGCGCCGGATATCCAGAACGCGGGCCTCGTCGGCGGTGTCGACGCCGTCCACCAGCACCCGGCCCTCGGTGGGCAGCAGGATGGCGTTGAGGTGCTTGGCCAGCGTGGACTTGCCGGAGCCGTTGTGCCCCAGCACGGCCACGAAGCTGCCCCGCCGGATGGACAGGTCGATGCCACGGAGGGTCTCGGCCTCGTCCCCGGCATAGGTATAATGCAGATTTTCGATCTCGATGATAGAACTCATATCGTACTCCAGCGGCAGGACGCCCCGCACGGCAGCGCCAGGCCGCTGTCCGTAACGGGCAGGCCCAGCTCGTCGCTGGCGGAATGTCCGCCGAAGCGCCTGGCAAAAATGCTCTCGGTCATATAGGTCAGCACCGACGGAGCCAGCCCCGTGGTGTAGGAATTGATGAGGACGAACAGCGGATCATCCGACAGCGCGTCCGCGCAGAGCCTGACGAAGGGCCAAAGATTTTCCTCCAGCTTCCAGATCTCGCCGGAGGGGCCCCGGCCATAGCTGGGCGGGTCCATAATCAAGGCGTCGTATCTGCGGCCCCGGCGGATTTCCCGCTCCACGAATTTGGCGCAGTCGTCCACGATCCAGCGGATGGGGGCGTCGGCCAGACCCGAGGACGCGGCGTTCTCCCTGGCCCAGGCGGCCATGCCCTTGGCGGCGTCCACATGGCACACGCTGGCGCCGGCTTTGGCGCAGGCCACGGTGGCGGCCCCGGTGTAGGCGAACAGGTTCAGCACGCTGACAGGCCGACCCGCCTTTGCGATCTTGTCCATGGCCCAGTCCCAGTTGGCGGCCTGTTCGGGGAACAGCCCGGTGTGCTTGAAATTCATGGGCTTGACGTTAAAGGTCAGCTCGCCGTAGCGCACGGTCCAGCTGGCGGGCAGGTCGCCCTTGTCCCAGCTGCCGCCGCCGGTGGCGGAGCGGCTGTAGCGGGCGTTGCGGTATTTCCAGCGGGGATCGCTGCGGGGCGTATCCCAGATGGCCTGGGGGTCCGGGCGCACCAGCACATAGTCGCCCCACCGCTCCAGCTTTTCGCCCTTTGAGCAGTCGATCAGCTCGAAATCACGCCATTTGTCCGATTTCCACATGGGTCAGTACCCACCTTTCCCGCGTTGCGCTGCTTATAAGTAGACACGATATTTTATCACCAAACCCACGCCGGGTCAATGCGTCCGCACCTGTTTTTCGGTAGTGGGAATGCACAACAAATTTTGTCGCATTTTAATTATTTTTAAGCAATTTCCGCTTGCATATCGCGGGGTGAAAACATATAATCAGTTTACAGCGGTCGGTACCCTCGATGGTCAGACCGATTTCTTATTGTTTCCCGGGGTGCAGACATGGAAAAACGCCGTTCCGGTTACATCATATTAATTCTCCTCTGTCTCGTTCTTGTGGTAGCCGCGGCAGCGCTTTCGGGAGTGGGAAAGGGCGGAAAAACCGCCCCGCCGACCCAGACCGCGCAGGCCGCCGTCACGCAGCCCGCGGTGGAGGCCACGCCCGTCCCTACTCCCTCGGCCACGCCGCCGGTCTACCCCGATCTCACGGAAAAAGCCGCCGCGGCTGACGATTCTTTTTCCGACACGGTCTTTGTGGGCAACTCCCTGGTGGACGGGTTATATCTCTACGGCGGCCTCACCGGCTGCCGGTGGCTGTCCGGCACCGGCGTAAGTCTCTATAATGTGGCCAAGCAGACCATTTCCGACAAGGTCGGCGGGGAATGCACCGTCACTCAGGGGCTGTCCGCCAAGCAGTACGGCAGGGTCTATCTGGAGCTGGGCATCAACGAGATCGGCATGTCCGTGGCCGACTTCACCAAGGCCTACGGCGCGTTTATCGACTCGGTGCGCGCCCTCCAGCCCGACGCCCAGATCTACGTGCTGTCCCTCACCCCCGTCAGCGCCAAAAAATCCGCCGACGGCGGTTATTTCACCAAAGAAAACGTCCAGGCCTTCAACACCACCCTCCATCAGCTGTGTGCAGACAAAAGCTGCTGGTATATGGACTGTTTTACCCCCCTCGCCGACGGGGACGGCTATCTGCCCGATTCCGCCACCTCCGACGGCATTCATTTCAAACCGTCCTACTACGCCAAGTGGATGGACGTGATCCGCACCCATTATGCTGAGAACTAAAGGAGAATATTCATGAAAAAGCTCACCGCCGTATCCGTCCCGCTGTGTATCGTCCTGCTGCTGTTCGCCGCCGGCTGTTCCAAGCAATCGGGACCGACAGATCTGGACGTGAAGGCCGCGGCCGCGGCAGTGATTGCCTCCGGCGCCTATACCGACGATATGAGCCTCCCCGCCGATCCCTCCATGGCGCTGAGCCAGTACAAGATCGACGCCGCCGACGTGTCCGATTACTGCGTGTACTTCTCCTCCATGGCCACCGCCGAGGAATGCGCCGTTTTCAAGGCCGCCAATGCCGACGCCGCCGCCCGCGTCCTCTCCGCCTGCAAGGC
The DNA here is from genome assembly GCA_035352555.1 of Oscillospiraceae bacterium. Lineage (GTDB taxonomy): Bacteria > Bacillota > Clostridia > Oscillospirales > Oscillospiraceae > UBA2922. The sequence continues at coordinate 12,279 of DAOPXW010000037.1, forward strand.
CCGGCAGGCCAGTCAGGTGACCTCCTACCAGAACTACGTCCCCACCGAGGTGGCCAAGATCAACACCGCCATCATCCAGCAGGCCGGGGATTACGTGTTCTACATCGTGTCCAACGACCAGACCAAGGTGACCTCCGTGCTGGCAGGCTACGGGGTGGAAGCCGCTGCGAAGTAAAAGGAAAAAATCGCCTCCCGGAACTCTCGGGGGGCGATTTTTTAATGGGTGTTTTTGTATTCCACCGCGGTGCTGTCGGTCACGATCATATCGCCCTCGCCGCTGTCCAGCGCGGCAAAACACGCGGCGGTATCCCCGGTGAGCCGGGTGATCTTTCCGAACTTGCTTTTCAGCGCGGGGTCGGCGTCCAGCGCGTCCATGGCATCCTGGGAGACGCTCATCACCAGCGTCTTTCCGCCGACGCCGCTTCCGGTGCCGGACAGGGCCGCGATCACCAGCTCATTGGTCATATACGGGCCGAACACGGTGTAATTTTTGGCCGCCGTATCCAGCGCCAGGCCGCCCCAGGCCACGTCCACATTGCCGGAGGACAGCTCCACATAAGCGTCCTTGGCCTGTATGGGCAAAAACCGCGCCTCCCAGCCCAGCTTTTCACAGACCTTCTTCGCCAGCTCCACATCGAACCCGGCGTATTCGCCGTTTTCCTTGTAGCTGACGGGGTAGGCGTTCTCATCCACACCGACGAGCAGCGAGCGCTGGGGGATGTCCCCCGCGCTCTTCAAAGCGTCGGCATTGGCGGCGAAGGCGGCACGGTCGTCGCCGAACCACTGTCGGGACAGCGCCGTCACGGTGCCGTCCGCCTGCAGTTCCTCCAGCGCGCCGGTGACATAATAGGCCACGGAGTCGCCGGAGCGGAAGCCGATGGAATACGACTGCTTTTCCAGCGTCTTGACGATCTTGTATTTTCCCGAAGCGCCGCAGCCGCACAGGCCCAGCAGCAGGCAGACAACCAGCAGCGCCGGAACAAAAACTCTTTTCAAACTGCCCATGGCAGCCTCCAGATACAGAATGAGCGCGCCCGTTTTCCACGGGCGCGCTCATTATCATACAGGAAACCGGTCGTTCAATCAAGTCAAATCTATGAATTTTCCGCCGGCGTCACGCTGCCCCGGCCCAGGATGCGCACCGAGCCCGTCAGGCTCAGCGCCGTGATCCGGCCCTCCCGGGCCTCGGCTTCGGCGGACAGCGCGCCCCCCGGCTCCTTCAGCGTCAGCGAGGCGCGGCCGTTTTTCAGCGCGGCCAGCGCGGCCGCCGCGGCCGTGCCGCTGGCGCAGGAGCTCTCCCGCACCACCGTGTCCGTGGAACGGACATACACCACCGGCGTCAGCGTGCCGGCGCGGCCGTCCATCAGCATCACGCCCAGCGCCTCCGCGCCCAGCGCCGCCGCCCACTCCCGGATGAGCATCTCTGCCAGCGGCACCGGCAGCGGCACGGTGGGAAAGGCATGGGCGATGCCTGGGAAAAACACCACATCCGCCGCGCAGCGGCCGAATTCCACCCGGCGGATCTCTGTGGGCAGCGGCATGGATACCCTGCCACGCCAGCCGTCGTGCTCCTTTGTTATGTCAACCGTCACCGGCCCGTCGGCGCCGGACACCCGCAGGGTGAACGTGCCTTCCCGGCCCTGCCGCTGGGCCAGCACCGCGCCCAGCGACAGACTGGCGTTGCCGCAGAACTCACCGCCCATCATGCGCAGCGCGGCGTCGCAGCCGGCGCTCTCGCCGACGAAGCCCACCTGCTCGCAGTCGGGCAGCCGGGCCATCAGCGCCTCCGCCGCCGCCGCCTGCCGTTCGGGCGGGACGGGCGTGGTCACCAGCGCGGTGATATTTTTTGTGGGGTCGGTCTTGATGTAATCCAGCGTCATCATGATCGGTAATTGCGCAGGAACTGCTTCGTGCGCTCCTCCGCGGGGTCTCCCAGCACCTTTTCCGGGTCGCCCTGTTCCACGATCACGCCGCCGTCCATAAAGAGGACCCTGTCGGACACCGCCCGGGCAAAGGCCATTTCGTGAGTGACGATGACCATGGTCATTTTCTCCTCCGCCAGCCTGCGGATGACCTTCAGCACCTCGCCGGTGAGCTCGGGGTCCAGCGCGCTGGTGGGCTCGTCGAAAAAGAGGATGGCGGGATTCATGGCCAGCGCCCGGGCGATGGCCACCCGCTGCTGCTGTCCGCCGGAGAGCTGGCAGGGATAGGCGTCCGCCTTGTCGGCCAGCCCCATCTTGTCCAGCAGGGCGCGCGCCTCAGCTTCGGCCTCGGCTCTGGTCCGCTTCTGCACCGACAGCGGCGCGTCCATAATGTTCTTCAGCACGGTGTAGTGGGGGAACAGGTTGAACTGCTGAAACACCAGTCCGCAGCAGCTCTTGACCTTTCGCAGTTCGGGCGCGGGCAGATACCGGGCGCGGCCGTCCTCCGTCCACGCGGCAGCCTTGTCCTGATACCTGATCCCGCCGGAATCGATCGTCTCCAGAAAGGTGGCGCAGCGCAGCAGCGTGGACTTGCCGGAGCCGGAGGGGCCGATGACGGACACCACCTCGCCCTTGTCCACGGTCAGGCTGATGTCCTTGAGGACGTTCAGCTCCCCGAAGGATTTTTCGATGTTGGTCATTTCGAGAATCATGGCGGCGCCCCCTTCAATTATAATAGGCGAGGGCCTTTTCCAGCCGGGCCATCGCCCACGCCACCACGGCGTTGAAAACAAAGTAGAACAGTCCCGCCACGAACAGCGGCATGACGGTGGTCTGGGCAGCCGAAATCTGCTGCGCCACGGTGAACATCTCCGTAAAGGTAATGGCGAAGGCCAGGGACGTATCCTTGACCAGCGTGATAACCTCGTTGGTCACGGGCGGCACCACGCGCTTGACCATCTGCGGCAGGATGATCTTCAGGAAGGTCTGGTTTCTGGTATAGCCCAGCACCTCGGCGGCCTCCCGCTGACCCATGGGGATGGATTCGATGCCCGCGCGGAAGATCTCCGCGAAATAGGCGGCGTAGTTGACGGAGAACGCGATGATCACCGCCGCCACCCGGTAGCCGGCGGCCAGGGAGACATGGAACAGATAATAGGGTCCGTAGAACACCACGATGATCTGCAGGATCAGCGGCGTGCCCCGCAGGATGGAGATGAAGATGCGCATCAGCCAGCTCAGCGGCAGAAAGCGGCTCCTCCGCCCCAGACACACCAGCAGGCCCAGCGGCAGGGAGAACAGCAGCGTCATGAAAAAGATCAGCAGCGTGTTGCCGAAGCCCGCCATCAGCTGGGACACAAGGTTCATAAAACTCATATTGGCTCCTGTAAACGCTCAAAAGGAACGCGGGGAGGAAAGTTCCCCGCGTTCCTGAAAGCGGTGATTGACTGCGATCAGCCGTTGCGGGCGGCGATCTGATAGTTGGCCACGCCGATGTCCACCGCCACGGCGTCGTCCACGCCGGATTCAAGGTCCATGAAGGCGGTGTTGTAGTCCGCGGTCTGGTCAAGGGTCTTGAAGGAAGCCGCAAGCTTCAGGTTCGCGGCGTTGCTGCCGTCGCTCGGGTTATCGGTGAGGGCGGTGTAGGCGGAAGAACTGGTCTGCGTGATGACGTTCTTGCCGGCGAGGTCGGACAGGGAGGTGATGCCGGAATCCGACTTTACCACAATGACGATGGAGTTGTCAACATAGGGGCCGATCCAGGTGTAGTCGTTCTCGCGGCCGGTCATGGTCATACCGTTCCAGATGACGTCGATATTGCCGGAATTGAGCTCCATATCCTTATAAGTCCAGTCGATGGGCTGCAGCTTCAGCTCCCAGCCGAGACGGCTGCAGACCTCCTTGGCAAGGTCAATGTCGAAGCCGACGTAATTGCCGCTGTCGTCCTTATAGCCGTAAGGGGCGTAATTGGCGTCGAAGCCCAGCGTCAGAGTCTTGCGGCTGCTGTCGGCGGCGATCTCCTTGCTGCCGGCGGGCGTCGCGACCTTCGCCTCATCATAGCACAGCATATCGGGCAGGCCCTGGCCCCAGTTGTCCGCGATCTTCTGGAAGGTGCCGTCCGCCCACATGGCGTCCAGCTGTTCCTTCACGGTATTGGCCAGCGCGGTGCTGCCCTTTTTGAAGGCGATGCCGTACTGCTCGGTGGAGATGGGGTCCTTCAGCATGACATAGGTGGCGCCTACGTTCGTGCCGGACGCGGCGGCGGTGCCGGCGTCGGTGGCGGTGGCCGGGGTGGTCTTTTTGCCGCAGGCGCACAGGGCCAGGACCATGGTCAGCGCCAGAACGATGCTCAATATCTTTTTCATTGTCTTTTCCTCCGGTAAATAGGATTGGCGTTTCATTTATTACGCTATCAGAATAACACATTAGCGTGATAAAGCAAGTCTTTTCCCGGGGAATTACTGTGCAATATTTGCACAGTAATTATTCTGTGGCGTATGCAACATATATCCTACTAAATTTGTGGTATATTACAGCCATAAGGAGGCGATGACATGAACATCACCACAAAAGGGCGCTACGCGCTGCGGGTCATGACCGATCTTGCGGCCCATGCCGACGAGCGCTGCGTCTCCCTCTCCGCCATATCCCAGCGGCAGGAGCTGAGCGTGAAGTATCTGGAGATGATTGTCGCCCGCCTGAAGAAGGCCGGACTGGTGGAAAGCTCCCGGGGCAAGGAGGGCGGCTACCGCCTTTGCCGCAGTCCAGAGGATTATACCGTGGGGGAGGTGCTGCGTTCCATTGAGGACAATCTCGCCCCGGTGGCCTGCATCAAGGACGGCGTATCCACCTGTGAGCGTGCCGGCGCCTGCCTGACCCTGCCCATGTGGCGGGAGGTGGACGAGCTGACCAACAGCTATTTCGATTCCGTGACCCTGGCCGATCTGCTCACCGGCCAGCGGTGGAAAAATGTAAAAAACGGCGCCTCCGCCTCTTGACGGACGCCGCGATGTATGGTATATTCCTAGTAAACAAATAGGATTTAAGGAGGCTCTGATACTATGTTCGTTTATGCAGACAATGCCGCCACCACGGCGGTGAGCAAGACGGCGCTGGACGCGATGCTCCCCTATCTCACGGAGCACTACGGCAATCCTTCCAGCCTGTACGCCTTCGCGCAGGACGCAAAGACCGGCCTGGAGGGCGCCCGCAAAACCATTGCGGACATTTTGGGCGCGGACGATCCCAGCGAGATCTATTTTACCTCCGGCGGTTCCGAGGCCGACAATCAGGCCATCCGCTCGGCGGCCTACTTCGGGGCCAGAAAGGGCAAAAAGCACCTGATCTCCACCAAGTTTGAGCACCACGCGGTGCTGCACACGCTGGACAAGCTCCGCAAAGAGGGCTTTGAGGTCACGCTGCTGGACGTCCATGAGGACGGCGTGATCCATCTGGAGGATGTGGCGGCGGCTATCCGGCCCGACACGGCGCTGGTGACCGTCATGTTCGCCAACAACGAGATCGGCACCATCCAACCTATCCGGGAGATCGGCGCGCTGTGCCGGGAGCGCGGCATTCCCTTCCACACCGACGCGGTGCAGGCCATGGGGCACATTCCCGTGAACGTGAAGGAAATGAACATCGATATGCTTTCCCTGTCCGGCCACAAGTTCCACGCGCCCAAGGGCGTGGGCGTGCTGTACGCCAAAAAGGGCCTGCCCCTGGTGAACATCATCGAGGGCGGCGCCCAGGAGCGCGGCAAGCGCGCCGGCACGGAAAACGTTCCCGGCATCGTGGCCATGGCCGCGGCGCTGCGGGAATCCGTGGACAATATGGCGGCCAACGCCGCCAAAATCATCCCCATGCGGGACAAACTCTTCGCGGAGCTGTCTAAAATACCCCACTCCAAGATCAACGGCAGTCTGGAGCACCACGTCCCAGGCACGGTGAATATGTGCTTTGAGGGCATCGAGGGCGAATCCCTTCTGCTGAAGCTGGACGAGGAAGGCATCTGCGCCTCCTCCGGCAGCGCCTGCACCAGCGGGTCGCTGGATCCCAGCCATGTGCTGCTGGCCATCGGCCTGCCCCACGAGGTGGCTCACGGTTCCCTGCGCCTGTCCATCGGCGAGTACAACGACATGGCCCAGATCGACCACATTATCGAGGTCGTGCCCCAGGTGGTGGACTATCTCCGCAACATCTCCCCGGTGTGGGACGAGCTGGAAAACGGTCAGCGCAAGCATCTGATCTGAAAATCGGACACGATTGTAATAAAGGAGGACATAATTATGGCACTCTATAGCGATAAGGTTATGGACCATTTCGAGCATCCGCGCAACCTGGGCAAGATGGAGGACGCCGACGGCGTCGGCGAAGTCGGCAACGCCAAGTGCGGCGACATCATGCGGATGTATATCAAGGTGGACAAGGACAGCCAGACCATTTCGGACGTGAAGTTCAACACCTTCGGCTGCGGCAGCGCTATCGCCTCCAGCTCCATGGCCACGGAGATGATCAAGGGCAAGCCGATTTCCGAGGCTCTTGAGCTTTCCAACAAGGCCGTGGTGGAGGCGCTGGACGGGCTGCCCACCCACAAGCTGCATTGCTCCGTGCTGGCGGAAGAGGCCGTCAAGGCCGCCGTCAAGGACTATTACGAGAAGAACGGCATCGACTACGACCGCGACAAGTTCAAGATGGGCGAGTGCGCCACCTGCGTCACCGGCGAAGAATAATACAGTTTGACAAAAGGGCCGCTTCCGTTGGAAGCGGCCCTC
>DAOPXW010000038.1:0-18466 GCA_035352555.1 Oscillospiraceae bacterium
TGCTTATTTTAGCATAAGCTTCTTACATTGTTTAATTTACAAGGTACACACTTTTTCTCGCCGCCCTCAAAGGGCAGCTTTTATATGCTAGCACATGGGGAGTTATTTGTCAAGGACTATTTTTGCGATTTTCTGTTTTTCGTCCCCGGCCTCTCCGCGGTCAGCTTGAATAATATAGCACCCCGGCATACCAAAAGTCAATGATTATTTTCGCTTTTCCCGATCTTTTTCCCTTGCCCCTAAATCTTGCGGTAAAAGCCGGACAAAATACCAAGATGTCCGGTTTTCTGATGGGGGCGTCGAGAACGCGGCGGGGCTTACCTATATATATTATGCTATGCGCCGGGACAAAAAACGCCCCCGGAGCCTTCGTTCCGGGGGCGGCGGGTGGTTCTTCCCTTATTTTTTCAGCAGCGCGGCGATGTCCAGCTTGGCGAAGTCGCCCTGCCACTGCACGTCGGCGGCCCCGATCCAGGTGCCCACCAGCGTGTTGAAGCGGTCCACGGCGGCGTAATACCGCAGGGTGCGGGTGGTGCCGTCGCTGCCCACGCTCACAATGTTCTCGGGGGTATTGGGCAGGCGCAGGATCACATGGTAGCCGTAATCGGACTTCACGGGGGCGGAGACCTCGTACTCGCTCAGCGCCTCGGCGGCGGTCTGGAACTCGTCCACCACCTGCCCTTTGGTAAAGCAATACCCGTCGGGATAGGAGGTTGCGCCGGTGTCCTCCGTGTACTTCGCCTTGAGTTCCTTGAAGCGCTTGAGCCGCGCGGCCTGATCGGTGATGCCCTGCAGCTCGTCGGCCGCCTTCTGGGCATCGGCCTTCTTCTGGGCGATCTCGTCGTCGCTCAGGGCGTTGCCGCTGGAATCCTCGGTGGAGAACAGGATATGGTCGGCGGTGATGTAGCTGTTGTCCTGGGCGAAGATCATGGTCTCGTCGTCGGAGCATTTCTCGCCGTTGGCGCCCATGACGCTGTCGAAGATGTCGTAGTACAGCAGCATCACGCGGTTGATGTAATCGTAGTAATCCCGGGTCATATACAGGGTGCCCAGGTAGGTGTTGAACTGGTCCTCGGTGCCGCTGCTGCCGCAATAATTGGTGATGTTGGTCTGAAGGGTGCTTTTCAGGCTCTCCTGATCGGCGTCGGTGAGGGTGATTTTCATTTCGGCGGCTTTGGCGTTGACCACGTGGTACTGCAAAATCGCCTGCTTGATCTGTTCCGCGGCGTACTGGGCGTAGGATTTGCCCTCTTCTTTGCCGCTGGCGGCGGTCCAGTCCTCGATCTGGGTCTTGTTCTCCTGATCCAGGGACAGCACCATGGAGTTGAGCCAGTAGAAATATTCCTGCCAGGTGATCTTGTCGCCGTTGACGGTGAGCACCACGGTCTTGGGGTCGTAGGCCTTGTAGACGGAGGACATGTCCCGGGCGGAGGCGTCACCCTCCTTGGAATAACTGCGGATCTCCGTGCTGCCGCAGCCGGATAGGCAGCCGGCCAGCAGGCACAGCGCCGCCGCGATCGCCGCGATCTTTTTCATAATAAGCAAGTCTCCTTATCGAAACAATTGATTTATTGTATCACCGCGAAAAAAGTTCTACAAGCGTTTCCCCAAATGTTCACACATTCTCCGATTTTCCGCGCCGCCTTTCGGCTGCCCCGCCGGCCGCCCGCCGCCGCTCACGCGCCCCAGTCGGCGGTGAAGCGCCGGGCCTCCTCGATGACCCGCGCCTTGGCGCCAAGCCGCAGGCTCAGGCAGGGCCGGGAGCCCGCCTCCACCTTCAGCCGGCCCTTGTACTGGGGCTGTGCATACAGCACGGACACTTTTTCCATGTCGAAGTCCCGCACGGTGAACCGCAGGTACCCGGCCTTCTGGGTGATGTCGGTGATGCCGGCCCGGCCGGCCTCGCCCCGCAGCAGCGCCACCTGGATCAACGTGTTGACGCTGCCCGGCGGGTCGCCGAAGCGGTCGATCAGCTCGTCGGTGAGATCGTCGGCCTCCTCCTCGGTGCGGATGAGGGCGATGCGCCGGTACAGGTCCATCCGCTGCTCCTGACCGGGCACGTAGCGGTCGGGGATGTTGGCGGCCACGGCCAGATCGGCGTCGCACTCGCACCGCGCCTCCGGCTTTTCGCCCTTCTCCTCCAGCACGGCCTCCTCCAGCAGCTTCAGATACATCTCGTACCCCACGTCGATCATGTGGCCGGACTGCTCCGCGCCCAGGAGGTTCCCCGCGCCGCGGATTTCCAGATCGCGCATGGCGATTTTGAAGCCGCTGCCGAACTCCGCGAATTCCCGGATGGCGCTCAGCCGCTTTTCCTGAATCTCCGACAGCACCTTGTCGGGCCGGAAGGTCAGGTAGGCGGAGGCCCGCCGGGTAGAGCGCCCCACCCGCCCGCGGATCTGGTGCAGCTGGGCCAGGCCCATCCGGTCGGCGTCCTCGATGACCAGCGTGTTTACGTTGGGAATGTCGATGCCCGTCTCGATGATGGTGGTGCACACCAGGATCTGTGTCCTTCCTTCAGAGACGCTCTCCATCACGGAGGAGAGCGCCTCCCTGTCCATCCGGCCGTGGGCCACGGCGATGGTCACGTCGTCGCCCAGCAGCTCGTGGAGCTTTCGGGCGGTCTTTTCGATATTGTCGATGCGGTTGTGCAGGTAGTACACTTGTCCGCCCCGCTGCAGCTCCCGGCGGATGGCGTCGGAAAGGACGCCCCAGTCGTGCTCCATCACGAAGGTCTGCACGGGCATCCGGTCCTGGGGCGGCTCCTCGATGGTAGACATGTCCCGGATGCCGGACAGGGCCATATTCAGCGTGCGGGGGATGGGCGTGGCGGACAGGGTCAGCACGTCCACGCCCCGGGACAGCTCCTTGATATGCTCCTTGTGGGTCACGCCGAAGCGCTGCTCCTCGTCCACCACCAGCAGTCCAAGATTTTTGAATTTCACGTCCTTCTGCAGCAGCCGGTGGGTGCCGATGACCAGATCGCACTTGCCGGACTGGATGTCCTCCAGCGCCTTTTTCAGCTCCGCGCCGGTCTGATAGCGGCTCAGCAGGGCGATGTTGGTGGGAAAGCCGAAAAACCGCTGTTCGGCGGTCTGGAAATGCTGCCGGGCCAGCACGGTGGTGGGACACAGCAGGGCGGCCTGCCTGCCGTCCAGAAGGCACTTCATCACGGCCCGCAGCGCCACCTCGGTCTTGCCGTAGCCCACGTCGCCGCACAGCAGCCGGTCCATGGGCGCGGATTTTTCCATGTCGGCCTTGATCTCGGCCACGGAGCGCAGCTGATCGTCGGTCTCGGTGTAGCTGAAATTCTCCTCGAACTGGCGCTGCCATTCGGAATCCGGGGAAAAGGCGTGGCCCGGGACACGCTGCCGCTCGGCGTAGAGCTGCAAAAGGCCCTTGGCCAGATCCTTGGCCGCGGCCTTGGCCCGGGAGCGGCTGCGCGCCCACTCCGCGCCACCCATTTTGGACAGCTTCACGGGCCGGTCCTCGCCCCCGGCGCCAATATATTTTGATACCAGGTCCAGCTGCGTGCAGGGGACGTACAGGCAGTCCGTCCCCGCGTAGCTGATCTTCATATAATCCTTTTCAAATCCGTCCACCGTCATCTTCACGATGCCGGAAAAACGGCCGATGCCGTGGCGCTCGTGGACCACCAGGTCGCCCACGGTCAGATCGGTGTAGCTGGTCAGCTTCTGCTGGTTTCCGGGCAGCTTCTTTTTCCGGCCGGCGGCGCTTTCCCTCACCCGCACCAGCTGGGAATCCGTGAGCAGCACGGATTTCAGCAGCGGAAATTCCATTCCGGCGGAGAGGGCGCCCGTGGTGATGACGCAGGTCCCCGCCCGGGGCCGCTCGGTGAGCGGCTCGATCACGGGGGCCTGAAGGCCGTGGCTCTCAAAGAAGCCCTTCAGCACCCCGGCCCGGCGCAGATCGCCGGCCAGCACTGTCACGGCGTAGTCCTGCCGGAGATAGGCCCGCACATCCTCCGCGGCGGTCTGGGCGGAGCCGCCGTAGGAGGGCAGCTGCTTGGCCTGGATGCTCAGCATGGTTTTCGGCTCCACGGGGTAGCGGCCCACGGTGAAGGCGTCCGCCATGAAAAGCGGAAACTCCGTCATCGCCCGGCAGGCCTCGTCCCAGCCCTGATAAAAGCTGTCCGGGGACGCGGCCACCACGCCCCGGCGGTTGAGCTCCTTCACGTCCTCCGCCGTCTGCCTGATCCACGCTTTGGCCCGGTCGGCGGTGCGCACCGGCTCCGAAAGGACAATAAAGGCGTCCTCCGGCAGATAATCCAGTCCGCAGGCGAAGGGATAGATCAGCGGCAGATAGCGGTCGGCGTCGGAGAGCTGGGCGCCGCCGCCCAGCTTCTCCCCGTCCTCCCGCAGCGTTTTGGCCAGCGCCTGGGCCTGGGGACTGGTTTTTTTCTTTTCGCATTTCTCGGCGTACTCCCCGAGCCGGGCGGCCAGACTGCCCCGCCCCCCCTGGCACAGGGAGACCAGCGTCTCCGCCGCGGGCAGGATGCGGCAGCGGTCCAGCGCCTCCACCCGCCGCTGGCTGGCGGTGTCGAACAGGCCCATGGAGTCGATCTCGTCCCCCCAGAATTCAATCCGGACGGGCTTGTCGTAGGCCGGTGAGAAGAAGTCCAGAATGCCGCCCCGGCGGGCGAACTGGCCCGGACCCTCCACCTGGCCGGCCCGCTGATAGCCGCAGCGGGCAAGGGCGTCCTCCACATCCTCGATGGGGCAGCTGCCGCCCTCCCTAAGGGTCGTACCGGCGCTCAGCAGGGTTTCCGGGGGCAGGGTGCGCTGGAGCAGGCCCGCCGCGGAAAATACCGCGGCAGTGGCTTCCCGGCCAGCCAGCGCGGCCAGCGCCTGCAGGCGCTTCTGCTCGGTCTGGCGGGAGGCGGCCACGGTGGAATAGAAGGTAAAGTCCCGCCCGCCCACCACCGTCACGGGTATTTTCAGCATGGCGGAGAGGTCTCCGGCCATGCTTTCGGCGGCGGCCTCGTCGGGGCAGAGCACCACCAGCGGCCGGTCCAGCCGCTCCTGCAGCGCCGCCGCCAGATTGGCCCGGTGGATGGAGGACAAACCGGAAATGAGCGCGGGAAGTCCTCCGCTCTCCAGCAGGGATGGGAGGGCGGCAATCTCGCGGTTTCTTAAAATTTCCTGTACGCAAATGTTCACGCGGCAGCTCCTGAATTCGTTCGGCGGCTCAGGTCCGGGGACAGTATAGCAGATTCTCCCGTCGAAATCAAATCCTCTCCGCCGCCATTTTCCGCTAGGTCATTACTTCTATATAAGATTATCTATACTAATTACATATTAAATATATATTGAAAACAATCTCCGGCCATGATATAATACTATAGTTACATTTATTTAATTTGAAACCCTGTCAGAAAGGGAAAACGATCCATGAATTCACTCAACGATATCTGGGCCCAGGTCATGGCCATCCTCTCTCAGAGCCTGACACCCACAGCCATCAACACCTGGTTTTCGGACTGCGAGCCCGTGGAGCTGGTGGATTCCACGCTGGTGCTGCACAGCCCCTCCGTTTTCAAACGGGACATTATCGTGGGCCGCTTCGGGGACGCCATCAAGACCGCGCTGTCCGATCTCTTCTCCTCCCCCTTCGACCTGCGGGTGCTGGCGGGAGACGAGATCAACGACTACCGCGCCGAGGACGCCGAGGACGAGGACATGATGCCCGAGATGGCGGGCTACACCTTTGACCGCTTCATCGTGGGCAACTCCAACAAATTTGCCCACGCGGCCGCCATCGCCGTGGCGGAAAACCCCGGCAAAAAATTCAACCCCCTGTTTATTTACGGCTCCTCCGGCCTGGGCAAGACCCACCTGCTCATGTCCATCGGCCACTACATCCACGAAAACCAGCCCGCCATGGAGATCGCCTATATTAAAGGGGATGAATTCACCAACCAGCTCATCACCGCCATCAAGACCGGCGCCACGGACACTTTTCATGAAAAATACCGCGGCGTTGGCCTCTTTCTGGTGGACGATATTCAGTTCATCGCGGGCAAGACCGCCACGCAGGAGGAATTTTTCCACACCTTCAACCACATTTACGAGGCCGGCCATCAGATCGTCATCACCTCCGACCGGCCGCCGCTGGACATGGCCCTGCTGGACGACCGCCTCCGTACCCGGTTCGAGGGCGGCCTCATGGCGGACATCCAGCCCCCCGACATGGAGACCCGCATGGCCATCACCCGCAACAAGGCCTCCCAGCTGGGCCTGATCCTGTCGGACGAGGCCGTGGAATACATCGCGGAAAACATCACCGCCAACGTCCGCCAGATCGAGGGCGTCATCAAGCGGCTCACGGCTTACCGCGAGATTCTGGACGACACCATCGATATCGATTCCGTCAAACGCGCCATCAAGGACGTCACCCGCATCGGCAACGTCATCCCCACCCCGGCGGTCATTATCAAGGAGACCGCCCGGTGGTATCAGCTGTCGGAGGAGGAGCTTCGCGGCCAGAACCGCAGCAAAAACGTGGCCTCGGCCCGGCAGATTTCCATGTATCTCATCCGCACGCTGACCAACCTCTCCTTAAAAGACATCGGCGCGGAATACGAAAGCCGCAACCACGCCACGGTGCTGGCCTCCATCCGCAAGGTGGAAGCCCTGATCAAATCCAGCCCGGAGACCGCCGCCACCGTGCGCGACATCACCTCCAACATCAGCTCTCTGGCCTGACTTTTCCACACGCCGCTGTGGATTGCACACCCCATCGCTGTTGGTCTCCGTTAAAACCGTTTTTACCGCTTTTTTCCTGTTCAAACCCGCTCTTTTTCCCCACCTTTTTTCCCACACCTCTTCCTCTTTATTTTCAAGCCTTTTCCCCTCTTTCCCACCGTTTTTTTTTCTACTACTGACTCTACTGAATTTTTTATCCTTTCTCTCTACCTGAAACGACATCAAAAAATTCCATCGGGAGGATACCTGTCATGAAATTTTCCTGTGAAAAATATCTGCTCCAGAACGCCACCGCCACCGCCGCGCGGGCGGCCGCGGCCAAAAGCCCCATCCCCGCGCTGGAGGGTCTGCTCATCGAAGCCGGCAGCGACGTGAAGATTACCGGCTACGACCTGAAAAAGGGCATCTACACCTACCTGGAGGCCGATGTGGCCGAGCCGGGCTCCGTGGTGCTGGGCGCGCGCCTGTTCGGTGAGATGATCCGCCGCATGCCGGACGGGATCGTCACCATCTCCGCGGACGAGACCGGCATGACCTCCGTGAAATGCGGCAAAACTGAATTCTCCTTCATGAGCATCGACGCCGCGGATTATCCCGAGCTGCCCACCGTCAGCGACGGCGAGGCGGTCACGCTGCCGCAGAAAATGCTCAAGAGCATGATCAACGAGACGCTGTTCGCGGTTTCCGACAACGACAGCCGCCCCGTCTATATGGGCACCCTGTTTGAGATCGACGGCGCGGCCCTCACGCTGGTCTCGGTGGACGGCTACCGTCTGGCCCTGCGCCGGGAAGCGCTGGAGCGGGAGGGCGGCCATCAGGAGTTCATCGTCCCCGGCGCGGCCCTCACCGATGTGGAGCGCGTCTGCGCCGATACGGACGAGGTTCAGATCGCCGTCGGCACCAAGCATATCACCTTCACCGTGGGCAAGACGGTCATCGTCTCCCGCCGGCTGGAGGGCGATTTTCTCAATTATAAAAAGGCCATCCCGGAGAACTTCCGTTCCAGGATCACCGTGGAGCGAGACGAATTCATGCGCGCGGTGGACCGCGTCTCCCTGATTATTGACGAAAAGACAAAAAATCCCATCCGCCTCACCTTCGGCGACGGCAGCATCGGCTTTCTGTGCGTCACGCCCATCGGCAAGGCGGAGGATGTCTGTGCCTGCGAGGGCGCCTGCGACAATCTGGAGATCGGCTTCAACGACCGCTATCTGATGGAGGCGCTGAAGGCCGCCCCCGCCGCCAAGCTTACCATTTCCCTGAATACCGGCTCCTCCCCCTGCATTCTCACCCCGGCGGAGGGCGGGGAGAGCTTCGTTTACATGATCCTGCCGGTGCGCCTTCGCGCGGGAGACTGAAAAAATGCGGAATGTTGCCATCACTACAGAATTTATCAAACTGGACGCGCTGCTGAAATACGCCGCGCTCTTCTCCAGCGGCGGTGAGGCCAAGGCTGCCGTGGAGGAGGGGCTTGTCCGCGTCAACGGCGAGGTCTGCATCCTGCGGGGCAAAAAGCTCCGCCCCGGCGACACGGTGGAAATCAACGGCGAGACGCTGCGCGTGACCGGTCATGAATCTTGAAAAGATCGCCCTGAACGGCTTTCGCAACTACGACTGGGAGACCGCGGAATTTTCCCCGGGCACCAACGTCATCTTCGGCGCCAACGCCCAGGGCAAGACCAACCTGCTGGAGGCCGTGTACCTGCTGGCCATGGGCCGCTCCTTCCGCACCCGCTTCGACAGGGAGCTGGTGGGCTTCGGCTATGATTCCGCCGAGCTTCTGGCGGAGGTTTTCAGCCACGACCGGCAGCAGACCGTCAAGCTCATCCTCCGCCCCGGCGTGCGCAAGACCATCACCGTCAACTCCGTGCGCAAGACCGCGGCGGAGCTCTCCGGCACCGTCAGCGTCGTCCTTTTCAGCCCGGACGATCTGGAGCTGATCAAAGAGGGCGCCGCGGCCCGCCGCCGGCTGATGGACACCGCCATCAGCCAGATCCGTCCCCGCTACGCCGGCTATCTCGCGGAATTCAACCGCTGTTACGAGCAGAAGACCCGCATCCTCAGGGACTGGCACGACAAGCCCTCCCTGCTGGACACGCTGGACGAGTTTTCCGACGGGATGTGCCGCGCTTCGGCCCAGCTCATCCGCTACCGCGCGGCCTTCGCCGCCCGGCTGGACGAGACCGCCCGCCCCATCCACGCCGATTTTTCCAGCGGCGAAGCCCTCGCCGTCGCCTACCGCACCGTCGGCACGGTCAAAGACCCCTTCGGCGCGGCGAAAGAGATTTTTTACGCCCTGTGCGACCATCAGGAGGCCCACCGCCAGGCGGAGCTGGATTGCGGCCAGTGCCTCACCGGCGCGCATAAGGACGACCTGGACATTTCCATCGACGGCCGCCCGGCCCGGGCCTTCGCCTCCCAGGGGCAGACCCGCACGGCGGCGCTGTCCCTGAAGCTGGCAGAGCGGGAAATTCATCTGGCCGAGACCGGCGAATACCCCATCCTCCTGCTGGACGACGTCCTTTCCGAGCTGGACGCCAAACGGCAGGAATTCGTCCTCAACCGCATCGGCGGCGGCCAGACGCTGATTACCTGCTGCGAGGACGGGGGCATTTCCAAACGCACCGGCGGCCGGGTGCTGCAGGTGGAGAAGGGACGGATCCGCTGATGTATCTCCATCTGGGCAACGGTTTCCTGGTCCGGGATTCCGACGTGCTGGGCGTGTTCGACCTGGACAATACCACCGGCTCCCGCATCACCCGGGACTTTCTGGCCCGGGCGGAAAAGGCCGGGCAGGTGGTCAGCGCGGCGGAGGATATCCCCCGCTCCTTTCTTCTGTGCGGGCAGAGCGGCCGTCCCAGCCTCTATCTCAGCCAACTCTCCCCCGCCACGCTGTTAAAGCGTTCTCAGGAGGATATCCTATAAGAGCGCCCCCCATTCCCAAATAACGACAAAGGAAGATCATTATGTCTGAAATCACCGATAAAGTTGAACAGGAATACGACGCCTCGCAGATTCAGGTGCTGGAAGGGCTGGAAGCCGTGCGCAAGCGCCCCGGCATGTATATCGGCTCCACCTCGTCCTCCGGTCTGCACCATCTGGTGTATGAGATCGTGGACAACTCCATCGACGAGGCGCTGGCCGGCTACTGCCGGCACATCGAGGTGGTCATCGAGCCCGGCGACATCATCCGCGTCACGGACGACGGCCGCGGCATCCCCGTGGACACCCAGGAGCAGACCGGCAAGCCCGCGCTGGAGGTGGTGTATACCGTCCTCCATGCCGGCGGCAAATTCGGCGGCGGCGGCTACAAGGTCTCCGGCGGCCTGCACGGCGTGGGCGCCTCCGTGGTCAACGCCCTTTCCGAGTGGCTGGAGGTCACCGTCCACCGGGATGGCCGGCAGTACCGCATGAAGTTCTCCCGGGGCGGCATCGTGGAGAACATGGCCGTGGTGGGTGAGACCGATCACACCGGCACGGTGGTGCGCTTCAAGCCCGACCCCATCATGTTCGAGGACACGGTCTACGATTACGATATTCTCCACACCCGCATGCGCGAGCAGGCGTTTTTGAACGGCGGCCTGCACATCTCCACCGAGGACCAGCGCCCCGGCCGGGAAACGCGGGACGAGATGTGCTATCAGGGCGGCATCCGGGAATTCGTCGCCTATATCAACCGCAACAAGGAGCCCCTCCACCCGGACGTGATCTATATGTCCGGCGAGAAGGACGACGGTCTCGCCGAGGTGGCCCTGCAATGGAACAACAGCTACAACGAGGTCATCGCCTCCTTCGCAAACAACATCCACACGCCGGAGGGCGGCATGCACGAGACGGGCTTCAAGGCGGCGCTGACCCGGGTGCTGAACGCCTACGGCAGAAAGGTCAACGTCATCAAGGAGGGCGACAGCCTCTCCGGCGAGGACTGCCGCGAAGGGCTCACGGCGGTGATCTCCGTCAAGCTCACCAACCCCCAGTTCGAGGGCCAGACCAAGGCCAAGCTGGGCAACTCCGAGATCCGCACACTGGTGGACAATCTGGTGTCCGACAAGCTGGAGCAGTTTCTGGAGGAGAACCCCGCCGTGGGCAAGGCCATTCTGGATAAGACCCTCACGGCCAACCGCGCCCGGGAGGCCGCCAGAAAGGCCCGGGAATCCGTCCGCCGCAAAACCGGGCTGGAATCCGGCCAGATGCCGGACAAGCTCCGGGACTGCAACGAGCGGGACGCTTCCCTCACAGAGCTCTATATCGTCGAGGGCGACTCCGCCGGCGGCTCCGCCACTCAGGGGCGCGATTCCCGGTTCCAGGCCATCCTGCCGCTGTGGGGCAAGATGCTCAACGTGGAGAAGGCCCGGGCGGACAAGGTCTACGGCAACGACAAGCTGAGCCCCGTCATCGTGGCGCTGGGCGCCGGCATCGGGGAGGAATTCGACCTCACCAGGCTGCGCTATCACAAGATCATCATCATGGCCGATGCCGATGTGGACGGCGCCCATATCCGCACCCTGCTGCTGACCTTCTTCTTCCGCTTCATGCGCCCGCTCATCGAGCAGGGCTACGTCTACTCCGCGGTGCCGCCGCTGTATAAGCTCTCCCGCGGCAAACAGCAGCGCGTGGCCTATTCCGACCCCGAGCGCGACCGCCTCTCCGCGGAAATGCGCGGCGACAATCCCAATGTGAAGATCGACATCAGCCGCTACAAGGGCCTGGGCGAAATGAACCCCCACGAGCTGTGGGAGACCACCATGGACCCCGAAAAGCGCACCCTGCGGCGCATCACGCTGGAGGACGCCGTCAAGGCGGACGAGACCTTCACCATTCTCATGGGCGAGCAGGTGGAGCCCCGCAAGGAGTTCATCGAGGAAAACGCGAAATACGCGGTGAATCTGGATTACTGATATGGGACTTGAACATCTGATCATCGTCCTGTGCGCGGCGCTTCTTCCGCCTTTCCTTCTGCTGAGAATGGTGTACAGGATGGACCGCGTGGAGCCGGAGCCCCGGCCGCTGCTGATCCGGCTTTTCGTGTGGGGCGTGCTGTGCGCCCTGCCGGTGATGGTACTGGAGCTCTGGGGGCAGGATGTTGCCGAGCAGTTCAGGGGCAGCCGGGCCCTCTACCTCTTTCTCAGCTATTTCATGATCCCCGGCTTCATCGAGGAGGGCATGAAATACGCCGCCCTCCGCCGCCTCACCTGGCGCGACCCCGCGTTCAACTACAAGTTCGACGCCGTGGTCTACGCGGTGTTTGCCTCGCTGGGCTTTGCCGCCATCGAAAACGTGCTGTACGTGTTCGACTACGGCGTGGGCGTGGCGGTGACCCGCGCGGTCATGGCCATTCCGGCGCACGCCACCTTCGGCGTCATTATGGGCGCTGGCTATGCGCAGGCCAAGTGCCTGGCCATGCGGGGCGACCTGCCCGCGGCGAAAACCCACGGCGCCAGTGCCTGGCTTATCGCGGCCATTGCCCACGGCGGCTATGACTATATCCTCATGGTCTACGGCGGCGCCGTGTTCGCCGTCTACTTTATCGCCCTCGTCGTCGTGGGCGTTGCCCTCGCCAAGTCCTGCGCCAAAAACGACGCCCCCGTCGACCCCTTCGTGACCGACGGCGAAGAAACCGACCCGCAGTAAACCGAAAGGAATGATCCTGAACAATGGCTAAAAACAAAGACTACAAGCCGGAGGAGATCGCCTATCCCGATCAGGCCATCGTCAATTCCGAGCTTGTGCACGAAATGACCTCCAGCTACATCGAATACGCCATGTCCGTCATCGTGGGCCGGGCCCTGCCCGACGTGCGCGACGGTCTGAAGCCCGTGCACCGCCGCATCCTCTACGCCATGTACGAGGACGGCCTCACCCGGGACAAGCCCTACCGCAAGTGCGCCACCGCCGTGGGCGACGTGCTGGGCCGCTACCATCCCCATGGCGACGCCTCCGTGTACGACGCGCTGGTGCGCCTGGCGCAGGACTTTTCCATGCGCTATCCCCTCATCGACGGCCACGGCAACTTCGGCTCCGTGGACGGCGACCCCCCCGCGGCCTACCGTTATACCGAGGCCCGCATGGCCCGCATGGCGGAGGAGATGCTCCGGGACATCGACAAGGACACCGTGGACTGGGACCCCAACTTCGACGAGACCCGTCTGGAGCCCCGGGTGCTCCCCTCCCGCTTCCCCAACCTGCTGGTGAACGGCTCCAACGGCATCGCCGTGGGCATGGCCACCAACATCCCGCCCCACAACCTCACCGAGGTCATCAACGCGGCGGTGTGCGTGCTGAAAAACCCCGACGCCACGCTGGACGATCTGCTGGGCTGCATTTCCGGCCCGGACTTCCCCACCCGGGGCATCATCATGGGCAAAAGCGGCATCCGGCAGGCCTATGCCACGGGCCGGGGCAAGATCCTCATCCGCGCCCGCACCGAGTTTGAGGAATACGGCAAGGACAAGCGCACCCGCATCATCGTCACCGAGCTGCCCTATCAGGTCAACAAGCGCCAGCTCATCGCCTCCATCGCCGATCTGGTCAAGGAAAAGCGGCTGGAGGGGATCTCCGACCTGCGGGACGAGACCGACCGCAACGGCATGCGCATCGTCGTCGAGCTCAAGCGGGACGCCGTGCCCCAGGTGGTGCTGAACCACCTGCTCACCCTGACCCAGCTCCAAGTGAGCTTTTCCATCAACATGCTGGCGCTGGTGGACAACCAGACCCAGCCGAAGATTTTGTCCCTGCGCCACATTCTGGACGCGTATCTCGCCTATCAGGAGGAGATCATCGTCCGCCGGACGAAATACGATCTCCGCAAGGCGGAGGAGCGCGCCCACCTGCTGGAGGGCCTGCTCATCGCCCAGGACAACATCGACGAGGTCGTCCATATCATCCGCAGCAGCTACGACAACGCCAAGCAGAACCTGATGGACCGCTTCGGGCTGGACGATGTCCAGGCCCAGGCCATCTGCGATATGCGCCTCATCGCGCTGCAGGGCCTCAACCGCGAAAAGCTGGAGGCCGAATACAGGGACCTCGAGCTCCGGATCGCCGAGTACAAGACGCTGCTGGCCGACCCCGAAAAGATCAGGGCCGTGCTGGAGACCGAGCTTCTGGAGATCCGCGACAAGTACGGCGACGGGCGCCTGACCGAGATCGAGGACGTGTGGGAGGATATCGACGACGAGGACCTCATCGCCGAGGAGGACTGCGTGTTCACCCTCACTCACAACGGCTATATCAAGCGGCTGGAGACCACGGAATACAACGCCCAGAAGCGCGGCGGCAAGGGCGTCCGGGCCATGACCACCCGGGAGGAGGACTATGTGGAAACGGTGTTTGCCGCCTCCACCCACGACCATATCCTGTTCTTCACCAATCTGGGCAGGGTCTACGTCCGCAAGGGCTATAAGATTCCCCGGGCGGAGCGCAGCGCCCGGGGCGGCAGCATCGTCAACATCCTGCCGCTGGAGCCGGGCGAGAAGATCGCCACCATGCTCCACGGCCGCAGCATCGACGAGGGCAGCTATCTGGTGCTGATTACCAAGAACGGCACCGTCAAGCGCATGGAGCAGACCGCCCTGCGGAACATCCGCTCCACGGGCATCCGCGCCCTGACGCTGGACGAGGGGGACGAGCTGATCTCCGTGCGGCAGACCGGCGGGGACGAGACCGTGTTCATCGCCACCCGGGACGGCATGGCCATCTGCTTCGACGAAAACGACGTGCGCCCCATGGGCCGCACCGCCGTGGGCGTGCGGGGCATCCGCCTGCGGGACGGCGACTATGTCGTCGGCGCCGGCACCTCCGGCGGCGGCGCGGCGCTGCTGTCCGTCACGGAAAACGGCTACGCCAAGCGCACGCTGAAAGAGGAATACACCGTGCAGCGCCGCGGCGGCATGGGGTTGAAAAACTATAACGTCACGGAAAAGACCGGGGCCGTGGTGGATATGAAGGTCGTCAACGGCGGGGACGATCTGCTGGTGGTCTCGGACGACGGCACCATCATCCGCATGGCGGTGTCGGACATCTCCGTGCTGGGCCGCTCCACGCAGGGCGTGCGCGCCATGCGCGTGGGCGAGGGCGCCCGGGTCATCTCCATCGCCCGCACCGACCGGGAGGATGCCGACGGGCCGGACGGCGATTCCGCCCTCACCGCCGACGTTCCCCCCGAGGACACCGAGGTCCCTTCCCCCGACGCCGACGAATGACGCCGCCGCGGCGTCGCCGCAAGCTGCATATCCCTCGTCCCGGCGGCAGGCGCCGGGCCTCGTCCATTTCGCTGCGGCTCCTCTCCCCACAAAATCGCCGATTTTGTGGGGGCCCCAAATTGGCAATCCAGGCCCCGGCGGCAGGCGCCAAGCCTCGTCCCTTTCGCCGCGGCGTTCCCCGGGGGTAATCGAACGAGGGGGCCGCAGCCCCCTCATCGTCGTTTTCGAAGGGGATTGTCAAGGGGGAAAATCGAAATCCCCCTTGACCCTGCT
This sequence comes from Oscillospiraceae bacterium, assembly GCA_035352555.1. Classification (GTDB taxonomy): domain Bacteria; phylum Bacillota; class Clostridia; order Oscillospirales; family Oscillospiraceae; genus UBA2922. The sequence continues at coordinate 15,200 of DAOPXW010000038.1, forward strand.
TCTCTTTCACGGGCGACACGGTTTCTCTTGCAGGAGCAAGAGAAACGGGGCCGCATAACCGAATGAAACATGTTACCATCTACACCGACGGGGCCTGCTCGGGCAACCCCGGCCCCGGCGGCTACGGCGCCGTATTGTGCTGCAACGGCCGGGAAAAAGAGCTCTCCGGCGGCGAAGCGCACACCACCAACAACCGCATGGAGCTGCTGGGGGTCATCGCCGCGCTGGAGGCCCTGAAGGAGCCCTGCGCCGTGGACCTCTATTCCGACTCCAAATATGTGGTGGACGCCCTCACCAAAGGCTGGGCGGAGGGCTGGCGCCGGCGCGGCTGGGTGAAGGCGGATAAAAAACCCGCCCTGAACCCCGACCTCTGGGCCCGCCTGCTGGACCTGACGGCCCGGCACGAGCTCGCCTGCCACTGGGTCAAGGGCCACGCCGAAAACGAATACAACAACCGCTGCGACGCCCTCGCGGTCGCCCAGCGGGACAAGTACGCAAAAGAATGACCCCCCGTCAAAGGGGGCTGCCGCCGCAGTCGGCGGGGGGATTCTTTCTCTCCCCCGCGCCGCTGCCGAAGAAGATGAATGAACGAACGTTTTAAAAAATCTGATCTCACCGTTTTTTTCTCCTACTTCCGGCCCCACCGGAAGCTTTTCGCCATCGACATGACCTGCGCCGTTCTGGCCTCGCTCATCGACCTGGCCTTCCCCTACGTCTCCCGGCTGGCCATGACCCGCTTCCTGCCGGAGAGCCGGTACCGCACCTTTTTCGTTGTCATGGCCGTGGTGCTGGCGGCCTATGTGCTGCGCTCGCTGTTCTACTACTGCATCACCGTGGTGGGCCACCGCATGGGCATCTATGTGGAGGCCGATATGCGGCGGGACGTGTTCGACCACATCCAGGCCCTGTCCTTCTCGTACTTTGACCACAACCGCACGGGCGTGCTCATCAGCCGCATCACCAACGACCTGTTCGACATCACGGAGCTGGCCCATCACGGGCCGGAAAACGTGCTTATCAGCGGGCTGACCATCGTGGGCGCGCTGATCGTCATGGCCACCATCGACTGGCGGCTGGCGGTGATTCTGGCGCTGCTGCTGCCGCTGAGCGTGGGCTTTACCCTGACTCAGCGGGCGCGGCTGATGCGCGCCGGGGTGGAGGTCAAATCCAAGACGGCGGACATCAACGCCGCGGTGGAGGCGGGCATTTCCGGCATCCGCACGGCGAAGGCCTTCACCAACGAGGAGAGCGAGCTGCGAAAATTTGACGACGCCAACGCCCGCTACAAGCGCTCCAAGGACAGCTACTACCGCACGCTGGGCACCTATTCCGCGGGCATGGAGTTCTCCCTTTCCGTGATGCAGGTGGCGGTGATCGCGGCGGGCGGGGCCATGATTATGGCGGGAGCCCTCGACTACATAGACCTTGTCACCTTCACGCTGTATGTCTCCGCCTTCATTTCCCCGGTGCGGCGGCTGGCGGAGTTCATGGAGCTGTATACCCAGGGCAAGGCGGGCTTCAGCCGCTTTCTGGAGATCATGCGCACCGCCCCCGAGATTCAGGACGCGCCCGACGCCGCGGAACTCTCCGGCGTCCGCGGCGAGGTGGAATACAAAAACGTCTCCTTCGCTTACGCGGGGGGCGAGCCCGTGCTGCAAAACATCGACCTGCGCGTTGCCGCGGGCGAATGCCTGGCGGTGGTGGGCCCCTCCGGGAGCGGCAAGACCACCCTCTGCCAGCTCCTGCCGCGGTTTTACGATGTCACCGGGGGCGCTGTGCTGGTGGACGGGCACGATGTGCGCGCCGTCACGCAGGCGTCCCTGCGGCGGAACATCGGCGTCATCCAGCAGGACGTGTTCATGCTGGCGGGCACGGTGCGGGACAATATCCGCTACGGCCGGCCCGACGCCACGGACGCCGAGATTGTGCAGGCCGCCGTCCGGGCGCAGATCCACGAGGAAATCCTGGAGATGCCCGACGGCTACGACACCTATATCGGTGAGCGGGGCGCGATGCTCTCCGGCGGCCAGAAGCAGCGCATCTCCATCGCCCGGGTATTTTTGAAAAACCCGCCCATTCTGATTCTGGACGAGGCCACCAGCGCGCTGGACACCGTCACCGAGCAGCACATCCAGGCGTCGCTTTCCGCGCTGGGCCGGGGGCGCACCAGCATTGTCATTGCCCACCGCCTCTCCACCGTCCGGGACGCCGACCGCATCGCCGTCGTCGCCGGGGAACGGATCGTGGAGCTGGGCTCCCATGAGGAGCTGCTGGCTCAAAACGGAGAATACGCCGCCCTGTGCAGGGCGCAGACCTTGGAGGACTGAACCATGCTGAAACTGAAAAAAGCCGGTTATCGGGAAATGCACCAGTACTACGCCATTATGCAGGAGGATTTCAGCAAGGACGAGCTTGTGCCGGAGATCGTGTTTCAAAAGGCCCTGCTCCAGCACACCGCCGACCTTGTGCTGGTGGTGGACGACACCATCAAAAATACCATCGCCTATGCGCTGGTGTGCCCGAAATCGCTGTACGGTTACGGACTGCTGTGGTTTTTCGCGGTGCTGCCCTGGTATCGCGGCCGGGGACTCGGCACGGAGGCGATGAAGCTTATTAACCAGAAATACGGCCGCCTCCGGGGCATGATGCTGGAAATCACCGAGATGCCCGACGCCGCCGCGGCGAATCGCCGCATCCGCTTTTATAACAATGTGGGCTATCGGGTCGTAAAGACCGGGGACATCAGGCTCAACGGCATTCCCATGAAGATTATGGTACGCCAGCCGGCCTCCGCGCCGGACCCCGGCCCCTATATCCACCGCATCCTGCCGGAGATTTACAGCCATATGTTTTCCGAACCGATGGTGAAAAAGCTGCTGGATATCCAGCCGCTGAAAAAGAGAAAGTTTTTGTAAGATACGCGGGGACGGTGAAAACCGTCCCCGCGTCAGCCTGTCAAAGAACTAAAGGAGAAACGGATTTGGGGGATGATGCGGGGGGAGTGTGAGGGGGGCGGTAGCCCCGCCTCAATTTGGATAAATAGCCGCAAAGCCCTTGCTGCGCAAGGGCTTTGGGAGTGGAGCGACATTTTTTGCGAAGACACGGTTTCGCAAAAAATTTGGCGATTTGAGGCTGTCAAAAAAACTTTTTTGACAGTCTCAAACGCGGCCACCACTGCGGCCAAAGGCGAAATGGCGGGACAGATCGTGATTCTGCACACCAACGACGTTCACGGCGCGATCTCAGGCTATGCCAAGGTCGCCGCGC